>NZ_CP087176.1:3435401-3737028 GCF_024748695.1 Pseudomonas sp. B21-040
CGAGTGTTACGTGATAAGCACCGTTGACACTGGAACGGCCCAACACGCTCAGCGTGCTGGGTTGTGCTTCTACGGGAGAGGTGAAATTGGCCGTGATTACAAGCACGACCAGCGACAGACAGTATGAAAGAGACTTCACCATTTAAAGCAGATCGTTGCGTTTGGCAAAATCTGCCAGATAAACAACGGACGTGACATTAAGTTTCTCGATCAACCGCGCCTTGTAAGTGCTGACGGTCTTGTTACTCAAGAGCATGATGTCACCAATTTCTTTATTGCTGAGCCCATTCGCCAGTTGTTTGAGAATCGCCAGCTCTCTGTTCGAGAGCGTACTAATCAACTCCTCATCGGTTGCGCTTCCATCGCTGCGGCGAACAGAAAGGGCTTGTATATCCGGAAAATAGCTATAGCCGGACATGATGACTTTGACACCCCTGATCAGCTCATCAAGACCATCGGTTTTGGAGATGTAGCCCGCCGCACCGGCACTCATGCACCGCATGGAATAAAATTTTGCAGCCAAAGAAGTCAATACCAGAATCTTTGTGCGGACCTCCAACGCTCGAATACGTCGAATAACTTCCAGGCCGTCAAGCTTCGGAATGGTGATGTCCAGCACAACCAGGTCGGGCTCATGAGCAATGACCAGTTGAACGGCATCGGCGCCATTATCAGTTTCCGCGACGACTTCAAAACCTTCATGCGCCAGAAGCATTTTGACTGACGAACGTATAAAAGGATGATCATCTACAACGATTACTTTTAACATGTTAGTCCTTGTTGGCTCCCACTATAACCACGGCGCAATTGATGATGTTAACCCCTCCTCCAAGCCAACAGACAGTTTCATTACATCCTTCTGATCGGCAGGTGCAAGGCTATCATTAGTTTCTGTTACAAATCTGTTACTGGGGTCTTTGGCGCAGCCAGGTCCGAAGAACCTTGGCGCACATCGGCCGTCCCAGAAAAAAACCCTGCCCTTCTTCACACCCCATTTGCACTAATGAGTCTCGTACCCATTTGCTGCCGATGCCTTCAATGACCAGGCTCATATTCAGCGATTGAGCCAGCGCCAGAGTGCTGGTTACCATGGTTTTACTGAAAGGATGATGGAGTGCATTTACAAACTTCTTATCAAGTTTTATCTGGCTGAAAGGCAGGTGACAGAGCAGTTGCAGTGAAGAAGCCCCCAAACCAAAATCATCGATGGCCAGGCCACATCCGAGCATACGCAAGCGCAACAAGTTGTCCCGCGCCTTGGGATCGAGATCAAGCAGACCGCTTTCCGCTACCTCGAAAATCAATGACGAGCCTGAGAGTTCATGTCGCTTAAGCGCGCATTGTATGTCATCAGCCAAATCATCCGAGGCCATCTGCGAGGCATGCAGATTGAAAGCGATCTCGATATTCATGTTTTGCTTGCGCATGTCGCTTAGAAAAGTCAGGCCCTGCTCCAGCACGTGCTCGAACATTTCACCAATCAGGTTGTGCGCCAACACTTCAGCCAGAAAGTCGCGAGGCAACAACAACCCCCGAGTCGGGTGATCCCAACGGACCAGTGCCTCGACGCCAGTAAAGGTGTCTTCGCGCAAAGTGAGTTTGGGTTGATACCAGACCTGAAACTCACCTTGCGCCAATCCCCTGCGAATATCGTAGGCGCTAGGTATTAGTTTCGCTATTTCGGGCTCTACCTTCGATACCCCCCAGCGTTGCCGGTATTGCTGGATTATCCGATGCAAGGGGCGCATCTGCATGGGTTGGCTCATTATCCCCAGCAGCTCAAGGCCGACTAAAAGCGCCGTTCTCTCAAGTGCCCGGCTCACGGTTGGCTGCAAGGTGCCGCAGAGCGCTACGGCCCGGACCATTCCTGTTCTCGCCGCCTGTTGGAGAAACTCCAGATGATTAAGGTCTCTGCCAGCCAAGTCACACAATACGATGTCAACCCCACCTGAGGCCTCTAACTCGAGCAGTGCCTGCCGGACATCCGTTGCTTGAAGGATATCTGTTACGCCCAGGCGCCGGAGCATCATCACATGGATGTTGCGCGTAAATGCGTAGTCATCCAGTACCAGCACCCTCGGGTATTTCATGTTTGGTCGGTCACTCTTCCAGTCTTGATCAGCGCTGAATACTGGTTAAAAAAGTGAGCACTCGCCGTAGGAAACAGCCCTCTTTCTTGTAGGGAATTTCCCAAGGTGTCGGCCAAGCATGCGCAGAGTATCGGAGGTTGCCTAGGTCGATATCGGCCAGTAGCAAATCTGACAGCGAACCCTACACTGACACAGTGGTCACAACCATTGATGGCATCGCAACCGGCCAGTGGCCTTGTCCCCTGCAATCAAGAGCGACGCTTGCAATCCACATATTTCAGGGTGCGCCGGATACTCCAGTGGTTTCGGTTCCTGTCTGAGGCAGGCGCTGACTGCTGCTCGCGTCCAATGCTCCCTTATCGGAGTACGCAAATGACTCAATCAACGCGGTTCTTCCTATCGCTCTTCCTCGCGGCAGCCTCATTGGCATCGGCGAGTCTCCTGAACACTGCCGGTGCGGCCACCGCCGAGGACCTGAATGCCGACTCTCGGCAAGCGTTGCAACTTCTCTACAAATCAACTCCCGCTGCCGAAACCCTCTCGCACAAGGCCAAGGCGATTTTGGTCTTCCCGAAAATCATCAAGGCAGGCCTTGTCTTCGGCGGCAGCTATGGCGAAGGCGTGTTAATGAAGGGCACGAAAGTAGATAACTATTACAACTCTGTCAGTGGGTCATGGGGGCTACAGGCTGGCGCCCAGTCGTATGGCTACGTGCTGTTTCTGATGACCGACAAAGCGGTGAAATATGTCGCTGAAACCAAAGGTTGGGAAATCGGTGTAGGACCCACGGTAGTGGTGGTTGATGAAGGGGTTGCGAAAAACCTTTCCAGCTCGACGCTCAAAGATGACGCGTACGCGTTCATCATCGACCAGCAAGGCTTGATGGCTGGCGTCAGTATTGAAGGAACCAAGATTTCCTTGATAAAACGTTAAATCCCGTTGTTTGGTTGGACATCGGGCGAACAATGCGGTCAGCCATGGCCCCGCGAGCAGCAGGACCATGGCTTGCCCCGATCAGCCGCGAATGAACTTCAGCAGCTCTTGATTGACCACATCGGCGTGCGTCGAGCACATTCCGTGGGGGAACTTCTCATACACCTTCAGCGACCCATTTTTCAGCAGTTTGCTCGACAGCAGCGCCGAGTCAGCAATGGGAACGATCTGGTCGTCGTCACCGTGCATGACCAAGGTTGGCACGGTGATCGCCCGCAGGTCATCCGTGAAGTCGGTTTCAGAGAAGGCCTTGATGCACTCGTAATGGGCATTTGCCGCGCCGGCCATGCCTTGGCGCCACCAGTTCTGGATCATGCCCGGCGAAACAGCGGCACCCGGGCGGTTGAAACCGTAGAACGGGCCACTGGCGACATCCAGATAGAACTGAGACCTGTTGGCTGCCAGTTGCTTGCGCATGTCATCGAACACCCCGATGGGAAGACCGCCTGGGTTGGTCGGGGTTTTGACCATGACAGGCGGTACCGCACCAATCAAAATCAGTTTGGCCACGCGTTTCTGCACCTGGCCATACCTGGCGACATAGCGCGTCGCCTCCCCGCCTCCGGTCGAGTGACCGATATGCACAGCGTTGCGTAGATCCAGGTTCTGAACCAACGCCGCGACGTCTGCAGCGTAGTGGTCCATATCGTGGCCGCCGCTCACTTGAGAGGACCTGCCGTGGCCGCGCCGATCATGTGCGATGACGCGATAACCCAAGCCAACGAAGAACAGCGCCTGACTGTCCCAATCATCACTGCTGAGCGGCCACCCATGGTGAAACACGATGGGCTGGGCGTTCTTCGGCCCCCAATCCTTGTAGAAAATGTCAACGCCATCTTGGGTAGTCACTTTGCTCATGATCATGCTTCCACTGTTGATGTCAGGAGAGTTGACGGACGAAATTGCAAGGCAAGGCGCCGAAAAAAACGCCGCCAGTGCGGCGGCACTCAAGCCAAGAACGATAAAATCTCGCCGGTCCGGGCTAGCAGGCCCATTGTTTTTGTTATTGCTCATTTGGTACTCCGCGTCAGTCAGCAGAGACGGGAGCCACAAGGCCCCCGTCTCTGGTCAGGAGATGGCACATACCCTGGATCACTGCCCTTCGAGTTTTTTCACCACTTCGTCGGTCGTCATCACGTCATTGGCGATGTAGCGGAAGTTGACCAGCGCGCTACCGTATCCATCGCCGTCAGGCAGCTTCGGACCGGCGACGGCGTCGCGGACGACAACCACTTCGAAGCCACGCTCCAGGAACTCGCGAAGGTGCGATTCGACGCACAGGTTGGAGGCCATGCCCACGAGGACGATTTTGTCGATCCGTTTCTTGCGCAGTTGCAGCATCAGATCGTTGCTTTGAGGGCCATACAACTTGTGCGGTGAGGCGACGATGGTCTTGCCGTCTTCGATGAAGGGTTTGAACTCCTGCATGAAGTCGGCGCCCGAGTTACGGAAGCCATCAAGTGTCAAGGCGCCCTTGCGATCGAAGAGCCCCAGCTTGTGCTGAACGGTTTCCGCTGGCGCCTCGAACTCCCATTTATGATCGTGGGGATAGTAGTAGTGCGGCGAGATAGCGACCGTCGCTCCGGCCTTTTTGAACGCCGTGAACAGCTTGCTCAGATGCGGAACCAGATTTTGCTCGGTAACGCTCTGACCGAAGACTGACCAGCCCGCGCCCTCTGGACTCATGAAATCGATCTGCGGGTCGATCACGACCAGCGCGGTTCGGCTGGAATCCCACTCAAAGGTGGAGGCTGGGAGCGCGGGTTTGACCGGGTCGGCATACGGGTCCTCGGCGGCGGCGCCAATGCCCGGTGCAATCAGGAACGCCGCGAGCAAGGTGGCGCAGGCGATCATTTTTCCGGGGGTAGTTCTGTTGAAGGTCATTTGCACGTCCTCAAGGGTGGGGGTGCATTTACGGTACGGCGAGAAGACGGCACGAAATGGACATTTATCCCTGGATTTCGGCCGACACGCGCAGCCACCTTGCAGGAGGCGGATGGGCTCGCTACTCCTTCGTGACCTTCCAGACAGCACGCGCGTACTATGGCTTCCCCCATTCAGACTTTGGGCGTTCCGTTCATGCAGCGTCACATGTGTTTCCTGGTCTACCCAGGCTTCGTATTGCTGGATCTGAGCGGCCCGCTCGAAGCCTTCACCAACGCCAATCGCGCGCGCCCTTCGAGCTATCGATTCACGGTCGCGTCACTGGAGGGCGGGTTGATCCACGCGTCGAGCGGACTGCAAGTGGCGACTGAAACCATGCAGGTTGTCGAGCGCCTCGACACGCTCATCATCGTCGGCGCACCAACTGCCCCAATCGATGACCGGATGATGCCGATGGCGGCTGCGATACGGGACATGTCCCCGCGCTCTCGCCGCACGGCCAGTGTCTGTACCGGCGCCTTCCTGCTCGCCGAGAGCGGCCTGCTCGACGGTCGCGTCGCGACCACGCATTGGAACTATGCGCCGCAGTTGCAAGCACGCTATCCGTTGCTGCGCGTGGACGGCGATCGAATCTGGACCGAAGACGGGAATGTCTGGACGTCCGCCGGCATGTCGGCGGGCATCGACATGGCCCTGGCCATGATCGAACAAGACCTGGGCAAAGAGGTGTCGCGTTCCGTCGCGCGCATGCTGGTGGTTTACTACCGGCGACCGGGGGGTCAATACCAGTTCTCTTCGCTGCTGGATTTCGACCCGGGCTCGGATCGCATCCGCACGGTGCTGAGCTACGCGCGCGATCATCTGCGTGACGATCTGTCCGTTGAACGACTGGCCGACGTCGCCCATATGAGCGTGCGCCAGTTTGGTCGCGTATTCGCAGCGGCTATCGGAGTGACTCCGGCGAAAGCGATCGAGCGCCTGCGTATCGAGTCAGCGCGGCCTCTGGTCGAGGACGGACACCAAACCTTCGAGGAGATCGCCAGGTGCTTCGGCTTCGGCGATGCCGATCACATGCTGCGCAGCTTCGTGCGAGTCGTAGGGCGCACGCCGCAAGAACTGCGGCGCAGTGCCCGACAGTCCAAAGATACTGGCGGGGCTGGGAGAAAGGAGGATCAAACGTCGGCGTAAGCGAGGCGCTCAGCGTTGATCAAGCAGCGAACTCGCCAACAACGCTTCCAACCCCATCGGCTTGGCAAAGTAGTAACCCTGGGCTTGCTCAGCGCCGATTTCGCGCAGCAAGTCCAGGGTCGCTTTATCCTCGACACCTTCGGCCACCACACTCAGGTCCAGCGATTCGGCCATGCGCACAATGGCCCGCACGATGGCGCGACTGCGGGCACTGGTGGTCAGTTCGAGGATGAACGACTTGTCGATCTTCAGGCCGCTGAAACGGTATTGATGCACATAGCTCAGGGATGAAAACCCTGCACCGAAGTCATCGAGCACCACCGACATGCCGTTGTCGGCCAATTGCTGCATGGTCAGTCGGGCAATGGCTGGCTCTGCGACCAGCGCACCTTCGGTCAACTCCAGGCAGATCCGCGACGGCGCGACCCCGCACCGGGCCAACAGGGCAAGCACTTCACTGGCAAATTCCGGGCGCGTCATGCTGTAGCTGGAGCAATTGACGTGCACCGCAGGCCAATTGGCGTGCTCGGGCTGTGCGAGGATTACTGCAATGCTGGTGAGCATGTACAGGTCCAGTCGACCGATCAGGCGCAACCCCTCGACATCCGGCAAAAACTCGCCCGGCGCGATCACCCGGCCGCCCGGCTGATGCCAGCGGATCAGCGCTTCAAGGGCCAACAGTTCGCCGGTTTCGACGCTGACAATCGGCTGGAAATACGGCAGCAGTTCGTCTGTACGTTTGAGCGCATTGCGCAAGGCCCCTTCCCGCTCAACCTGGTCCGAGACTTCACGGCGCACTTCCTGGTTGAACACTGCGTAGCTGTCGCGCCCGGCGCTTTTGACCCGGTACATCGCCGCATCGGCGTCGCGCAGCAGGTCGGCCGGCTCGTGATGGAATTGGCCGTCGGCACTGACAATGCCAATACTGCACGACGAAAAAACTTCATGGCCATTGATGAAAAACGGCAGGTCAAACGCCACCAGGATCCGTTCGGCGATTTCGATCACCACCTCCAGCGGCGCTGCGGGAGCCAGCACCGAAAACTCATCGCCCCCCAGGCGAGCCAGCATGTCGGTTTCGCGCAGGCAACCGCGTAACCGCTGGGCGGCCTGCATCAACAGCAGGTCGCCGAAATGGTGGCCGAGGCTGTCGTTGACCATCTTGAAACGGTCGAGGTCGATGAACATCACCGCCAGGTGCCCGCCTTCGCTGCCGAACTGCGACCAGGCCAGACCGAGGCGCTGTTGCAGGTAGGTGCGATTCGGCAGGCCGGTCAGCGCATCGTGGGAGTTTTCGTGTTGCAACTTGGCGTTGGCGTGATCGAGCTCGCGGGTGCGGTTCTGTACCCGGGCTTCGAGCTTGAGGTTGGCGGCATGGATCGCTTCGGCGGCTGTGCGTCGCGACAACGCGGTGTCAATGTGGCGCGACACGAACGTCAGCAGTTCCTGGTCGCGCAGCGTGTACCAGACCTGCGAGGTATAGCTTTGCACCGCCAGCACGCCGCGCACTGCATCGCCATCAAACAAGGGGATGCCTAGCCAGGAATAGGACCGGACATACTCATCGGCGAGTTCTATTTCACCGCGCGCAGCCAATCGTTCGGCCTCGCCGGCATCAATCAGGCAAGGTCGACGCTGACGGATCACGTACTCGGTCAAGCCGCGGCGCCCACGCCGGGCCGCCGGGCGGGTCGTCTGTCGCTCATCGACATAATAGGGAAAGGTCACTTCAGTGGTCGCGTCGTCGAACAGCGCGATGTAGAAGTTTTGCGCGAACAGCAGATCACCGACGATGCCATGCAAGGTTTGAAACAACTCAGCCATGTCGCCAGGCTGGCTCGACAGTTCGGCAATCTGGAACAGCGCGCTCTGCAGATGTTCGGCACGCTCGCGGTCCGCCACTTCCTGCCTCAAGGCATCGTTGAGTGCCGACAGCTCCAGGGTGCGGCGCATCACCGTCGCTTCCAGGTCCTCTCGGTGGAGGATCCGGTCCAGCGCCATGGCCACGTGGCGGGCTACCACCAGGAACAGCGCGCGGTCTTCAGCGCTGTAGGTACGAGAAACGTCGTAGACCTGCATGGCAAGCATGCCAAACACGTCATCCGAAGCATTTTTCAACGGTGCGCCCATCCAAAACTCTGGACGATCACCCACGCAGTAGAATCGGCCCTGGGCCTGAGCCGCGAGAATGCCGGCGGCGTCGATCAGCAACGGCTGTCCGGAGGTCAACACCTGGCCGGTCAGCGACAGGTGCGAAGGGTCCAGGTATTCGTAGTTTTCCGACTCCAGGGCATCAACGTCGATGATGTCGACGTAATACGGGTAGTCAATCTTGCCGCTGTGCGGGTCATACAGCGCGAGATAGAAGTTCTCGGCGTCGATCAGGCTGGCCAGCAGCCGGTGAACCCCCACCAGAAACACTGACCGGTCGCGGGTCGAACTGGCCAGGTAGGTAATTTCATACAGTACGCGCTGAGTAATCTGCGCACGGGCAAGGGTATTGGTCTGTACCTGAATCCCCAGGCGCCGGGCAAACTCGGCGAGCGCCGGCTGCGCGGCATCATCGACTGGCGCGAGTAGCCAGCCCAGCACACTTTCGCCTTTGCCGGTCGGCCAGCGGTGCAAGCCCATGGTCAGGCAAAAGGCTTCAAACGCTTCGTTTGCAATGCTTGATGGCCATTGCACCCGAGGGTCGCCCTGCCCGACTAAATGCATTTGTTCACCGGCGCGGTAAACCCCCCACGCGGTGGTGTGGGCCCAGTGACGAGCTGAGTCCAATAATTGGGCGATCGTGTCTTCATTGTCAGCACAGGTCATGCCGACAGTATCGGGTTGTTCATTCAGTTGAGGTGCGACAGCGTCGCAATCGGTCGATTGCCGCGGGGAGTCGGTCAATGGACGAAAACTCATCAGTGCTCCCTGAGCCAAAAACTGGCGAAACTCACATGCTGATTACTGGCAATGTGCCGGTGAGCTTCTCGTTTAAAGCTAATAGAAGTTTTTTTCAATAGTTTTATTCGCTTTAATGCCAACTATGGGACGGACAGCGAGTTATTTGCTACAGGTTGTCCAGAACAACGTTTCTACACTGATGTGCGAGGTCGCCCGGAATGGCGCGAGATCCGTTGCGAGTCTTTCAAAAAACAAGAGGAACACATTTATGAGCAAGGCTCGCGCGTTGGCCGTTGACGAGGAGCTGTCCAGGCCGCAAGCGATCAGTCTGCGTGAGGCGTTCTGGTTCTGGCTGAAGCTGGGGTTCATAAGCTTCGGCGGGCCTGCGGGACAAATTTCGATCATGCACCAGGAGCTGGTAGAACGACGGCGCTGGATATCCGAGCGCAGATTTCTGCATGCCCTCAACTACTGCATGTTGCTCCCGGGGCCGGAAGCTCAGCAGCTAGCGACTTATATCGGCTGGTTGATGCATCGAACATGGGGTGGCGTCATTGCGGGTGCACTGTTTGTGCTGCCCTCGCTGTTCATTCTGATCGCCCTGTCGTGGATGTACATCGCCTTCGGTGAAGTACCCGTGGTCGCCGGACTCTTCTATGGAATCAAGCCTGCGGTGACAGCGATTGTCGTGCAGGCGGCACACAGGATCGGCACTCGGGCGCTGAAGAACAATTGGCTGTGGGTGATTGCTGCGGCCTCATTTACGGCGATCTTCGCCTTCAATGTTCCATTCCCGTTGATCGTACTGGGCGCGGCATTGGTCGGTTATGTCGGCGGACGCCTGGCACCCGAGAAATTCAGGGTCGGGGGCCACAGCGCCGCCAAAAAGTCCTTTGGCCCAGCCTTGATCGATGACGACACGCCGCCCCCTGAACATGCCCGATTTAGCGGGTTGAGACTCGCCTCCCTCGCACTCATCGGCGCGGCGTTATGGGCGTTGCCGATGGGGATTTTGACCGCTCTCTTTGGTTGGGGAGGCACCTTGACCCAGATGAGCTGGTTCTTTACCAAAGCCGCATTGCTGACCTTTGGTGGCGCCTACGCGGTGCTGCCTTATGTCTACCAAGGTGCGGTCGGTCACTATGGCTGGCTAACCCCGACTCAGATGATCGACGGCCTGGCGCTGGGGGAAACCACGCCTGGACCACTGATCATGGTGGTGGCTTTCGTGGGGTTTGTCGGCGCCTATGTCTCGCAAGTCTTCGGAGCTGATCAGGTGTTTCTGGCTGGCGCTGTCGCGGCGTCCCTGGTGACATGGTTCACCTTCCTGCCTTCGTTCTTGTTCATCCTCGCGGGCGGCCCGCTGGTAGAGTCGACTCACAACGAACTCAAGTTCACGGCACCGCTCACCGCCATTACGGCGGCGGTGGTTGGAGTGATCCTCAATCTGGCGTGTTTCTTCGGCTATCACGTGCTTTGGCCGAAGGGCTTCAGCGGCAACCTGGACTGGCCGTCTGCACTGATCGCCATTGCGGCGGCGGTGGCCTTGTTCCGCTTCAAACGCGGTGTCATTCAGGTGTTGATGGTCTGTGCGCTTGCCGGTTTGGCAGTGCATTTGCTGCGCTAGAGAGCTTGAACGGGTTGACCAAAATTGGCGGGCTTCGGGCCCGCCAGATCATCCTCGCCTAATGAGCCATGCAGGCAGCATCGCCTGAGATGGTCTATTTACGCATTCAGGCCGATCCAACCATGAAAGCCCACGTATAGGCCAACACCGATGATCAATACGCTGGACAGGTATGGCGCGCGACGAGCAACGGCGCCCAGCCAGGGCCAGCGATTGGACGCTTGCTTAGCGCCAATGGCCGCAGCAGCGCCCACCGTCACCAAAGTGATCGCCAGGCCGATGCTGAAGCACAGAACCAGCATGCCCCCTAGCGCGACCTCTTTAACCTGAAGACAGAGCAGCAAGACGGTAATCGCCGCAGGACATGGAATCAGACCGCCAGTCAGACCGAACATGACGATCTGCCCCGTGGTGACCTCGCGGTGGGTGAAGCGTTTGCGGATATCATTGGCGTGCGCTCGTTCGTGTGCGTCCTGATAGCCATCAATCGACAACTCCAGACCTTCCAGTTCCGAATGCCCGTGCCCGTGACTATGTTCCTGATACTCGAGATCGTAATCATGGGAGTGGCCCGCATGCCCAAGACTCAAGCGAGCACTGAACTCATGCGGCTCCGGGATATCCACGGCCGACTCCAGGAAACCCTCGCGCTCGACGAAAGAGAACGATTGAGTGCTGCCGTCTGGACGGGTCGTCATGAGGCGAACATCTGAGGCTCTCCAGGCATGACCGCTCAATACCTTCAGGCGCCAATGCGGTGGCATGCCTTCTTCAAAGATCGACAGTTCGATTCGGCCATGGCCAGTGTCGATGCGGTGGGTCTCATCATGATGGCCATGGCCATGTTCGCCGTGGTGATGATTGTCACCTTGCTCGAACTTGAACATTTGTTCACCGCGCCAGGTGCGCCACAGCATCCACAGCGCAATCACGATGATCAATACCGAGGACGCCAGCTGGAAGTAAGGCTCCGTGGTTTGAGCATCCAGGCCTTTACCCAAATACATGCCCCCGATAGCGACCAGCCACACCACTGCCGTGTGCGACAGCGTCGCGGCCAAACCCAACAAAACCGCCTGTTTGACCGAGCCACGAATGGCCACGATGAAGGCCGCCATCATGGTTTTTGAATGACCCGGTTCCAGGCCATGCAAGGCCCCAAGTAAAATTGCGCTCGGGAAGTACAGCCAGGCGTGAGTCCCACCCTGTTGCAGCAGTTCAGCGAAGTTGGGCATGTCTGGCCTAGAGGTACTTGGTGATTTGTTTGAACGCGTCCAGTGGTGCGCGCTCGCCATTGTTCAACGCCGAGACGGTGTCTTCCAGACAGTGATCAATATGATCCTGGATGAGCGTGCGCTTGGCTTGGCACACCGCTTTTTCGACCGCATGCAGTTGCTGAGCGATGTCCACGCAATCACGGCCCTCTTCGATCATGGTGATGATGCCGCGTAGGTGGCCATCCGCGCGCTTGAGGCGTTTGACAATCGCTTCATGACTTTGGTGGGTGTGGGAATGGTTGTGTCCGTGCTCACTCATGACTTGAGCCTCTGGCCTCAATGAATTACGGCGGCATCCTATCCCCCCTGGGGGGATACCGTCAAACGCATCAAAACCCTCGAAGCGTGCCAAAACATAAACACTTTGCCCTGTAAGCACGGGGACTTTCCGGCCCTTGAATTGGGCGCGCAGCAATTTAACCGCGGCTGCCGCTCTTGGCCCGGCGCTGCAATCGAACGTGTGATGTGGATTGTGAAGGCCGCCGTAAAAAACAGATCCGTTTCGGCTTCTGTATGGCGGCTTTGGGGTGTGGATTCAATCGGTGAAATCCACAGCCGATAGAGGGTCGTCTGGACCGGCCCTCTGGTTCAAATCACGACACCTTTGAGAAAGTCGAAAGGTGTCGCGTGTTTTCTCTGCAGGACGCTCGTGCAAAGTCAGGTGTGAGCTGAACCTGTCGATCGTTCAGTCAACAGTATCTTGAGCGCTCACCAGCCACTGACTCAAAACGAATGTTTCGATCCCGACGTTGCAGCGTTACTCAATCCTTTGGCGTTGTGATCCCCAGGGGTGGATCTCGAAACAGCGGTGGCTTTAGCAACACCGCGAGTATCTTTGGAGTGGGCGATACCTGAAGTGGTTGAACCATGAGCGCGATCACCATTGCGATCATTGCCATAGTGGTTCCCGCTTATGCCATGGTCGCGAACAGACCTGCCGGCATGATCGCTGCTCAGTCCATTGCCGTGGCCATTACTGTTGGAGTTGCCGGCGTGATCTGAACCGCTGTGACCGCTCCCAACACCGCCGCCATGGCCACCACCGTTTCCACTACCATTTCCACCGCCGTGACCACCGCCATTACCACCACCACCACCACCGTCTTTCGCATAGACGGAGTTCATCAAGGACAGGTCAGCAGGGAGTAACGGGGCGGCTGCAAGCATCATGGCGCATGACATTACAGCAACAAGACTCTTGTTTTTTAAAAGCATGATTGCTTCCATAAGGTTGATATCGCGCACTTTATGACGCGTTATCCCCTTGGCAGTTCAAGTCTTGCGACAGACGGGATGCGAGGTGTACTGGCCAAACAGGCGTGCGCGCCAGAAGGCGCGCTAAAACGAATACTGGCAAGGTCATGCCAACAGCGCTTACTGCTCAAGCTTTAATCAAAAGCACCATTCAAGACTTCATAAATCAGCCCCGTAGCCAGCGCGACCAGTATCAAGTCCGTACCCGCTTGCTGCCATTCGTACCCCTCATAGTGCGGCAGTCTGCCGATCAGCCGGCCATCGAGTTTTTTGGCGATGCCCGGAGGAAGTGGTTTGCCTCTCGCCAGGTTTTTTTGAATGCCCGGTGGCAACGCTGGCCCTGGGCTCCAGTAGTCCGGATAACCGCCAACAATCCCGAGAATGCTGCTGCGATTAATGCTTGGACCATTGTCCCAATCGCTGCCCCCGGAATTGTTGCCTTTGTTTCCATGACCTTTTTGGTTGCCATGGTCTTGGGTGTTTTGAGGATTTCCCTTTGCGCTTCCCTGGCCTTTCCCGTTACCGGGATCGGCCCATGCCGTAGCAGAGCCGGAGACCAGCGCACAACAGGCAACAGTTGCAATCAACGAGCGAAACCTGAACATAGAGGGTTCCTTCAGCGTGGATCAATTTCTACGTCTATCAAGACATTCACGGCGCAGCACAAGGTTATTGATCTCTCTGCATTCGACCGAGTGATCATCATCAGCTTTGTTTTTGGCCTTGTCCTTGGCTTTATCGCAATTGCCATTGTTATTGCAATTGCCTTTCCCTTTTTGATCGTTGTTGTTTTTTACACAGTTTCTGGCGTCACTTGCACTGCCCGAATCACCGCAATTTGAACCGGCAAAGGACAACGCAGGTAATGCCAGGGATAACAGAAGTGTGCACACAGAGGCCGCTACGATTCGCATGACGGAACTCCTGAGTAGTTTGTTTTTACCAGCGACTGCCGATTTGAGCCGGTCTGGCTGACTATAGCAGTCCCTATAGAAGAGGCTCGTTGACAGGGCTGTGGATTCAACCGGTCGAGGTACCCGATTGTCTGCGCCAGGTGCCAGGTGATGTGCCGAACTGGCGTTTGAACGCGCGACTGAACGCGGCTTCGGATTCGTAGCCCACGGCAAAGCCGATTTGCGCCACATTCCCGCAGCCTTCGCGCAACTGTTGCGCCGCCACGTGCATACGCCAGAGCGTCAGGTACTGCATGGGCGGTTGTCCGACCAATGCCGTAAATCGCTCGGCGAATGCCGAGCGCGACATGCCCACTTCAAGCGCCAGTGCTTCTGCCGTCCAGCCCTCGGTTGGACGAGCATGGAGCAACGCGAGTGCCCGCCCGATGTGGGGGTCTCGTAACCCCGCCAGCCACCCGCGCCGCTCGGCCGGGAGGCTGGCGACATGCTGGCTGACGGCTTCGACGAATAACAATTCGGAGAGCTTGGCGATAACCGCTGTCGAGCCGACGCGTCCCGCTGCGATTTCACTGACAGCGAAACGAAATGAGCTTTCAATCCAGGCGCCCGAAGCCGTCGCGCGTACGTCCAGCTTTAATAAGGAAGGCAGCGATGAAAGCAATGGACTGAAGGGCGTTTCAGACCCGAGGAAGCCACACAATAGTTGCGTGACCTCTCCGCCCCCGCCGTGCTTGATTCGTGCAATGCCGCCGACTTCTGGCGGTTGAATGACCTCACCCGCAGACATCGGCGCAATGCTCAGATCGCTGCCAAACGTATGAGTGTCGTTACGAGGAAGCAGAATGAGCTCGCCTGCTTGCACATCGATGGCGGGCTCCCCGTCGATCCGTAATTGCATGTGCCCCGCGGCGACAAAGTGCGACGCAATGATATGTCGAGGTGCCGCCAGGAACGGTTTGCAATCGTCGGCCGAGATTTTTCCGCCGATGCACCAGGGCGCAGTGAACTCCGCCTCGAGGAACACCCCTCCAGACAGCCGAATCACACGCAAGACATCAGAAAGCGCATCCAGCACTCGCCAGCCCTCCTCTCCGGAGTCCGGAGCAAGTAATCCGGCGCACTGGTCATTCATCGCCGGAACGGCGAGGCCTAGATTAGCACCAACGCGGACCCGGCGATCGAGACTGGCCCCAGAGGCTTCACCCATGGTCATTGGTTCCGACGTCAACCGTAACTGCCCCGAAGCAGGAGATCGAAATGAACACCGTCGCGACCCTACTCAACCCGGAATCGAGCAACGCCGCCCGTTATGCTCAACTTGTCAGATCATCGAAGAAAGCGGAATGGCAGATCGATCGTGATTTGCTGCGGGACCGCAGCTTTGACTTCTCGCGCAAATTCTTGCCCGACGGACTCTCACGGATCGACCGGCTGACCTTCCTCACCGAGGATGAGGCGCGCCGGCTCAGTCAGGTTCATGGCCGAACCTACGCGTATATCTTTGGTCTGGTCGAACGGTTTATCAGCGCCAAAATGCTCGATCAAGGTCGCGCCCATGTCTTTGACGATCAACTGGCACTTGAAGCGCTGGTGCGTTTTTCCAACGACGAGATCAAGCACCAGGAACTGTTCCGACGCATGGAAACGATGATGAGTGCGCAATTGCCTGCGGGCTATCGTCAGGTTGCCGACCCAAACGATGTGGCCCGCGCAGTACTGGCGGCCAGTACCTGGTCGGTGCTGGCGTTGACCTGTCATATCGAGCTGTTTGTGCAAACGCACTACTCGCAAAGCATCGCCCCGCGCGAGGAGTTGTGCCCGTTATTCAAGGATGTCTTCAAGTTTCACTGGATGGATGAGAGCCGGCACGTCGTACTGGATGAACTGGAGTGGAAGGCAGAGCACGCGAAACTCTCGCCAGCCGAGCGCGATCAGGCCGTTAACGATCTGATTGCGCTGGTGGCGGCTGTCGACGGCATCCTGCAGGCGCAATCGGTTGCCGATGCCGACTACTTCATTCGAAACGTTTCACGCCCGTTCAGCGTCGATGAAACAGCGCAAATCAACGCCTGCATGCTGGGCGCCTACCGCTGGCAATACATCATCTCGGGCGTGCAGCATCCCCACTTTGGCCGGCTGCTGACGCGCATGACAACGCCAGCGCAGATGACCAGGATCCAGACTGCACTGGCACCCATCATGAGCCATTGATCGACAGCGCGCGACCGACCACTGGCCGCGCAGCTGTGCAATGACGTGCTGAAAACAATTGATCGAGGATGGCCGCCATGACGATTCCCCAGTGGATGTTGCTTGGATTTGCGACCTGGACGTTGCTGCTATTGATGGCAACCGTCGGGGTGTATCGCTGGGTCGCCATCCTGTTCTCAAAAGTTGCGATTGCCTCTTTTCGCAGCGATCAACTCGAAGGCGAGGACTGGTATCGGCGCGGGACAAGAGCACACGCCAACTGCGTGGAAAACCTACCGGTCTTTGGCGCCATCGTGTTCGTGGTTTCAGCCTTGGGTGTCAGCGGCCCCGCAGTGAACGACTTGTCCATACTCGTGCTGGTGGCTCGGGTGTGCCAGTCTCTGGTTCACGTCTCCCATGTGCAAACCGACCGGTTCGTGGCCGTTCGGTTTACCTTCTTTTGCATTCAGTTGATCTGTTTTCTTGCGCTCATTGGTATAGCTGCTTGCTACGCCGTATGAGTGCTCACGTCGTGGAATGTATCCAGCTCAGGTCAACAGTTCGGTGATCCAGCGAGTCTGTCGGGCGATTTCCTGCACCTTCTCCTCGGGCACAGCCTGCCGCGCCCGGGTGAAGTGGGTCAGCGTGCGCTGCTTAAGACGCAGCATGCGCTGCCACTTGAGCAGGAACGCCGGGCTGCGTGCCTGCATCTGTAACGGACCGAAGTACAGTTCCTCGGCGGTGTACTTCACCGCCCCTGCCCGCTCGGCGACGATAATTTCGTAGTCGAAGCGGTTTTCCCGCAGCACTTCCTCGTGGAGGATACGGTAGCCATTTTCCATCAGCCATTGGCGCAGTGGCTGCTCGCCGCCGTTGGGTTGCAGGATCAGGCGTTCCTGGCCGCTCAGATGTGATTTGCCGCTGTCGAGGATGTCGCGGATGGTCTCGCCACCCATGCCGCAGAGGCTGATCGCCGTGATCCCGTCACCCGGCTCGATCGCCGCCAGGCCATTGGCCAGGCGCACGGTGATCCGCTGATCCAGGCCGTTTTCGCGCACAGTGCGTTCGGCCGCACGAAACGGCGTCAATGCCACCTCGCCGGCGACCGCCGCTACGATGGCGCCACGGCGCATCAATGCCACCGGCAGGTAGCCGTGATCCGAGCCGATATCGGCCAGGCGCGCACCGACTGGCACCTGCGCCGCGACGCGCTCCAGGCGCTTGGACAATGTCTGTTCGTTCAACTACAGCCCCTTTTCACCGCGAACGTCCGACAACGTTGGCCGGCTTGGGGCGCGATTCTGGCGAGCAACGCCGTACATTTCAAATTTATGCGACCGGGGTCATGGTTCGCCCCGACCCTGACGTTCGCGTATCAGCGCAAACGCTGGTGATGCCCTTCAGTCAGCCCCTTCCCGCAATGACCGCCTGACCTCAGCCTGAATGGCATAAGCCGGCGCTTCCACCGCATTGAAGTCTTGTGTATACCGCTGGGCAAATCCTTCTACCCCCCATTCCTGATACTGCTGCACGTGCTTTAGTTCGTGAGCCCAGAGCGCGAGGTCCTGTTCTGCGGTTTGAGCGTCGCGGAACAGGATGATGTCGATCAGCGTCACGGCACCGACATCGGGGTTTTGCAGCATGGCAGTGGCTGCGTTCATTTGGCTGTTATCGCTGACTTTGTAGCGCGCGGTATCAAGGACACTGGGGTCGTACCAGCGCAGCAGTTGCTCCCGGATGTGCGGTGGAATCGGTTGGGTGCCGGCGATATCTGCTTCAGCGCGGGCTTGGGTCAGCCACAACGCCAGGGCAGGTGCCGCCATCTGGTAAATGCCATCAGCCATCAGTCCCAGGTCTGGCAAGCAAACGCAGCTGTCCAGGCACACGGGTTTCTCGCCGGCTGGACAGTCGTTGGTCTGGGCTGGGACTTCAAGCGTCAGGCAAAGCGCTAACAGCGCCACCAGGCGCGTGGTGATGGGCGGCATTGGGCGCTCCATGGACGGACGCAAGTGGGTCGTTTGATCGACGACCCGCACAGCGTTAGCGTAGTCCTGAACCAGGAGCCCTATGCGCGAGATGCTTTTTTCAGGGTGGGCAGCACGGCACCACCCGCCGCCGCCAAGTTTGAAAATATTCGATCTGCCTGATTTATCACGGATTTTTCCTCGCCTGCCCATCGTCGCTTGGGACTCTTCAAAATGATGCCGTAACAATGGCATCCCTCGCTAATCGTTAGCGTAGGCACCTGCTCGCCCATAAATTCCCCCGTGGAAATTGATGTAGATAGCTGGCTATTTGTTATCAATTCTCTGAAGTATTGATTTGAACTTTCAGATTCTTTCGCCGCTCAGCCTGTGCCTAACATCGGCTCCACAGCGAACCAGCCTTGGCATTGTTCAACAGCTTGGTGCGTCGACGTGCTTTTGCAGTAGGCCCTGGATTTTTGAGGATCACCGATGAAGCTGGAAATTTTTCGCACGCTGTGGGGTTACACCGCCAGCAAGGCTCAGGCGCTTGAAGAGCTGCTGCAAGCAGGCTTTGATGGCATGGAAGCGCGACTGCCACTGGACGCCCGTGAGCGGGCTGAGTTTGGCGCCTTTCTAAAGGCCAATCGCCTGGGCTATATCAGCACCGTCTTCACCGCCTACGACGTGCTGCCGGATCAGTCGGCAACGCCCACCGTACACCTCAATGACCTCGAACAGAAACTCGCCTGGGCTGGCGAACTCGGCCCACGCTTCGTCAACGTACTGGCGGGCAACGATCGCTGGTCCTTGCCACAACAAGTGGAGTTCTTTGGACAGGCGCTGGATCTGGCACGCAAGCATGGCCAGGTCTGCAGTTTCGAAACTCATCGCTCGCGTTCGCTGTTCAACCCTTGGGTGACCCTGGAGTTGATCCGGCAACTGCCTGATCTGTTGTTCACCAGTGACATCAGCCATTGGGTCGTGACCTGCGAGCGTCTGTTGAATGACCCGGCCGATGACCTGAGCCCTTTCATCGAGCGCGTTCACCATATCCAGGCCCGGGTCGGTTACGACCAAGGCCCGCAGGTTCCGCACCCGGCGGCTCCCGAATATGCAAAAGAACTGGCCTTCCATCAGCAGCACTGGGAAAGCATCTGGCGCTCGCAACAGGCCCGCAGTTATCAGGTCAGCACCCTGACCCCGGAATTCGGCGCCGATGGCTACCTGCATCATTTGCCCTTCACCAATGTCCCGGTCGCCGACCTGTGGTCATTGAACGTGTGGATGGGCCAGACCGAGCGCGAACACTTCGAGCGTTTCCACCACTCAAACCATCCTTAGGGAGCCGATGCGTCATGCCTGACAATAAAAATAACAGCGCCAGTACTGACACACTCAAAGCCAACTTCAACAGCATCCCGGTGGTCAGCATCGCCGGTCTGTTCAGTGTTGAACTGGAACACCGCCTGGCCGTGGCCGAACAATTGGGGCGCGCTGCCAGCGAGGTCGGGTTCCTCTATATCACCGACCACGGTATCGACCCGCAACTGATCGCCAATCTGCGCAAGGCTGCCAAGGACTTTTTCGCCCAGCCCATCGACACCAAGATGCGGCACTACATCGGCACCTCGCAAACCCACAAAGGTTTTGTGCCCGAAGGCGAAGAGGTCTATTCCAAAGGCAAGCCGGACCACAAGGAAGCCTTCGACGTCGGCTTCGAAGTCCCCGCCGATGACCCGCTGGTGCTGGCCAACACCCCATTGCTTGGACCTAACGACTGGCCGCAGTTGCCCGGTTTCAAGGCGTCGGTGCAGGCCTACTACGAAGCGATCTTCGCCTTGGGCCGGCGCCTGTTCGGTGGCTTCGCCCTGACCCTGGGCCTGGAAGAAAACTATTTCGACAGCCTGGTCACCCGTCCGCCGTCCAAGCTGCGCCTGATCCACTACCCCTTCGACGGTGCGGCCCATGATGCACCGGGTCTTGGCGCCCATACTGATTACGAGTGCTTCACCATTCTCCTGGCCGACAAACCAGGCCTTGAGGTGATGAACAATCTTGGCCAATGGATCGATGCACCACCGATGGCCGATGCCTTTGTGGTCAACATCGGCGACATGCTGGAGGTGATGACAGCAGGCGCCTTCGTTGCAACCGCGCACCGGGTGCGCAGCGTGAGGGAGGAGCGCTATTCCTTTCCCCTGTTCTATGCCTGCGACTACCACACCCAGATCAAACCGCTGCCCGGGTTCGCCCAGGCTGGTAACGACTACGAGGAAATCACGATCGGCGAACACATGTATGGCCAGGCGCTGCAGACGTATCAATATCTGCGCCAGAGGGTGGCCAATGGGGAAGTTCAACTGCCAGGTAAGGCACGCAAGCCCGCCAGTTTTGGACATTTGAAAAATCAGGTTCAACCGTCCTGATTGAAGTTTTCAGCTAACCCCTTACCTACGCCGGAGCAGTAAATAATGAAAAAAAATAACAAAGCCCTGTTGAGCATGGCCGTATTGGCAGCCGGTATGTTCGGTGCCTCGGTGAGCATGGCCGCGACTGACACGTTCAAGGTCGGCATGGAAATCACCTACCCTCCTTTCGAGTCCTACGACAAGGACAAAAACGTGGTGGGTTCCGACCCCGAACTGGCTACAGCCCTGGCCAAACACATGAACGCCAAGGTGGAGTTCGTCGACACCAAGTTCCCGAGCCTGATCCTGGGCTTGAACTCCGCCAAGTACGACGCGGTCATTTCCGGCATGTACATCACACCGGAGCGCCAGACTCAGGCCCAGACCATCGCCTATGCCAACACCGGGGCCTCGGTCATGGTGCCCCAGGGCAGCGAGATCAATGCAAAGAAACCTGAAGACCTGTGCGGCTTGAAACTGGGTCTGGAACAAGGCACTACCTGGGTCAAGGAATTCAGGAAGCTGTCCGATGAGTACTGCGTGCCGAACAACAAAGGCGCTATCACCGTCAGCGAGTACCCTTCGGCCCCCGAAGTGACCCAGGCCCTGTTGTCCAAGAATATTCAGGCTCAGGTTGAAATCGCCGGCGCCGCAAAATTGATCGCGGAAAAGACCAATGGCCGCGTGGTGATCACCACCGACCACCCGATCTATCAGCAAACCCTGGGTATCTTCGTCAAGAAAGGTAATGACGAAACGTTCCAGGCCGTGCAAAAGGCCTTTGAGGAGACCAAAAAGAGCGGTGAATATGCCGCTATTCTTAAGAAATATGCCTTGGAAGAACCGACTGCCCACTAAGAACGCGTCCCTGTAGTCTGGTCATCTGCCGCCCCTGCATGGAGGCGGCAGATCGAGGTGCCCTATGCAATTTGATTGGTCGTATTTCTTCTCGCTGTTCTCCCTGCCAGACTTCTGGAATGCCTGTATCACGGTCGTCCAGCTCAGTGCCCTGGCCTGGTTCATTGGCATGCTGCTGGGCTTTCTCCTGGCCACGGCCAAGCTCTCCCAATCGCCCTTCCTGCGTATTCCCGCAGCGGTCTATATCTGGTTTTTCCGCAGCATCCCGTTGCTGGTGCTGGTGGTCTTCGTCTACAACTTGCCGCAATTATTTCCCGGCAGCGGCCCGATTCTGTCCAACCCCTTCTACTCCGGACTGTTGGCCCTGGTGGTCACCGAAGCGGCGTACATGGCGGAAATCCATCGTGGTGGTCTGATTTCCGTGGCCAAGGGCCAGAGGGAAGCCGGGCGCGCACTGGGTGTCGGCCTGTTCGGTATGCAGCGCTTGATCGTGATCCCCCAGGCATTTCGTATTTCGCTGCCCACCTTGATCAATGAATACATCACGGTGGTCAAGCTGACGTCACTGGTCTCGGTCATCTCCCTGACCGAAATTCTCACGGTCGGCCAACGCCTCTATGCCACTAACTTCCTGGTCATGGAAACCCTGGCGGCGGTAGGCGTCTACTACGTGCTGATCGTCACCGTGTTCGGCTTTTTCCTGCAGCGCCTGGAGCGCTACCTGGACCTGAACTTCCGCAAGCCGCACACGCTCGACGCGGCCACCATCGCCAAGTTCAAGGCCAGCGCCGAAGCGCTACCGGACATTGCGCGCAAAGCCGCCGGCAACAACGCCACCCCAATCCTGCAACTCAAGAACATCCAGAAGAGCTACGGCACGCACAAAGTGCTGCTGGGCATCGACCTGAATGTCGAATACGGCCAGGTGGTCTCGATCATTGGCCCATCGGGTTCCGGCAAGACGTCGCTGATCCGCACGGTCAACGGCCTGGAAACCATCGATACGGGCGACATTCAGTTGTTCGGCGAAACATTCATCGAAGCCTCGGACAAACCCAACAGCTCTCGTCTGCGCAAAGGCGTGCGGCAAATCGGCATGGTGTTCCAGAACTTCAACCTGTTCCCGCACCGCACCATTCTCGATAACGTCACACTGGCGCCGCGTTACCACGGCCAACCGGGCGAGCTGAGTGAACATCGCGCTTATGCGCTACTGGACAAAGTCGGCCTGCTGGCCCACGCCCACAAGTACCCGCACCAGCTCTCCGGCGGCCAGCAACAGCGCGTGGCGATCGCCCGGGCCCTGGCGATGGAGCCGCAGATCATGCTGTTCGACGAGCCGACCTCGGCCCTCGACCCGGAACTGGTCAACGACGTGTTGAACGTGATCCGCGACCTGGCCAAAGAAGGCATGACCATGCTGATCGTGACCCACGAAATGGACTTTGCGATGTCGATCTCTGACCGGGTCGTGTTCATGGAGAACGGCAATATCCAACTGGATGCCGCACCTGAAACCATACGACGCGATGCCGAAGGAGAGAGAGTGCGACGCTTCATGGGCATCGATGCCCAATCGCCAAACCTGTCTGCAACCGTGGATCATGCATGAATAGGCCCCCCCTTTCTTTGAGCTACCTTCTTTCAGGACAACACGCATGAATCTTGGAATAGCAGGACGCTGGGCGCTGGTATGCGCTGCCAGCAAAGGCCTGGGTAAAGCCTGCGCTCAGGCACTCGTCAGCGAAGGTGTGAACGTGGTGATCACCGCACGAGGCGAAGACACGCTGAATGAAACAGCCCGTCAGCTCAGAGCGATCAATCCTCAAGTGACCGTCATCGCCGTAGCCGGAGACATTTCAACGCCTGAGGGTCGGGCGGCCGCCCTCGGGGCCCACGAACATTTCGATATTTTGATCAATAACGCGGGAGGCCCTCCTCCCGGGGATTTCCGCGAATGGAATCGCGACGCCTGGGTCAAGGCGCTGGATACCAACATGCTCACCCCAATCGAGTTGATCAAGGCCACGGTAGACGGTATGGCCGCTCGCGGATTTGGCCGAATCATCAACATTACGTCGAGTGCGGTGAAGTCACCTATCGAAAGCCTGGGTTTGTCCAATGGCGCACGCAGCGGGCTGACGGGATTTGTCGCCGGGCTTGCCCGACAGGACAACATCGCCAGCCGCAATGTGACGATCAACAACCTGCAACCGGGCTCATTCGACACCGATCGACTGCGTGGCAACCTGGTCGCTGTCGCCCAGGAGTCGGGACAAGACAGTGAGGTATTCCTTGACGAATGCCGCAGCGAAATTCCGGCGAAACGCTTCGGCTCACCCGAGGAATTCGGTGCACTTTGCGCCTTCGTTTGCAGCAGCCATGCCGGATACCTCACCGGGCAGAATCTGTTGATTGACGGCGGGGCCATTCGCTCCAGCCAGTAATCACGACAGGCACAATCGGGGCGGTGGCATCAGAGCTTTCGCCATTGCCCCCGCCTCCTCGACTTTCCAGCGCCATCCCTGGCCACAATCCTGCTCATTCTTGAAACAGCTACTAAGCTGTAACGCGCACGCGACTATTGGGTAGGCCGAGAATTGAGGGTTTCGATGATTGCAAGAAATAAAGCTGTACTGGGATTGGCGGTGTTTTTGCCGGCCATGCTTGCTCAGGCAGATGACGGCGGTATCAGCTTTTGGTTACCTGGCCAGTTCGGCGCGCTGGCCGCGGCACCCACCAAACCGGGTTGGAGTCTGCCGCTGATCTACTATCACGTCAGTGCCAGTGACGACAAAAACAATGCCATACCAAGAGGTGGGCGGACCACCTTTGGTCTGGACGCCAAGGCGGATCTGCTGTTCGCCAGCCCCACGTATACCTTTGCCGAACCGTTACTCGGGGCCCAGGCTGCGATTTCGGTGGTGGCCGCGGTTGGCCGCGACGAGGCCAGTGTCGACGTTACGCAAGTCGGGCCGCGCGGGCGCGGCTTTTCCGGTGGAACCCAAGACACCCTCAAGGGGGGGAGCGACGTGTATGTGCTGGGCACGATGAAATGGAACCATGGCGTTCACAATTTCATGGCCTATAGCATGGGCAACATTCCCGTGGGTGCTTATGACCCCAATCGCCTGGTCAATATTGGCCTGGGACACTCGGCGCTGGATGCCGGTGGTGGCTACACCTACTTCGACAAAAAGAACGAGTTTTCCGCCGTGGCGGGCATGACCTACAACTGGGAAAACACCGACACAAACTATCAAAACGGCATCGACGCGCACCTGGACCTGAGTGCCTCGCACTTCATCACCGATCAGACCCAACTGGGCCTTGTCGGCTACGTTTACCATCAAGTCACGGGGGACAGCGGCAGCGGCGCGACACTGGGCGACTTCAAATCCCAGGTCAGTGCCATAGGTCCTCAGGCGGGACACTTCTTCAAAGTCGGTAAAGATCTCTGGTACGCCAACCTCAAGGGTTACTACGAGTTTGACGCGAAGAATCGCCCAGAGGGCTGGAATACCTGGCTGACCCTGGTTGTTCCGCTGTCGGAATAGCCGGTGAAACCGTCGTTAAGGGCAAAGGATTGTTGGCGCAGCAGCGCACTGCGTGATCGGGGCCGGCTTCGGCCTAGAGCATTTTCTCAATGCCGATCTTGTCACTGAGCCACGCTTTGAAACTGCGCCACGCGCCGCCAGGCTCCTTATACAAGGTATGCAGGCGGCCGTTGTCCTCAGTGACCCAGACGACTTCGCCGTTTTCCAGACGAGCCTGGTAACTCACGGCTGGCGACATGCCTTCAAACGCGAGTTCGCGTACGTAGCCGGCCAATTCAGGGCTGTCGACCAGCACCCCGACTTCTGTGTTCCAAAGCACAGAACGCGGGTCGAAATTGAAGGACCCGACAAACACCTTCTGTTTGTCCAGGATCATGGCCTTGGTGTGCAAGCTGGAGTCCGAGCCACCACTGAAGCCAAACGAAGAACCGCGACCGGGGTCATCCGCCTGTCGTCGCAACTCATAGAGCTTCACGCCGTGTTCGAGCAGGGTTTTGCGGTAAGGCGCATAGCCGCCGTGCACGGCTGGCACATCAGTGGCTTCCAGTGAGTTGGTCAACAGGCGTACATCAGCCCCGGCCTCGGCACGACCCAGGAGGTAGCGCATGCCCGACTCCTGGGGAACGAAATAGGCCGAGATCAAGATCAGCTCCTTGTCGATGCTATCCAGATCAGGCCGCAGTTGGGTGGCCATCATTAGCGCGCGGGCCGGTTCGTCATCGGCCAGCACCTTGCTCGGGGCGTCCCACATCGCCTTGCCATGGGCCCAAATCAGCTCCTTGCGCCAATGATCGAGTTGCGGGTGCGTCCGGTAGGTCATGAGGTGCTCGTACAGGGCCTTGTTTTCGATCCGTGTGCTGTCGAGCGATTGTTCCAGGCGTTGACGGCTCTCGAGCAAGTCTTCGGGCGTTGGCTTGTTGAGCTGGAAGTCACTGATGGGATGGCTCAGGCTGCTATTCCAGTATTGATCGAAGCTGTGCCCCAACTGCTGGGCGACCGGGCCGATGCATAGCAGGTCCATGTCGGTGAAGTTGAGATCGGGCTTGGCGTCGAAGTATTCATCCCCCAGGTTGCGTCCGCCAACGATGGCGGCGCTGTTGTCGGCCAGCCACAGTTTGTTGTGCATGCGCCGGTGCTGCTGCGAAAGATTAAGCAGACGGCCCATGGTTCGGGTCACAAAAGTACTGCGCCCCAGATGCAAAGGGTTGAAGACACGGATGTAGATGTTCGGGTGCACGGCCAGGGTCGCGATGACTTCTTCCTGACCGTCGCTGGCCGTGTCATCGAGCAATAGGCGTATGCGCACGCCTCGATCGGCGGCCGCCAGCATTTCACGCACCAGGGCCCGGGTGCTCAGACCGTTGTGCACGATGTAGTACTGCAGATCGACGCTCTTTTGGGCGTTGCGGATCAACTCGGCGCGAGCCCGGAACGCTTCACTGCTGTTGGGCAGCAAGCGAAAACCCGAAAGCCCCTGATGTTCGGCGGCCTGAGCCTGGATCGAGCGCCCGAAAGCCGAATCGCTGGCGGGTATCGTCTCGCTGAAGTCGTGGGGCATGTGCGTAGTGGTGCAGCCGGCGAGCAGCAGCGGGAAAAACCTGATGGGGAAGAACCGGAATTTGGACAAGGGCTCGTCCTCAACCTCGATGGCTGTAGTTTTGACCTCGGAAGCCAGCAACACACGGCAATCTGCACAACTGATTCCAGTAAAGCCCGGTTCTAGCGAGGCGTGTCGAAATTTTTGAACGCCCCCCCATTTCAAAAGGCTGGCGTTTGTATGCCCACGTAAAAAAGCAGTGACTCGTGGCGAGGGAGCAAGCGCCCCCACCGCCCGTTAAATGTGAACCCTCAAGTGCGGCCCACGGAGCCTGTGACGGGTAGATTGCCCAGTAATTTTAGCCCCGTACTTTTTACGAAAGCGTCATAGTCCATCGGCCTCTCAATACGGGTTTCGGCGTTGGGGAGTATGTAGGCCCAGGCCCGTTTGGACGATGCGTCGTAAACCAGCTTGAACAGGCGCGTCGGTACCCAGACCTTGTTGTCGCCAATGGTGCTATGGCCTGGGTCAAAGAGCGGGCCGGTAAAGACAAAAACATTGCCATCGGCTCGCTTGGCAAACTTCCTGACATCAGACTCAACCTTGCTCCAGATCTTCCGGTTGTTGGTTGGGTCTTGCGGCACCATGTTCGACAGCGCAAAGGATTGAGCCATTGCATTGGGGTTCGGTGCATCGGCGGCCGGGGATTGATGGCCACGGTCCACAGCCGGGTGTTGGCTACGGTAGTCACTCAACTCTGCCCGTCCACTCTTGGGAATGCGAGGATCTGGATAGAACTGGTTAGTGCGCTCCTCCCCTTTTGCATCCTGAAGCTGGGCTGCATTAAGACGCTCCACCACCACCAGCGGCGTCTTGCTGGTTTGCGAGTACAGCACCGCAAAGTTGTCGGAACACAGGGCCAAGGGGTTCATTGTTGCAGGCACGGAAGCCAGGTTGATTGGTTTGGCTGCCGGGAACAGATCTGCACAGCCATCGAACGATGCCTGTTTTTGTTTGTTTGAATAAAGGTCCAGTGCCGCGTTCTGACTGATCGAACCCGAGCGGGATACTGGGTCCTGATGCTGGGTGGGCGGCTTGAGGAGATCCAGCAGGCTGCGGGCTTCTGCCCCGGTGGAAAGCAAAACAAGGGCCGACAGCCCAACTGCAATTTTGCGTAGGTACATGCGTTAGATCTTCGAATTGGATTGAGGGGTAAACGTACGGCCAGTCCCGATTCACGGAACCCCGTAGTGGCGGTTGCTGATTATGTGGCGATGAGCATGCTTTCACTGTCCTTGGTCAAAATACCGATGCGGAACTGGTCGGCACCGAGCAGTACGACCGCTGACGTTCGTGCGGGGTTTATTGACCACCACAAATCCCATTAGTGCTGAGTAGCGTTGGCATTCTACTCGTCAGAGCACGTCGAAGATGCGATTGGAATCTTCGGCTGTCCAGAAACATCAGTAAATCCGTCTGTTTTTTCGACTTGGCAAAGGACTGGCGTTTTATATGCCGACGAAAAAGCGGTGATGACCTGTGGCGAGGGAGCTTGACCCCTCGCCAGCGTCTAGCTCAAGACATCGGGTACTGCATCACTGGGGGCTTAGCGAATACCAGCACCCGCCATGGACTCCGGCACCCACTGCGCCGTCGACAGCGGTTCGATGTAGTGGATACCGCCATGTGGGCCGACCACGCCATTGATGTTGTAGGTGCCAAGCGACAGGTCGTAAGTCATGAACGGGGTGGCATCCGGGACTTGCTCGTCGTAGCTCTGGCTGAGGAAAGCGAAGGAGCCACGGTAGAGCTGGCCACTGGTGTTGTACTGATCGGAGGCCACGGCGGCCCAGGTGTCTTCATCCAGGTAGAAGCGGCGTTTTTGGTAGATGTGCTTTGCACCGGGCTTGAGGTTGCCCTCCACGACGTAGACCCGGTGTTTTTCCCAGCGGACGAAGTCCGGGGAAATGTAATTGGGGGTGGTCAGCGATTTGGCATCCCGGGCATAGGTCAGTTTGTAGGTGTTGTAGGGCACGATCATTTCTTGCTTGCCCACCAGCGTCCAGTCGTACAACTCAAGCGCGCGGGCGGTACCGGGGTTCGGTGTGTCGTAGGCCAGGATCGATATCTGTTTGACCCGGCGCTGGGCCGGCAAGTACTGCCAGGCACGACCAGGACGTTGCAGCGGGTTGGTGGCGTTCTTGAGCATGACCGACTCACCGGCACGTCGCGCGGGTCCGGTATAAGCCAGCTTCAGCTGGTAGTAGATGTCGGAGTTGTTGATCGGCTTCGACATGTTCTCGTAAATCGGGAAGGACACGAATGCCTCG
The DNA here is from genome assembly GCF_024748695.1 of Pseudomonas sp. B21-040. Lineage (NCBI taxonomy): Bacteria > Pseudomonadati > Pseudomonadota > Gammaproteobacteria > Pseudomonadales > Pseudomonadaceae > Pseudomonas > Pseudomonas sp. B21-040. The sequence continues at coordinate 3,464,368 of NZ_CP087176.1, forward strand.
CCGGAGACCGCCAGGCTTGCCACACCTGCCGAGTCGACGCTCCAGGAGTCGTACTTGGAATGGATGTTGACGCCCTGGTAGCGCAGCAGGAAATTCCACATCGCCTCGGCGCCCGATTGCGGGATCGGGAACGGCACACCGGGCAATACGTTTTCAAAGGCAATCCCACCGTTGAGGGATTTGGCGCCGGTGGCGTTCTTGCGGCTGTTTTCCAGCACTGCCTCTGGCAGTGAAGCCGTGCGGTGGGTCGGATACACATCGATGCGAAAGTTTGGATAGCGCTTGGCCAATGCGACCGTGGTAGCCGTCAGCATGCTTTTGTACTGATCAACGTTCTTGCCATCGATCACCAGCAGTGGTGTCTCATCGGCGAAGGGGTTCGGGCGCATGCTGTCACCCGTTTTGAAGCTGGCCGGGGCGGTGGTCAGGCCTCCGTTGTAGGCCGGAATGGAACCGTCGGCATTGCCAGCCTTTTCGGCGCCTACCAACGTCAGGCTGGTGCCCAGTCGGGCGGCATCCTGAGTGGATACATAGGCTTGTGCATCGATGGTCAGCGCCATCATGAGTGGCGTAGCCAGCAGACTTTTCACGAATTTCATATTGTTATTCTCCTGCCTGGCGTACCAGGCATTCGTGACGCAGGCGGTGCAGTCGCATCCATCGGTTCAAGCGGCGGTAAGTTGTACGGCCCTAATCCAGATATCGGCCCTCCATGGCTTGGCAGTTCCTACAAACAGGACTGGAAAAATCATCGCGTTGCACCGGCTAGCAGAGTACCCGCCTCGTTACATTTGCCGTGTCACCGACCCAATCGGCTCAATCGACTTTTCAGCGCCCATTAAAAAGCCCCCGGCCCGGGAGCGCTTTTCATTTTGCGACAGTCTCTTGGCTATTCATGACAGCGCCTTTTCGAAGTCCTGCAGTCCAATGGCGTGGGACAAACCCAATCAATATCGACTTACGGTTTTTCGTTCCTTTTGACTGATTTGCAGTCGCGTGAATGCCAAAGGCATGTATCCCTCGCAGGCGACTGCGTGAAGTCTCAGCCTCCCAACTGAAACCGCGGCGCAGAGCGCTGGCTGTCATCAGTCGAATCGATGTGCGAATAGTCATAAGTGAACGATTGAGCCCGCTGCCCTTATGGTGACGACTTGGGAGGTGATTCAAATGTGTCGACAATGCAGTTGATTGACCTGCGGATAATCATTATATTCCGGCTCAATCACGAGATAGTGTCGACAATATCCACCGTTGCCGAAAACCTCCGATTGGCGCAGATGCAGATCTGTGCCTTCCCGATTCCGGGACAGAACACCTTTTGCAGGCGCAGTTGATTGGATAGTTTCGGGTGGTCACCCTCGACAACCGAAAAACTGCACCTGCCTTTATTTTTGCGGGCGCACGCTGTTCGCTCACTCAACAACACGCGGTATGACAGGAGAAACCCAGTGCTTGAGACCTACGTACAACAATTACAAGCACGTGCCGAGCAAGGGCTTCCACCCTTGGCGCTCAACGCCGAGCAAACTGCAGGCCTTATCGAGCTGCTGAAGAATCCCCCGGCTGGCGAAGAAGCTTTCCTCGTTGACCTGATCACCCATCGCGTTCCACCTGGCGTGGACGAAGCAGCCTATGTCAAGGCCGGCTTCCTGTCCGCCCTCGCCAAAGGCGAAGCCAAATCCCCCCTGATCGACAAGAAGCGCGCTGTTGAACTGCTCGGCACCATGCAGGGCGGCTACAACATCGTGACTCTGGTCAACCTGCTGGACGACGCCGAACTGGCACCAGTAGCTGCCGAAGAACTCAAGCACACCCTGCTGATGTTCGATGCCTTCCACGACGTTGCTGAACGCGCCAAGAACGGTAACGTTCACGCTAAAGGCGTGCTGCAGTCCTGGGCTGACGGCGAGTGGTTCAAGAACCGCCCGACCCTGGCCGACAAGATCAGCCTGCGCGTGTTCAAGGTCACCGGCGAAACCAACACCGACGACCTGTCCCCTGCTCCAGATGCCTGGTCCCGTCCAGACATCCCGCTGCACGCCCTGGCCATGCTGAAAATGGCCCGCGACGGCATCGTCCCTGACGCCCAAGGCGTTACCGGCCCGATGAAGCAGATCGAAGAAATGCGCGGTCAAGGCTTCCCGATCGCCTACGTCGGTGACGTGGTCGGTACCGGTTCCTCGCGTAAATCGGCGACCAACTCCGTATTGTGGTTCTTCGGTGACGACGTACCTTACGTGCCGAACAAGCGTGCTGGCGGTTTCTGCTTCGGCAGCAAAATCGCTCCGATCTTCTACAACACCATGGAAGATGCCGGCGCCCTGCCAATCGAATTCGACGTGTCGAACATGCACATGGGCGACGTGATCGACCTGTACCCGCATGCGGGCAAAGTCTGCAAACACGGTACCGACGAAGTCCTGACCACCTTCGAAATGAAGACCCCGGTGCTGTTGGACGAAGTTCGTGCTGGCGGCCGTATTCCGCTGATCATCGGCCGTGGCCTGACCGACAAGGCTCGCGCCGAACTGGGTCTGCCAGCGTTCGACCTGTTCAAACTGCCGGAAGCCCCGGCTGAAAGCACCAAGGGTTACACCCTGGCGCAGAAAATGGTCGGCAAGGCTTGCGGCGTAGCCGGTGTGCGTCCTGGCACCTACTGCGAACCGAAGATGACCACCGTAGGTTCCCAGGACACCACCGGTCCAATGACCCGTGACGAACTGAAAGACCTGGCGTGCCTGGGCTTCTCGACGGATCTGGTGATGCAGTCCTTCTGCCACACTGCGGCTTATCCAAAGCCTGTGGATGTGACGACTCACCACACCCTGCCGGATTTCATGCGTAACCGCGGCGGCGTTTCGCTCAAACCGGGCGACGGCATCATTCACAGCTGGCTGAACCGCATGCTGCTGCCGGACACCGTCGGTACCGGTGGCGATTCGCACACCCGTTTCCCGATCGGTATTTCGTTCCCGGCGGGCTCTGGATTGATTGCGTTCGCCGCCGCCACCGGCGTCATGCCGCTGGACATGCCCGAGTCAGTCCTGGTGCGTTTCAAAGGCAAGATGCAACCGGGCATCACCCTGCGTGACCTGGTTCATTCGATCCCTTACTACGCCATTAAGGCCGGTCTGCTGACCGTCGAGAAGAAAGGCAAGATCAACGCCTTCTCCGGCCGCATCCTGGAAATCGAAGGCCTGGACAACCTGACCGTGGAGCAAGCGTTCGAACTGTCCGACGCTTCCGCTGAACGTTCCGCCGCTGGCTGCACGATCAAACTCCCGGAAAAGGCCATTACCGAGTACCTGACCTCCAACATCACCCTGCTGCGCTGGATGATCGGCGAAGGCTACGGCGACGCCCGCACCCTGGAGCGTCGTGCTCAAGCGATGGAAGCCTGGCTGGCCAAACCAGAGCTGCTGCAAGCGGACAAAGACGCTGAATACGCAGAAGTCCTCGAGATCGACCTGGCACAGATCACGCAACCGATCCTGTGCGCACCGAACGACCCTGACGACGCCCGTCTGTTGTCGTCCGCTGAAGGTCAGAAGATCGACGAAGTGTTCATCGGTTCGTGCATGACCAACATCGGTCACTTCCGCGCTGCCGGCAAATTGCTGGAACAGGTCAATGGAGCACTGCCAACCCGCCTGTGGCTGTCGCCACCGACCAAAATGGACGCTCACCAACTGACCGAGGAAGGCTACTACGGCATCTACGACAAGGCCGGCGCACGCATGGAAATGCCGGGTTGCTCGCTGTGCATGGGTAACCAGGCCCGCGTTGAGCCGAACAGCACCGTGGTGTCGACGTCGACCCGTAACTTCCCGAACCGTCTGGGTGACGGCGCGAACGTCTACCTGGCTTCGGCTGAGCTGGCGTCTGTTGCTTCCATCCTGGGTCGCCTGCCGACCGTCGAGGAGTACATGGAATACGCGGGCAAGATCGACAGCATGGCGGCCGATGTCTACCGCTACCTGTCCTTCGACCAGATCGCCGAGTTCCGTGAAGTCGCTGCGAACGCCAACATTCCGGTCGTTCAAGCCTAACGCTGCAACGCCATAGAAAACGCCGCCCTTCGTGAGAGGGGCGGCGTTTTTTTATGCCTTACTCTTTCTGCCCAATCATGAGATTGAGCGACTGCCCGCATCCTGCGTTTACAGATACCAGCGATATTCCCGCGCGCTGATCTCCTGCATGAACGCCAGATGGTCCTGACGTTTGTTCTCGCAATAAACATTCACGAACTCAGCCCCCAGACCTTCACGCAATTGCGGTTGATGCTGCATTGCGCGCACGCCTTCGAGCATTTCCTTTGGAAAGTCGACGCCACTGTTGCGGTCTTCGTTCAACGGCAAGATCGGTTCTTTGCCCGCGTCCAGTCCGTGTTCCAGGCCCACCAGAATCGCCGCCAATACCAGATATGGATTGGCATCGGCGCCTGCCAGACGATGTTCGATGCGCAGGTTCTTCGAGTCCGACTCAGGGATGCGCAGGCACGCATCGCGATCTTCAAAACCCCAGCTCGCTTGGGTGGCGATGTTGGTCGTGCCGCCCAAGCGTCGATAGGCATTCTGGTTCGGGGCGAAAACCGGCATGCAATGCGGCAGCAGTTCCAGGCAACCGGCCACGGCGTGACGCAACGATCGCTGTTCATTGGCCGCCAGAATGTTATTGCCAGCCGCATCGTAAAGGCTGACATGTACGTGCATGCCGCTACCCGGGTGCTGCAAGTAAGGTTTGGCCATGAAACTGGCGCGATAGCCGTGCTTGAGGGCAACACCGCGGCTGCTGCGGCAAAACAGGGCGGCCCAGTCCGCCGCGCGCAAGCCGTCGTCCAGGTGACCGAAATTGATCTCGAACTGCCCCGGCCCGAGCTCGGCGGTAATCACCGTGCTGTCGATGCCCTGGGCACGCGATGCCTCGACCATTTCATCGAGTACCGGGGCAAAACGTGACAGCCGCTCGATGTGCATATTGGGTTGATCGTCGGCATCGTCTGTCAGCCCGTCGCGGGGAAACTGCGGTAGCCCGTCGCGCAGCTTTTTATCGAACAGGTAGAACTCCAGCTCAAATGCCACGACTGGATGAATGCCTTTACCGGCGAGGCGGTCCAGAACCTGGGCCAATACCTGGCGCGGTTCGAACACGATGGGGTTATCCGTGCCGTCCGAGGTAATCAGCATTTGCCCCAGCGGTTGGCCTTCCCAGGTCACAGGCTTGAGTGTGCCGGGTACCAGGCGACGCAGCGCATCGGGATCGCCGTCGTTGAAGCAGTAATCGCCGATCTTGAACAATCCGCCTTGCACGCCCAGCAGCACACAGTTCTGCGGCAGTTTCAGCGCGCTGCCGGCCGCCACCTTTTCCAGCATGTCCACAGGATAACGCTTGCCGTAGAAATGCCCTGGAATATCCAGGGAAATCAGGTCGACATAGCGCACCTCAGGATAGCGTTGGCGAAAGGCGCGCACCTCGGCCAACAGGTCAGAGCAGGTAGCATCCATCATTGTGGGTCCTTGTCTTTTCATCAGGTGTAAACCCAAAGCACTCGCGTGAGATGCTCGGTGAGGTTGCCGTAGCGGCAACGGGTATGGCTGTCGAACTGAAAGCTGTCGCCAGCCACTAATTTGACGGGGTCCTCGTCGTCGCCCAACCACAGCGTCAGCTCGCCTTCGAGCACGTAACCCCCTTGCTCGGAGCTGTCAGTCAAATGCCGGTCGCCACTGCTGGCACCGGCTTCAAGGTGACTTTCGAGCATCGAAAACGATGCGCGGATCTTTGGCGAAACCAGAATGTCGGTAATGCCGTTGGCGAAGTACAACGTGCGGCGTTCGTCCGGCCGGGTGACCCATGGCAATTCCTTGGGTTTTGGCAGGCTGTAGAAGTACGTCGTCGGTACGTCCAGGGTTTCACTGATCGCCGTCAGGTCGGCCACCGTGGGCCGTGACAGGCCACGTTCGACCTGCGACAGGAAGCCCACGGAACGGCCGATTTTGTCGGCCAGTTCCTTCAAGGTGTATTTCTTGTGCTTGCGCAGATCGTGAATAAGGATCGCCAGCGCAGCGATTTCTTCTTGCTTGTTCATGCCTGGATTTCCAGTTGATGACTCATCAAATACTGTCACGCAGTCGATACCAGGCTTTGCCGATGGCTTCCAGCGGCGCAGCCAGGTATTTGCCGCCGGGAAAACTGCCGTTGTTCAAACCCTGGTACAAGGACAATTCATCGTCCTGGCCAAGAATCGCGTCGGACACGGCGCGGGCAGCGGCCAGTGTCGGCAGCACGCCATGCCCGGAATAGCCTTGCATCCAGTAGCGATTCCCTGACTGGCCAATGTCCGGCGTTCGTTTCAGGGTCAAGTCGATGTGCCCGCCCCAGGCGAATTCCAGGGCTACGCCTTTGAGCTGCGGGAACACTCGTTCCAGGAAGGGACGCGTGGCCCCGGCAATGTCCTTTGGCATACCGCCCAGATACGTGCAGCCGCCGCCGAACAGCAGGCGGTTGTCGGGCGTGCGCCGGAAATAATCGAGGACAAACTGGTTGTCGGTGACGCAGACATTGCTCGGCAACAGCGCGGTGGCCTGCTCGGGAGACAGGGGCGCGGTGGCCACTTGATAAGTCCCGACCGGTAATACGCAACGGGCCAGTTTCGGGTCGAGCCGGTCCAGATACGCATTGCACGCCAGCACCAGAACGTCTGCCCGAATGGTCCCGTGTTCGGTGTTCACCCGGTAACGACCGCCCTCCTCTTGATAGCTCAATGCTTTGCTTTGTTCATGGATGCGGCCGCCCGCCTTTTCGATGGCGGTGGCCAGGCCGATGGCCAGTTTCAGCGGGTTCAGATGACCGCCCTCGGGATCATAGAGGCCGGCCTGATAGCGCTCGCTGGCGATCCATTGCGGCAACTGTTCACGGCTGATGAACCGCAAGCCATGGTGGCCCCATTTGTGGCTGGCCTCGCGCTGCCACTCGGTCAACAGCCCGACACGCCGTGGCATGACCGACGTCCACAAATGCCCCGCGCGATAATCACAATCGAAGCCATGACGAGCGGGTAATTCACGCAGCTCCTGCGCCGCCCAGCGCATGCCGTCCCACAACCGGCGTGCGCGCTCGTAACCCAACGCGGCTTCCAGCGGCGGCATGTCACACGACCAGCCGAGAATGGCCTGGCCACCATTGCGCCCGGAGGCCGCCCACGCCACTCGACTGGCTTCCAGCAGGGTCACCCGTTTGCCGGCCAAGGCCAGGCGCAACGCAGTGTGCAGCCCACTGAAGCCGGCGCCGATGATCAGGATGTCGGTGTCTTGTTCACCCCTGAGCGCAGGGCGATTGACCAAGCGATCCGCGCAACTGTGGGCGTAATAGCTGGCGACATGCTGGGTGGACTGCTGGAACATACGAGCTCTCATGAAATTATGTTTTTATAATTTCATGAAAAACTACAGTATTAATTTCATGCAGGCAACTCCACGATGACCGACTGGACATCAAGGATCGCGATTGTCTTCAGGTATTGGGGGATTTATGCCACGGGTAACCCTTCGCACTGAGTTCAAAGGCGTAGTCGAATAAACGCTTCATGTATTCGCCATCAAAGTGATGACTGCGCAGGTGATGAAAATCGGCGCCGATGTACGCCAGATTGAAGTCCGCCCCGTCCTGCTGAGCGATTCGGTAAATCCGTTCCAGGTCACTGATCCCTTGCGTCTGGATCAATGCGCTGATGGCGCGACCGCCGATACTCAACGTGCGACGCTTGGTCCCGGACCACTGGGGCTCCATTTTCCCGTTACGAATCACATAGAAATTCCGGTCATGGCGCAAACGTGCGCCGGTCACGCTGTTCAGAGCCATGACCGTGCCGGGTGGGTAAAGGAATACCTGCGTGATGACGCCGCCGTCCACGTGCATTTCCTGAAACTGTTGACCGTTCACTTCCACGTCGATCATGACCGGTGAAACGGCGCCAGGAATGCTCATCGACGCGATCAGGATCTGGCGAAACAGGTCCAGTGCGCCCGGTGCTCCACTGGAGGCGATGGCCCCCATATTCCAGGTCACGGGCCGCCCTGCATCGAGGTCGGTGGTACCGATCATCAGGAGTCGTCCATTGGCGTATTGCGCCGCAATCGCCGCCAGTATGTCAGCGGTGACGTACTGGGCGACGAGCCGCGACAGTGGCTTGCTGTCTGCAATGCCGTCGCTGGCAAGCCGGGTCAGCACATTGCGCGAATGGAAAACGTCTTTGGGACCGATGGCGCTGCAGATGCGCAGAATGATGTCGTCGTATTGAGGCCCCAGAAAAGCGAACGGAGCCACCAGGGCGCCAGCGCTGATGCCCGTGACCACTTTGAACAGTGGGCGCGTCCCATTCAACGTCCATCCCGCGATGATCCCTGCCGCAAACGTGCCGGCGTCACCACCGCCGGAAACCGCCAGCATGTTGGCCACCGGCAGGACGTCATTCGGCACTCCCGCCCTGGCGAGCGCCTCAGCCTCGCGATGGTTGGCCTGATTCACGTCCCGAATGAGCGGAGCGAAATCCCGGTCCAGCCAGTAACGCGCCTGTGCGATGCCGGGGACGACCGCCAGTTCCGTCAAAGTCGGCGGCACGGCATCGCGGCGTTGCAGACACGCTTGGCGCAACATGTTCCACGTTGACGCACCCGGTCCGGGCAGGAATGGTTTCAAAACGCCTCCTCCGGCCGCCGTTGCTGATAGATCACATGAGCATTGCGACGGGCATTACGCGTAACGGATGTCGCTGAGGCCGATTGCCGCCACGGTGAACAAGAACGGCATCGTCAGGTAGGACCACAGCGCGTAACCATTGAAGTACGCGCGGTGCAGTGGATCCCAAGGGGTATTTTCTTCGTGGTCTTGAAAGGATTCCCGGGGGGCTGAGCGCTCGGCAACGAGCGTCCCGTCGGCGTGGCGCGCTGTCCTGCGTCAGCCCTTTCTTTGCCCATAACGCACCACCTGTCACGAGGGTGGTGCGTACTTTGCTGAAGCTGTTCCAGCGATCGAGCCCCCCATGAGCGGTCAACACCCGCTCGAGGAGCTCATGACTCTGCGTGTTCATGGTTACGGATTTGCTCCGTCCTCCGGCCGATCCTGAACCCACTGCCAGAATAGTTGATAGCCGACCGCAAGCACCACTGGCCCGATGAACAGTCCAAGGATGCCGCTGGTGACCATGCCGCCTAACGCGCCGATCAACACGACCGGCATTGGCACATCCACGCCTCGCCCCAGCAACAGCGGTTTGAGAACGTTGTCCACCAGACCGGCAACGAACACAAAGACCGAGAAGATGATGGTCCTCGTGTTGGGCCCCTCGGTCGCCATCACGTAGACAATCACCGGCAGCGTAATCAGCGTGGCTGGTAACTGCATGATGCCGAGCAGCAACACAAAGATCGCAAGAATACCTGCGCCCGGGATGCCTTTGAGCACGAAGCCGATACCCACCAGCAGCATCTGAATGAACGCGATGCCGACCACGCCGAGCGCAACGGCACGGATGGTTGCGGTGCACAGTTCGGCGATTTTCGGCCCCTTGTCAGGACCGCTGACGCGAGACGCAATCTCTACCGCGGCGCGGGTGCCGGCCTCTCCATGGGCCATGAAAATACCGGCGATGATCAGGGCGACAATGAACATCAGCAAACCCGCCCCGACACCGGCAATCTTGGTCAACAAGCCGACGCTGACGCCTTTTATCTGCGGCAGGTACTTCGCTATCAGGTCGGGAAGGTCATAGGAGGCCTGCAGCCATATCGACGAGAGCGATTTACCCACCAGTGGCCACGTCGCGACCGACTCGGGCGGCGGCGGGATCTGGAAGGTTCCCTCCTTCACCAGGTCGATGACGTTTCCGACCGACGAACCAATCGAAGTGCCCAACAGATAGACCGGTACCACCAGAATAGCGATGGCAATCAGCACAATGATCGTTGCAGCACGCCCCTCGCTGCGTCCCCGCGACCCCATCAGTCGCAGTTGCAACGGGTAGAGCGTGATTGCCAGGATCACCGACCACAGCATCAAGTCGCGAAACGGTTGGAATATCTCGAAGCAAAACAGCACCAGAACAACAATCAACCCGGCACGAATCAGTACATCGAGCATGCTGCGGGTCAACGATTTCTCGGACAGAGGTGTGGGCACCATGGATGCCTCCTTGCTGATAGCTGCAAAGGTAGGGGAACGGTTAGGGCAGCATAGACGGAGTTTTGACAGTACGACGGCAACAATGCGTGATGTATCGCTATACCTCGAAAAAAAAATCCAAACACAGCACATCGACTCAATATCCGAGCCTGAATCTTCGCGACCATGGCCTCCTCACTCACCCGTAAGGACATCATCATGGCCATTGCAAAAGCAGTCCCCGGCAAAACCCTGCTGACCCCGACCGACCACACCCTGATCATGATCGACCATCAATCGCAGATGTCCTTTGCGACCAAGTCGATCGATGCCGTGACCCTGCGCAACAACGCCGCGCTGGTGGCCAAGGCGGCCCGTGGTTTCAAGGTCTCGACCATCCTTACTACCGTGGCCGAGAAGAGCTTTTCAGGCCCGATCTTCGACGAAATCAAGTCGGTATTCCCGGAACACAACGTGATCGACCGTACCAGCATGAACACCTGGGAAGACGAGCGCATTGCTGTTGAAGTCAACAAAATCGGCAAACAGAAAATCGTCCTCGCCGGTCTCTGGACGTCCGTGTGCATCGTTGGCCCGGCACTGTCGGCCATCGACCAGGGTTTCGAGGTGTACGTAATCGCCGATGCCTGTGGTGACGTCACCACCGAAGCGCACGAAATGGCCATGCAACGCATGATCCAGATCGGTGCCCGGCCGATGACTTCGCTGCAATACCTGCTTGAATTGCAGCGTGACTGGGCGCGCGGCGAAACTTACGACGAAACCGTAAAAACCTCGATTGCCAACGGCGGTGCCTACGGTCTGGGCCTGATCTACGCCAAGAGCATGTTCGGCGCTTCGGAAGCCCACTAAGCAAAAAATAGCGACTCCGTACGCGCGGAGTCGCTATCAGGTGGCCATTGAACCATGACGTTTTTTTCGAAAAAAGCCGCTTTCTGCTTATCTCTGATGTGCGCTGGCACCGTCGCAACGGCGCGGGCTGATGAGTCGGAACAAAACCCGCAAGGATTTCTGGAAGGGGCGACGCTGAATGTGCTCAACCGCAACTTCTACCTCAACAGTGACTACCGGTCGCCTTCACCATCGGGCAAAAGCTACAAGGCCGAGTGGGCGCAAGGCTTTATTGGCGCTTTCGAGTCCGGTTTCACGCCCGGCACCGTTGGGTTTGGCCTCGATAGCCACGCTTTTTTGGGGCTGAAGCTCGACAGTGGCAAAGGTCATTCCGGCACTGGATTGCTGCCGGTGGGCAGCGATGGGCGCAGTGAGGACAACTACTCCAGTGGTGGCGGCGCGCTGAAAGTCAGGGCCTCCAGGACCACCTTGGCTTTCGGCGAAATGATGGTCGAAGCCCCGGTGTTCGACACCGCCGACAAACGCCTGCAGCCAGAGTACGCCACGGGGTTTCTGCTCAATAGTCGCGAAATGGATGGCATGAACCTGCAGGCAGGCCACTTCACGGCATTCAAGAATCAGGACAGCGCTTCGGGCAAGGGCAATTTTTCCGGTTACGGGGCTAACACCGACGCCGGTGGCATTTCGTTTGCCGGTGCCGACCTGTTCACCCAAAGCCCTGTCGGCGGCGCGCTCTATGCTTCAACACTGACCGACACCTGGCATCAGTACTACGCCAATGTGCATCTGAAACAGCCGGGAGTGTTCGTCGACGCCAATCTCTACCACACGCGGGACACGGGCGAGGCACTGGCCGGCGCCATCGACAACACCGCGTTCAGCCTGTCGGGCAAATACACCATCGATGCCCATGGTTTCACGCTGGCCTACCAAAAAATCAACGGTGACACCCCGTTCGACTTCGTCGGTGGCGACTCCATCTACCTGGCCAACTCGATCAAGTACGCCGACTTCAACGGCGCCCACGAACAATCCTGGCAAGCCCGCTACGACCTCGACCTGAGCACTTATGGCATTCCCGGTCTGGCCTTCATGACACGGTATGTCAAAGGCAGCCAGATCGACGGCACCCACGCGCCCAAGGGCGGCGCCTATAACCCGTTCGACGCGGAGACCGGCACGTATGTGCCACAACAAGGCGATGGCGGACGTCATTGGGAGCGCGACATCGACGTGCGCTACATCGTGCAGTCCGGGGCAGCCAAGGGCTTGTCGCTGCAACTGTCGCACGTGTCTCATCGCGCCAATACCGCCCAGGCGGGCGATGACATCGACCGGGTTTACGTGGTCATCCAATACCCGCTGAATCTCGGGCCGCTGTGACACAAAAATTGGCGGAAGGCAGCCGGAGTCGAACCTGCCCGGGAACGGATGCCGTCCCCAACCGGGTTTGAAGCCCGGCCGCGCCACCGGGCGCGATTGCCTTCCTGGAAATCAGTCCTCGGGTTGTCGGGGCTCTGGTTGTCGGAGCTCTGGTTCTCGGGCTAACGCACTGTCGGGACGGATCTGGCGTTTGTCGCCCATGCGCCGGGTCAGGCCAATACGGTCGAAGTATTCCAGAATCTGAATGCTGCGCTTGCGCCCCAGGCCCACTGCATCGCGAAACGCCGCGACCTGAATCACCGGATCAAGCTCGGCCATCTGCAACAGCATAGCCGCCAACCGACGGGTCATCGCGTCGGTGTAGAACAGGTCCCGCACCACCTGATGCAGCAGTCCCAGGCGCGCCATTTTGCGTAGCAGCAAGCGCACGGTCGCCTCGTCATGCCCCAGATGGCGCACCCACGGCGGATCGAAACCGGCCTGCTCGAACAGCGGCTGCAAGCGCTGCCACAGGGCTTCGTCGTCGTCGCTCAAGCGCACTCGATGAGCCGGTAAATGCAGCCACGGACCGCTGGTGACAATAGCGCCACCGGCCAGCAATTCGTCGAGCAGGCAGATGAACGTCGGGCGCTCCAGCACGGAGGCGGCAAACCGACGCAGGCGATCCCGGTCCGGGCCCATCTGGTCCGGTTCCAATTGATGGAAGCGTGCGAGGTGTTCCAGCAAGGGGGCTTTCAACGCTTCCCAGCGCGCCGAACTGAACAGCAATGGACCTTGGCGGGTCTCGATCAGGCGCACATCATCGGGCAATTGCCACGTCGCGCGTGGACGGTTGAATTGACGCTCCAGTTGTCGGGGGTCGAGGCCCGTATCGCTGTGGGCCAACAACGCCGGCAAGACCGCTTCCAGATTGTCACCGATGTCGAGGGCTTGCAGTTGCGCCAGCCGTTCGGGGCTGCGACGGTGCCGGGACGGGGCAAACGGGTCGAGCACCCGGCCTCCGCCGAGGGTGCGTTGGGCACTCTGGTCCCGCAGGATCAAAGGGTCGTCCTTGACTGCGTGCACGGGGGCATTCAACAAGACCTGCGCAAACATCCGCCCGCCCGGCACCAGGCTGGCACCCTCCAGCAGCGCCACCCGCCCGGTTACGTCCTGAGTGCCCAGGTGAACATGCACCGGCTGAAAGTGCTCGAAGGTTTTGGCTTCGCTGGCCAGCAAACGCAGGTCGATGTCGAGGCGTTGAGTCGGCGCAAACAGCCACTCGGCCAGCAACCAATGACCACGGTGGATCTGATCCAGCGCCAATCGCTCGGCACTCAGGTTCAGTGCGACGCGTTGACCGGCCATCGCTGTGTCTGCTGCCTGGTTTTGCGCATGCAGACCGCGCACGCGTACGGGCTTGCCCTGCGGGCTCAGCACCAGGGTGTCGCCCACCGCCACGTGCCCGGACAACGCGGTGCCCGTCACCACGATCCCGGCACCGGCGACACTAAAAGCCCGATCAATCGCCAGGCGAAAACCGCCGCTGGTGCTGCGTTGGCGCACTTCACGCTGAGCGTCGAGCAAAGCCTGGCGCAGTGCCTCGACACCTTCCCCGGTGACACTCGACAGGGCGATCTGCGGCGCGTTCGCATAAGGGCCCGATGCCAGCAACGCCTGGATCTGCCCGCGCACGATGGACACCCTGGCCGGTTCGATCCGGTCGCACTTGGTGATCGCCACCAGTGCCCGAGCAATCCCCAGCAGTTCCACAATCGCCAGATGTTCGCGAGTTTGCGGCATCACGCCGTCATCCGCGGCGACCACCAGCAGCACCAGATCAATGCCTTGCGCCCCGGCCAGCATGTTGTGGGTGAAACGTTCGTGGCCGGGCACGTCGATGAACCCGGTCAACCCGGCGCCCGGTTCCAGCGCGGCGTAGAGGTAGCCGAGGTCGATGGTCATGCCGCGCTCGCGTTCTTCCCGGCGACGGTCGCCGGCCTGCCCGGTCAACGCCTGCAACAACGCGGTCTTGCCATGATCGATGTGCCCTGCGGTGCCGACGATCACCCTGCCCGCCCCTCGACTGACAATTGATCGAGTTGCGCCAGCCATGCCGCTTCGTCATCCAGTTGGCGCAGGTCCAGCCAGAGTGAATCGTCGTCGATTCGGCCCAGCACCGGGATAGACAACTGACGCAACGCAGCTTCCAGCCCCAGCAATTGCCGGCCGCGCAGACGCTTGGACACGTTTGGCCGCAGGCATAACGCGGCGCTCGGCAAGCGCGCCACCGGTTGGCTGCCACTGCCGATCATGCCCAGTGCCGGCATCGCGCTGACACTCCAGCCGTCACCCAATACTTGAGCCAGCGAAGGTTGCAGCCGTTGTGCTTGCGCGAGGATGTCGGCTTGGGGTCGTGTCAGCAGCCGCAGGCTCGGCAGACGTTCGGCCAGCCGCTCGGGATCGCGGTACAAACCCAGCACCGCTTCGAGCGCGGCCAGGGTCAGTTTGTCGACGCGCAGCGCACGTTTGAGCGGGTTTTTCTTGATCTTGGCGATCAGGTCCTTGCGCCCGACAATCAACCCGGCCTGCGGTCCACCGAGCAATTTATCGCCACTGAAGGTCACGATATCTGCGCCATCGAGCAAAGCCTGACGCACCGTCGGTTCGGCGGGCAGGCCCCAGCGGGTCAGGTCCAGCAGGCTGCCGCTGCCGAGGTCTTCGAGCAGCGGCAACCCATGGTTGTGCGCCAATTGCGCGAGCTCGGCGGTCGGCACCCGTGCGGTGAATCCTTCGATGGCGTAATTGCTCGCATGCACGCGCATCACCAGACCACTGCGCGGGCCGATGGCGGCTTCGTAATCACGGGCATGGGTGCGGTTGGTGGTGCCGACTTCATGCAAGCGCACCCCGGCCCGCGCCATGATGTCGGGAATGCGGAACGCACCGCCGATTTCGATCAGTTCGCCCCGGGAAATAATCCCTTCCTTGCGCGCCCCCAGGCTGTTGAGCGTCAGCAGCACGGCCGCCGCGTTGTTGTTGACCACCGTCACCGCTTCGGCGCCGGTCAATTCGCGGATCAACCCTTCGATCAGGTCGTCACGGTCACCGCGTTTGCCGCTGTTCAGATCAAATTCGAGATTGAGCGGATAGCGTGCGGCCATTTGCACCTCTTCAATGGCGACTTCAGGCAGCAATGCCCGCCCGAGGTTGGTGTGCAGCACGGTGCCGGTCAGGTTGAACACCCGGCGCACATGACTTTGGTGTTGTTGCGCCAAGCGCTCGCCCGCCCGCCCCGCCAAGACCTGCGGGCTGATTTCCACGGCATCGAGTTGGCCCGTCAGGACCGGTTCGCGCAAGTCATCGAGCAATTGCCGCAGGCTCGCCAGCAGCGCGTCCCGGCCATAGCGCTCGGCCAGCGGCTGGCAGGCGGGATGACGCAACAAACTGTCGATGGAAGGCAGCCGCAAGGTTTGGCTGGCGGACGTTGAAGACATCAGGCGCTCCCGGAAACGATTGACCGTCGCGCCTGAGTGTAGCCGTTGAGCTCAAGTGAAGCGTTCAGTCACCCCCGGGGCCAGCAGCAAATTGGGCGCCGGACGCGAGTAGCCTTCCTGTTCCAGGCGCATGTCGAGCATCAGGCTGGCCAGGTCTGCCGACAGCGCTTCCGCCTCGGCGTCGTTTTCCAGGTACAGCAACTTCAAATAGCTGCGACAACCTAGGCAGGTTTCGGCACGCAGCGGTGCCTGATTGGCCGCGTGGCGGTCGTCATCGAGGCTGACGTAATCCAGGCCTTTGCTTTGCTCGCAATACACGCATTTGACCCGCACCACATGCCATTCACAGGCGCACAACGAGCACACCAGATAGCGCAAACCGTTGTGTTTGCCTCGGTGACGGATCACCCCCGCCATCGCTGGCGACCCGCAGGCCGGGCATTGATTGAGGGCGTCACCGGGTTTCAGATCCAGCCCCGGCGTGTTCAGCAGCCAGTGACTCCAGGCCGCTTGCAGCGCAGCTCCCAGAAACGGCACCAGCGCGGCCGGCAGCAGCGTGAACTGGCCGCTGACCAAGGCCACCGCCCAGGCCTTGAGTTGCCCGTCGCGGGTGTTGCGCAATGTCGTCAGGGCTTTTTCGACGGCGGGTTGTGGCGGTGGTTGGTAGCGCTGCAACAACGCTCCGAGGTACGGCAACCAATGGCCCTCGCGTACCAGACTGTCGGCGGCAAGTGGTGGCAAGCCGTGCGCCTGGCAGACCTTGATTCGTTCGGGATCAGGCGGCGTTGTGACCGGCGGATCGTCCATCAAGCGCTGCTGCACATGACACACACCGGCCACCAGCCGCAGGTAATCCGCCAGTGGATGCCCTTCGGCCAGGCGCTCCAGGCGTAAGGCGCGCAAGGTGAACAGGTTGTGCGGCGGCCTATACAGAAACGGCGGTGAACTCGCCGCCGCTTCAATCTCTCCAGGCTCAAGAATCGTCGCCAAGGGCTTATCCTTTTTTGCTGATTGGCCGGTCCGGTTGTTCGTCGCGGGTCACTTCGCGGTACCAGAGTTCATGGTGTTTTTTCGCCCAGGGACGGCTGACACAGCCATGCACCATGGCGCTGACCGAGCCCTTGATCCAGATGCCGGCGTAGATGTGGATGATGATGCTGAGCACCAGTACAAATCCGGCCAACGCATGCAGCAACATCGCCCAACGAATAAGGGTGATGCCAAAGTACGCACTGAAATACGCGCGCCAGATCACCAGTCCGGTCAACAGCAGCGCCAACATGCAGGCAAGCAAGGTCCAGAACAGCAGCTTCTGCCCGGGGTTGTATTTGCCGATGGGCGGCACACCCTCCTCCTCGTTTTGAATCACCTTGTCGATCCGCCTGAGCCACAAGCCGTCGTTACGGATAAAAAAGTTGGCCCGCCAGAAGCGGATCACCAGGCCCAGGAACAGCACGAACATCACCACGCCCATGAACGGGTGCAGGATGCGCGTCCACGGGCCACCGCCAAACAGGTTACTGAGCCAGAACAGCGCCGGATGAAACAACGCCAGCCCGGACAGTGCGGCCATGAAAAACAGGATCGCGACCAGCCAGTGATTGGTGCGCTGGCCGGCGGTATAACGCAGGATCGTTTTGTTGCTCATGGCCTGTCCTCCCGCCGCGGATCATAGGTATGAACCGATGGGTCAACCTCATGCACCGCCGGGTCTTTACCTGGGGGATGCTCATCCTCTTCCACCACCTGCGGCCCGATGCGCACGTAATGGAAGAACCCGGCCAGCACCGCCAGGCCCATAGCGAGCAAGCCCAGCGGTTTGCTCACGCCTTTCCACAATCCCACCAACGGACTGATTGCCGGGTCTTTCGCCAGCCCGGCGTACAGCTGCGGCGCGTCGGCGTGGTGCAACACATACATCACGTGGGTGCCGCCAACGCCGGCCGGGTCGTACAGACCGGCATTTTCGAAGCCACGGCTTTTCAAATCGACGATGCGCTCGGCGGCGTGTTCTTTCATGTCTTCCTTGGTGCCAAACACGATCGCCCCGGTCGGGCAGGTTTTCACGCAGGCCGGTTCCAGGCCGAATTCGACCCGGTCCGAACACAGCGTGCACTTGTACGCCTTGTGGTCCTTTTGCGAGATTCGCGGAATGTTGAACGGGCAGCCGGTGATGCAATAGCCGCAGCCGATGCAATGGTCCTGGTCGAAGTCGACGATGCCATTGGCGTGCTTGATGATCGCCCCGGGGCTTGGGCACGCGGCCAGGCAGCCGGGTTCGGCGCAATGCATGCAGCCGTCCTTGCGGATCAGCCACTCAAGGTTGCCGGCATCGGTTTCATGCTCGGTGAAGCGCATCAGGGTCCAGGTTTCTGCGCTCAGGTCCTGCGGATTGTCGTAAGTGCCGAGGTTGTGCCCGACATCGTCGCGCAGCTCGTTCCATTCCGAGCAGGCGACCTGGCAGGCCTTGCAACCGATGCACTTGGTGGTGTCGATCAGTTTGGCCACTTCCTCCTGATTGCGCACCGAAGGCGGGACTGTCGTGGTGGCCGAACGGGCAATGATGTCTTGGCTGGCCATTTAGACTTTCTCCACGTTGACCAGGAATGACTTGGATTCCGGGGTCTGTGTGTTGCCATCGCCGAGGAACGGCACCAGGGTGTTGGTCAGGTAACCGTGGCGCGTAAGCCCAGTAAACCCCCAGTGCAACGGGATACCGATCTGGTGCACCACTTGATTGTTGACCTGCAACGGACGAATCCGCTTGGTCACCACCGCCACCGCTTCAATGTGGCCGCGCTTGGAACTGACGCGCACGCGGTCACCGGCGACGATGCCCTTCTCCTTCGCCAGCACTTCACCGATTTCGACGAACTGTTCCGGCTGGGCAATGGCGTTGAGCTTGCAATGCTTGCTCCAGAAGTGGAAATGCTCGGTCAAGCGATAACTGGTGGCGGCGTACGGGTAGTCCTTGGCCACACCGAGGGTATCCCACACCGAATCGAAGATCCGCGCTGCCGGGTTACTGGTGGCTTTCTTGTTTTGCGGGTGCAGCGGGTTGATGCCGATGGGTGTCTCGAACGGCTCGTAGTGCTCTGGGAACGGGCCTTCGTTCATTTTGTCGACGGCAAAAAACCGGGCCACGCCTTCGGGGTTCATGATGAACGGGCTCATCCCCGCTTCCGGCGGCACGTCGGCCTTGTAGTCGGGCACATCGGTGCCGCCCCAGACTTTGCCGTTCCACCACACCAGGCGTTTTTTCGGATCCCATGGCTTGCCTTGCGGATCGGCCGAAGCACGGTTGTAAAGAATCCGTCGGTTCGCCGGCCAGGCCCAGGCCCAGCCTTGGTGCTGATGCATACCAAACGGATCGCTGTTATCGCGCCGGGCCATCTGGTTGCCGGTTTCGGTCCAGCTGCCACAGAAAATCCAGCAGCCAGACGCCGTGCTGCCGTCGTCCTTGAGCTGGCTGAACGCGGCCAGTTGCGCATTGCCCTTGATCGCCGCGCCCGTGGCATCGGTGAAATCGGTGGCGGCGTAACCGTTGATTTCCTTGGCCAGTTCTTCCGGTGTGGGTTCGTCGGCAATCTTGTACTGCCACGACAGCTTGAGGATCGGATCGGGATATGCGCCGCCCTTCGCCTGATAGCGCTGGCGCAGACGCAGGAACAGCTCGGCCATGATCCGAATGTCGGTTTGCGCTTCGCCCGGACCGTCCGCGCCTTTCCAGTGCCATTGCAGCCAGCGGCTGCTGTTGACCAGCGAGCCGTCCTCCTCGGCGAAACAGGTGGTGGGCAGGCGAATCACTTCGGTCTGGATGTCGGCACTTTTCACATCGTTGTACGGCCCGACGTTGCGCCAGAACTCCGAGGTTTCGGTGGACAGTGGGTCCATCACCACCAGCCATTTCAATTTGGCCAGCGCCGCCATCACCCGGTTTTTGTCGGGCAACGCCGCAATCGGATTGAAGCCTTGGCAAAAGTAGCCATTGACCTTGCCCTGCCCCATCAAGTCGAACACTTTAAGGATGTCGTAGTTGGGGATGTCCAGCTTCGGCAGGTACTCGTACGCCCAATTGTTCTCCACCGTGGCATTGGCGCCGTACCAGGCTTTCATCAGGCTGACGTGGAACTTGCTGTAGTTCTGCCAATAGGACAATTGCCCAGGCCGCAGCGGCTTTTGCGTGCGTTTGGTGATGTACGCCGCGTAATCCTGTTCGGCATCGCCCGGCAGCGTCAGGTAACCCGGCAGTGAGTTGGACAGCAAGCCGAGGTCGGTCAGGCCCTGGATGTTGGAGTGCCCGCGCAAGGCATTCACGCCGCCGCCCGGCATACCGACGTTGCCCAACAGCAATTGCACCATCGCCGCGCTGCGGATGATCTGCGAGCCGATCGAATGCTGGGTCCAGCCCAAGGCGTAAAGAATCGTCATGGTCTTGCCCGGTACCGAGCACGTGGCGATCTCCTCCCAGATTTTCTGCATGGCATCGACCGGCATTCCGCAAATCTGGCTCGCCAGATCGATGTTGTAGCGGCTGTAGTGCTGCTTCATCAGTTGATAGACGCAGCGCGGGTCTTGCAGGGTCGGGT
This sequence comes from Pseudomonas sp. B21-040, assembly GCF_024748695.1. Classification (NCBI taxonomy): domain Bacteria; kingdom Pseudomonadati; phylum Pseudomonadota; class Gammaproteobacteria; order Pseudomonadales; family Pseudomonadaceae; genus Pseudomonas; species Pseudomonas sp. B21-040. The sequence goes on from NZ_CP087176.1 coordinate 3,484,844, forward strand.
CGACTTTGACGAAGCCGTCCTCACCGAGCTCGTAGCCCCAGCCGGACTTATCGGTGTAGCTGCGCTTGGCCACGTCGTAACCGCTGAAAATCCCGTCCTCGAAGCCATACCCGGCTTTGACGATGAACGACACGTCCGTGTAGTTGCGCACGTACTCGTGCTGGATCTTGTCTTCGGTCAGCAGGTAATTGATCAGACCGCCCATGAAGGCGATGTCGGTACCGGTGCGAATCGGCGCGTAATAGTCGGCCACCGAGGCCGTGCGGGTAAATCGCGGGTCGACCACGATCAGCCGCGCCTTGTTGTGCGCCTTGGCTTCTGTCACCCATTTGAAACCGCACGGGTGCGCTTCTGCTGCGTTGCCGCCCATCACCAGAACCAGATTCGCGTTGGCGATATCGGTCCAGGTATTGGTCATGGCACCACGGCCGTACGTCGGGGCAAGACTTGCCACCGTCGGGCCGTGTCAGACACGCGCCTGGTTATCAAACCCCAGCATGCCGAGACTGCGAATGACCTTGTGGGTGATGTAGCCCGCTTCGTTGGACGCCGCCGATGCCGCGAGGAAACCGGTGGTCAGCCAGCGGTTCACTGTTTGGCCTTGGGCATTCTTCTCGATGAAGTTGGCATCGCGGTCGGCCTTCATCAGGTCGGCGACGCGATCCAGCGCTTCATCCCAGGAGATGCGCGTCCACTCGCTGCTGCCGGGCTTGCGTACCTGCGGGTATTGCAGCCGACCGGGGCTGTGAATGAAATCCAGCAGGCCAGCGCCTTTGGGGCAAAGGGTGCCGCGGTTGACCGGGTGGTCGGCGTCACCTTCGATGTGGATGATATTTTGTGCGACGTTCTTCGCGTCATCGCCCAGGCTGTACATGATCAACCCGCAACCAACCGAGCAATACGGACAGGTGTTGCGGGTTTCATGAGTGTGGGTGAGCTTGAAGTGACGCACCTGTTCGGCAAAGGCAGGCGTCGGGGCCATGCCCAACGCCCCCAGGCTAGAGCCTGCAAGGCCGATGCCGGCGACCTTGAAGAACTGACGACGGCTGAGGTCCATCGTGCACTCCTGATCAGGTGGAAATCCGGTGCTTTGCCGGACTTTTCAATCAATCACGGTGGCGGCAGACGGACTGCCGACACCTCAAACTGTAGTCCGCGCATTGGCAATCGGTGTGAAAACCGACCGTCGGCCAGTTGTCGGCCTCTGTACCCATCGGCACGATCCTTGTGGGAACGGGCTTGCCCGCGATGGCGGTGATTCAGCCGATATAAATGTTGACTGTGCCGAAGCAATCGCGGGCAAGCCCGCTCCCACAGGGTTTTACTGCGGGCTTTCGCGAGCAGGCTCGCTCCCACAAGATTTGGCGCTTATCATGGCCGGCATGATTAATCCGCCGTTACGAGACCGCGCATGACTTTCGATTTTGATCAGGTGTTCGACCGCCATAACACCGGTAGCACCAAATGGAGCCGCTACCCGGCCGATGTGTTGCCGATGTGGGTGGCCGACATGGATTTCGCCGCACCGCCGATGATCATCCAGGCCCTGCAAAAACGCCTGGAACACCCGATGGTCGGCTACAGCGTGGCCCCGGACAACTTGCGCGAAGCCATCGTCGCCGACCTCTGGAACAAATACGCCTGGCGCATCGAGCCGCAAGAGCTGATCTTTCTGCCGGGCGTCGAGTCGGGCTTCAACATGGCCCTCAAAGCGCTGGTCCAGCCGCAACAAAACGTCGTGGTGCAGGTTCCCAACTATCCGCCACTGCGCCACGCACCGGGCCATTGGGGCCTGAACAAGGTCGAGCTGAATTTCAATGAACAGGCCGACGGCACCTACACCACACCGCTCGACACCCTGAGCCAGTCGCTGCAAGGTGGCGGCGCGCTGCTGCTGAGCAACCCGCACAACCCGCTGGGCAAAGCCTTTCCACGGGACGAACTGCAAGCAATTGCCGACATCTGCCTGGAACAGGGCGCGTGGATCATCTCTGACGAGATTCACGCCGAGCTGTGCTTTGACGGGCGCAAGCACGTACCGATGGCGACCCTGAGCGCGGACATCGCCCGGCGCACGATCACGCTGATGTCGGCGAGCAAGGCCTACAACATTGCCGGCCTGAAAACTTCGTTCATGATCATTCAGGATCGCGCCCTGCGTGAGCAGGTCAACCACGCCCGTTGCGGCATGGTCGACAGCGTCAACCCGCTGGGCCTGGAAGCCACCCGCGTCGCGTACAGCGAAGCCGGGCCATGGCTGACGGAACTGAGCGCTTACCTGCAAAGCAACCGCGATTACCTGGTCGACGCCGTTCGCACCCGCCTGCCGGGTATCACCATGAATGTGCCGCAAAGCACCTACCTGGCGTGGCTCGACTGCTCGGCGCTGGGGTTGGACAACCCGCAGCAGTTCTTCCTGGACCAGGCCAAGGTCGGTTTGAGCCCGGGCCTGGATTTCGGCGATGACGCCCGGCAATTCGTGCGCCTGAACTTCGGCTGCCCGCGCGCGTTGCTCGAAGAAGGCATTGCGCGGATGGAGCGCAGTTTGCGTAACCACAAGGCCTAGCAACAACGACTATTCCTTTGTAGCAGCTGGCGCAGCCTGCGTCCGGCTGCGCAGCAGCCGTGCTTGTGGCGTCTGCTGCGCAGCCGGACGCAGGCTGCGCCAGCTGCTACAGGGTGTGGTTTCGCCAGAAAAAATGAACCCCTGCCAAATTTCCCCCTCAATACTTGTAAGCCCACATCACGGGCCGCTGAAGAGTCATGCACGAACCATCGCGACACCTGCCTGGCGAGTAGCAAACCATGAGTTTCATCCTGTGGGTCGCGGTGTTGGGCGTCGTGCTGTTGACGTTGGCACTGACCTCCTCGTACCTGCGATGGATGCCAGTGACCACGTCGGCGGTGTGCCTGGTGCTGGGCGCTGTCATTGGACCAGGCGCCTTGGGTTTGTTGAAGCTGAACACCGATGACGCAGCCAACTGGATGGAGCACCTGACGGAAGTCGCGGTGCTGTTCTCGTTGTTTGTCTGCGGGCTGAAATTACGCTTGCCGTTCAAGGATAAAAACTGGCGGATTGCGGTGGGGCTGGCGGCGCCGGTCATGGTGTTGACCATTGCCGGCGTGTGCCTGCTGTTGCATTACGGGTTTGCATTGTCTTGGGGCGCGTCGGTATTGATCGGTTCGATTCTCGCACCGACCGACCCGGTGCTGGCCAGCCTCGTGCAAGTCAACGATGCCCGGGATGACGACCCCGTACGTTTCGGTCTGTCGGGCGAAGCCGGGCTCAACGACGGGATCGCCTTCCCCTTCGTCATTCTTGGCCTGCTCTTGTTGCAACATGACAGTCAACCCGGCTGGCTGGGGGACTGGTTATTGCGAAGCGTGTTGTGGGCGGTGCCGGCCGGCGTGCTCAGCGGATACTGGATGGGGCGCGGCATTGGACGCCTGACGTTGTTGCTGCGAATCCGCAACGATGACAGCACGCTGTCCCCCAATGACTACCTGGCCCTGGCCCTGATCGCCCTGGCGTATGTCGGGGCCGAGTCGATCCATGCCTATGGGTTTTTGTCAGTGTTTGCCGCTGGCCTTGGCCTTCGTCAGGAAGAGGTCAGCACCACCCGTCATGATGAAGTGCCCGCCGAGCATCTGGTCCAGCCTGTGGTCGGTCATCAGAACGTCGAGCCGCAGCATGCCGTGCATGGCGATACCGAGCACCTCGAAGACACGCAGGTTGCGGCGGGCATCATGATGGGTGACATGCTCGCCTTCGGCAGCCTGGTGGAACGGGCCATGGAAGTGTTTCTGGTGACCCTGCTCGGTGTCGTGCTGATTGCACACTGGGACTGGCGCGCACTGCCGATCGGGGCGGTTTTGTTTTGCCTGATCCGGCCGCTGTGTGTTGCCGTCATACCATGGGGGCCGCTACTCGACTGGCGACAAAGGCTGTTGATCGGCTGGTTCGGCATACGCGGAATCGGCAGCCTGTACTACCTGTTCTACGCCTTGAACCATGGGTTAGGGCAATCAACCGCGACGGTATGCACCGACATGACGCTGTCCTTGGTAGCCCTGAGTATCCTGGCTCACGGACTCAGCACGCAACCCATGCTGGAGCGCTATGAACACCGGAAAAAACAAATAAATTGATTGTTCACTCAAGCCTTTATGCCGTGGATTATCGATTTTTTTGCGCAAAATTTTTTGAAACCCTATGGGGTCCGGTGGTCACAACATCAGCCCCACCCGCCTGACATTATCTGGCGGGCCTGGCAGGTCTGGTCCCCCTGCGGCGAAGACGTTTCTTATAAGGGCCCCCACATAAAAACAAGGTGCCGGTCATGATCCAGTGTTCTTCCTCCGATCAAATCAAAGCCTGCCGTGCGTTCGCTCTGGAACGCAATCATCAGATGTTCGAAGAAGCCCAAGCGTTAAGCCGTAGTGCTTTTGAGTTGCTGGAGGGCGACGATCTGGACGCAGAGCAGTTTGATCGCTATCAAGCCCTGCGTCGAAAAGCTGATGTGAAGTTTCAGGAAGCGATTGAGCATCTGCGCCTGCTCAACGAAGATTTTCCGCCCATTCCGAGGTCGGCCAATCAGTCTCATCAGTTGCGCGAACAGCTTGAAGAGCGGGCCTGAGCGTCGAAAAAAAACCCGGCAATTGCCGGGTTTTTTTTGACTCCAAATTCATGTTTGAAACGGTAAGACGTAGACACGTTGCAGCGCTTGGTCGTATTGCACTGCGAACTGCATGGGCCAAATCCTGGACTCATGCAGCCTGCACGACCGCAGCGAACCACACCGGCGTTTATGTGATTGATTTTTATGGAATCTTGATCAGGCTGAATGGCGGCACGCCTTATGCTCCATCACCTCAAGCGACTGTCGGCCAATGAGTCCGTTCGCTACCCCCACGTTGATTTGAGAGACTGACCATGAACGCCATTGATCTGTTGAAAGCTGACCATGAACGTGTAAAAGGCATCCTGAGCCAATTAAGTGAGTCCACCGAACGCGGTATTAAAAAACGCGCAGAGTTGTTGGCCAAACTGGAAATGGAAATCAGCATTCATACCCGGCTTGAGGAAGAAGTCCTGTACCCGGCTTATAAAAAGGCCGGAGGCAAGGAGCAGGACGTGATGTATTACGAAGCCAAGGAAGAACACCGCACCGTGGACTCATTGGTGCTACCGGACCTGAAAATGACCGATCCTTCCACTCCCGAGTTTGCAGGTCGAGTCAAAGTGGTCAAGGAGCTGCTGGAACACCACATCGAAGAGGAAGAAACGGAGATGTTCCCTCAAGCGAAAAAGCTGCTGGGGAAAGCGACCCTGGAAGAGTTAGGCGCGCAGATGGAAACGCTGAAGGCGCAATACAAAAAAGAACTGGGCGACGGTAACCTCGCCGCTTGATCTTGAGATACCAACATCAGGAAAGCCCGGCGTTTGCCCAAACGCCGGGGATTTTGCAGGGCGGCAATCACTTCATGGCCTGGGCAATGACTTCCACCAGATTGAGTTGAGTGAAGGGTTTGGACAAGCGCGGCAGTTCGACCGCAAAACCCTCCAGACGCTCGGCGTATCCGGTAGCGAGGACAATCGGCATTTCCGGCTTCTTCAGCCGAATGGCCTGTGACAGTTGCGCGCCATTCATATGAGGCATGGCCATGTCGGTAATCACCAGGTCGATGTTCTGCTCACTGTCGAACAATTCGAGCGCCTGAGCACCTGAGGCCGCACTGATCACCCGGTGACCCAGGTCTTCCAGCAGCAGGCCGGTACTGGTCAACACAAGGCTGTCGTCGTCGACTACCAAAACACACAACCGGGCCACCGGTTCTGATTGTTCTTCTTCGATGGCGGCCTTGATTACTGACGTGGTCGTAGCAACAGGAATCCATAATTCGGCAGTGGTGCCGATGTTCTTGTGACTCCTGAGAATGAACCGCCCGCCCAGTTGTTCGATAAAGCCATGCACCATCGACAGCCCCAGGCCCGTACCTTTACCGACGCCTTTAGTGGTGAAAAACGGATCCATCGCTGAAGCCAGGGTGTCAGCGTCCATGCCTTCGCCGGTATCGGTCACGCTCAAGCAGACATACGGACCGTTATCAAGCGATAACGCGGCTTGGTCGCAAAGCTCGGAGGACTTGGCCGAGATGATGATTTTACCGCCGTCGGGCATGGCGTCCCGGGCATTGCTGACCAGGTTCAAAACCGCCAGTTCGAGCTGGTTGACGTCCGCCATGACCGGTTTGAGTTCTGTTGAAAACTGCATGTCGAGCGCTACGGAAGGCCCCAGAGAACTGCGTAACAACCCACTGATGCCTTCCACCAACGCGGGTATTCCCACGGATTCGGACTTGAGTTCCTGACGTCTGGCAAAGGCCAGCATGCGCTGAGTCAGGGTCACACCGCGCAAGGCACCCTGCCGGGCGTTGTCGACCAAACGAGTCAATTTCGGGTCGTCCCCTACCCGTTTGCGGACGATTTCGAGATTGCCGAGGATGACCGTCAACAAATTGTTGAAATCGTGGGCGATCCCGCCGCTCAATTGGCCGATGGCCTGCATCTTCTGCGCCTGGAACAGCGCTTCGCGGGTCTGCTCCAGGGCTTGCTGTGCCTGGGTGGCTTCGGTGATATCACGGGTGATCTTGGCGAAACCAAGCAACCTGCCGGTCTCGCCCCATATCGGATCGACCACCACATGGGCCAGAAACCGCGTGCCGTCCTTGCGCACCCGCCAGGCCTTGTTTTCGAATCGCCCCTCCTGTGTGGCAATCGCCAGGGCCCGCTGCGGCTCACCGGCTGCGCGGTCTTCAGGGGTATAGAACATCGAGAAGTGCTGGCCGATCACTTCTTCGGGCCGGTAGCCCTTGATGCGCTGGGCGCCAGGGTTCCAGTTAGTCAGGCGTCCCTCGGGGTCGAGCATATAAATGGCGTAGTCGGTGACGCTTTGAACCAGCAACCGAAACTGTTGCTCGCTTTGCTTGAGGGTTTCCTCGGCGATTTTCCGGTCGGTCAGGTCCCGGGTGATCTTGGCATACCCCAGCAGTTTGCCGCTCGGGTCGACAATCGGGTCGATGACTACGTGCGACCAGAAGTGCGTGCCGTCCTTGCGCACCCGCCAGCCTTCGCCTTCGAATCGCCCTTCCCGATTTGCCGTGTCCAGCGCCCGCTGGGGCAAACCGGCACGTCGATCTTCTTCGGTATAGAACCTTGAAAAATGCTGGCCGAGAATTTCCGCTTCCTCATAACCCTTGAATCGCCGGGCGCCAGAGTTCCAGCTGGTGATGATGCCATCCGGATCGATCATGTAGATCGCATAGTCCACCACTGCATCAATCAACAGGCGAAAGCGCATTTCCTCGATGGAGTTTACTTTGGACGACTTCTCACTCATCGACTACACCCGGGATTAACATTTTTATGGAGTATGCGGTAAACCATGGGTTTGGAAAGCCGCAAGGTGCATGTTCGGTGGAGTACTGGCACCAGACCCCCTATGCTCGATGCCAATGGCCATTTCTGGCTGACAAAAGGCGCCCCCATGATCCTGATTCTGTTGCCGACTTCTGACTACGACCCGACCGAGAGCAGCGTGCCTTGGCAAGCGATGCACAGAGCCGGGATCGATGTGTGCTTTGCCACGCCCTCAGGATTGCCTGCCTACGCCGATTCGCGGTTGGTGGATATCGGTTTTGGCCCGCTGAACCCTTTATTGATGACGCGCGAGCCTGATCTTGACAGCTACAGGCAGATGATCGAAGACACGGCCTTTCGTAAACCGCTGTCCTACGCCGATGTCGACCCAAGCCAGTTCGAGGGCCTGCTGATTCCTGGCGGCCATGCCAAGGGCATGCGCAGCGTGCTGGAATCCACTCAGGCACAACAAATTGCCCTGCACTTTTTCAAGGCCGACAAACCGGTTGCCGCGGTGTGTCACGGTGTTTTGCTGCTCGCCCGCACGGTTGATCCCGACACCGGGCTTTCAGTGTTACAAGGGCACAAGGTCACTGCACTGGTGGCCAACACCATGGAATTGCCGGCCTGGGTAATGACCGCTGCCTGGCTTGGGCGTTATTACCGAACCTACCCGCAGACTGTCGAGGCGGAAGTCACCGCCGCCCTTTCCAGCCCCGCAGATTTCCTGCGGGGCCCCTTTCTCGCCGTACGTGATTCAGCAGACCAGCCACAACGAGGCTTCGTCGTGCGCGATGGCCAGCTACTGACCGCTCGCTGGCCGGGAGACTGTCATCGCTTCGCCGCCGAATGGCTACGACTTATCGGTACACGTACTTGACGATGTAAGCCTGCAGGTCGTTGTAGACAAAGTCAGGCACTTGCGCTGCGTGTGCCTGGGTTTTGAGCAGTGCCAGGTGGCATTCCTTAACCATCTCGTCACGTTCTCTCTTGGTGTAGATGTGGTTGTTGATGATGTTGCCATAGGTGCTGTAAGCGGTTGGGGCCGTAGGAGAAACGACATCGGTGGCGGCGTTGGAATAGATTTTCTGGAAACGCGAAACCCGCTCTTTCAATCCGCCCAGCCCACGTTCATACACCGTGATCTGTGAGCCGCTGACTGCTTTCGAGGCGGTCTCGAAGGCCAGGATGATTGCTTGTGCGTTACTCATGCCGGCTTCCAGCGCCGACACCGTGACAAACCGTTCGAGCTCCCTGTTTTCCAGGCTCTTGAGTGCTCTCTTGATACTGGACAGGTGAGCGAACGCTTGATTGCAACCTACGATGTGCGTCTCGAACTGGTAACCGGCAGCGGTTGCCAGCGGAGGAAATGCGGCGAAATCGATGCTGTCGAAGGCGCACTCCACAATGATGTTGTATTTGAGGGTGAAGGCTTCGGTGAAGATCTTGGTACTGAGTTCTCGAACGAAGGTTTCCGTGTGCTCATAGGCATGCAGGACGCCGAGCTTGATCATCTCGGCATACAGGGGGTGTTTTTGTCGGTATTCGGGCACGTAAAGACGAACGAATTGCTCGTAGCGCTGGGTGGGTAAGAGGTGGTTTTCCAGTAGATAGGTTTTGCCGGAGCCTTGCAGCCCCGCAACAATCAATACCTTTGGGGTGGTCTGGGCGATGATCCCGCTGAACAACGAGGTCTTGATTTCATTGAATGCAGCCGTGACCTGCGCCGGGGTGTAAGCGTAATTCGGTGCAACTGACATACCTTGATTTCCTTATCAAAGATTCGCTTGAAAGTGATTGCCTGCCCTTTGAATAAAGCGGTGATCGGGCGTTTGTTCAAATCGGCGTGTCTTTCAAGATATGTCGCTGTTCTATAACGTAAAAAGTCCTACTCGAAAGCGCGAAGATTCGTCGGTTCAAACGCCCACCAGCGTGGCAATAGCTGTTTAACCTTGCTCTCGCCAAACCGGTCGTCAATCAGCATGACGACCCCTTGGTCCTGCTGGGTACGGATCACTCGCCCTGCCGCTTGCACCACTTTCTGCACGCCTGGGAACAGGTAGGTGTAGTCATACCCGGCACCAAACAGGGCGGCCATGCGGTGTTTCAGCTGTTCATTGACCGGATTGAGTTGCGCAAGGCCCAGCGTGGCGATGAAGGCGCCGATCAAGCGTGCGCCAGGCAAATCGATGCCTTCACCAAACGCACCGCCCAACACCGCAAAGCCAACCCCTTGGCTGTGCGTGGTGAACTGGTCGAGAAAGTCCTGACGCTGTGCCTCCCCCATTCCCCGGGACTGCGACCACCGTGTGATGTGCGGATGACGCTCGGCCAGTAACTGCGCCACTTGCTGCAGATAATCGAAGCTGCTGAAGAACGCCAGATAGTTCCCGGGGCGCTCGCCAAATTGCCGGGCGATCAGCTCGACAATCGGCTCAAGCGACGCCTGCCGGTGGACGAAACGTGTCGAGATCTGACTGACGATGTGCACTTGTAACTGATCCGCCTGAAACGGCGACTCGACATCAATCCACACCGTATTTTCAGGCGTACCCAGAAGGTCGGCGTAATAGTGCTTTGGACTGAGGGTTGCAGAGAACAAGACCGTGCTGCGCGCAGCGGTCAGGCGCGGGCGGATGAAGCCGGCCGGCACTACGTTGCGCAGGCACAGCTGTGACAATGGCCGCTGGCGGTCGAGGTCGCGCTTGCTGATGTCGAACAGGAACTGTTCATCAAAGCATTCGGCCACCCGGCAAAATTGCAGCATCTCGAAGTAGAAATTTTGCAGGGCGCTGTCCAGTCCTTGCGGGTGATCGTTCAAGTAGTCACCGATACTTGCGCTGCACGAAAACAAGGCTTGAAGCAGCTTTTCCGGTGCTTTGTCGTACGCCTGATAGGCGCCGAGTTGCCGGTTATGCAGGGCATTCCATTCCCGATTGACCCGCTGCAAAGCCTTTTTCAGCGCTTCGGGCGCGGTTTTGCGTACGTCACGCAGGGTCGATTGATCAAGGCTGGCGCTGTACATCTGCCGGCCACGCTCCACCAAGTTGTGGGCTTCGTCGACCAGCACCGCGACGGTCCAGTTATTGGCTTGGGCGAGCCCGAACAGCAGCGCACTGAAATCGAAGTAATAGTTGTAGTCAGCGACCACCACGTCCGCCCAGCGGGCCATTTCCTGACTCAGGTAATACGGGCAAACCTCATGATCCAGGGCGACTTGGCGCAATGCAGCCTGATTCAACAGGCTCAGGTGGCTGGCAGCTTGACGAGCGGCAGGCAAACGATCGTAGAAACCCCGCGCCAACGGGCAGGATTCGCCATGACAGGCTTTGTCCGGATGCTCGCAGGCTTTGTCCCGGGCGATCATTTCCAGCACACGCAGTGGCGGCGCATCGGCGCTTTGTTGAATGACCTGGGCAGCGTCCAGCGCAAGCTTTCGCCCCGGCGTTTTGGCGGTGAGGAAGAACACTTTGTCCAGTTGCTGCGGCGCCAGGGCCTTGAGCATCGGGAACAGTGTGCCCACGGTTTTGCCGATGCCTGTCGGCGCCTGCGCCATCAGACAGCGACCGGTACTGACGGCCTTGAACACCGATTCAGCCAAATGCCGTTGCCCAGGACGAAACCCGGCATGGGGAAAAGCCAATTGCTGCGCCGCTTGATTGCGCGCCTCGCGATGGGCCATTTCCTGCTCGGCCCACTGCAGGAACAGCTCGCAGTGATGCTCGAAGAACTGCTGCAGGTGTGCTGCGCTGAACGCCTCGACCAGGCAGGTTTCCTTTTCGCTGACGATGTCGAAATACACCAGCGCCAGGTTGATCTGTGTCAGCTCCAGTTTTTGACACATCAACCAGCCGTAGATCTTCGCCTGCGCCCAATGCAGTTGCCGGTGATTGGGCGGTTGTTTGCTCAAGTCACCGCGATAGGTTTTGACTTCTTCCAGGCAGTTTTGCCCAAGGTCATAGCCATCCGCCCTGCCCTTTACCTTCAGGGTTTTGTGCACGCCTTCAAGGGCGACTTCGCTTTGATAACCGTCACTGCGCCGGGACGCGACGGTACGGTGCCCGACGATGCCTTCCAGCGCCGTCGGCGACGGGGTGAAACGCAGGTCGAGGTCGCCGACCTTGGCGGTAAATTCGCACAATGCCCGTACCGCGATGCTGTAGCTCAAGCGCCCGGCTCCGCCCATTGCACGTAGCAGACGGCAATGGGCATTTGATGCTCGTGACAGAACTCCAGCCAGCGCAGTTGGTTGTCTTGCAGCCGGTCGCCGGGGCCTTTGACTTCGATCATGCGGTAGGTCTTGTGCTGGGGCCAGAACTGAATCAAGTCCGGCATGCCGGCGCGGTTGGCCTTGATATCCAGCAACAGTCGGTTGAACCAGTGCTTGAGGTGTTCCGCCGGCAGGCAATCGAGTGCCTGGTCCAGCAACGTTTCGCTCAGCACTCCCCAAAATACAAAGGGCGACTGAACGCCCCACTTGGCGGCAAACCGCTCACGAATCGTCTGCCGGTAACGGCCGTCATCGAGCTCAGCCAGGCAGGCGTCGAACAACTCGGCCCGGCGCGCTGAAAAGTCTTCATGCAGCAGGTCAGCCGGCCCACGCTGGAACGGGTGAAAGAACGCCCCCGGCACTGGCGCGAAAATGGCCGGCCAGCACAACAATCCGAACAGTGAGTTGATCAGGCTGTTCTCGACGTAATGCACCGGCGCCAGTTCTTCGGCGAGGTGGGCCTGAACGTAACCTTCCACCGATAACGCCAGATCGGTTCTTGGCAGTTGCAGGTCCAGGCGTTCCATTGGCCGGGGGGCTGACCGCTTGAGCGCCGGACCGCCCAGTTTGCGCCGCAGCCTGGGCAACACTCGTAGTAAATGCTGATGCTCGGAGGCGCTTTGCGGCGATTGCTCGGCAAGCGTCGCCAGGTCCAGGGCGAGTTGATAGTCACCACAACGCTCCAGCACGCGAATCAACCGCACGCGAGCGCCGGGAAAGGCACAGTCGCGGTAAATCGTCAGCGCACCGGCGAAATCGGCGATGCGCTCGCAATGCTGACCTATCTGAAACAACAACTTGTCGCGACGTCGCTGCAGCCAGGGATTACCAAGTGTCAGGCCGTTGATCCGCTCGACGATGGACGCCACCGGTTCGCCCGCCTCGAAATGCTGCTGGCATTGATGCAGGAATACACAGGCGTCCACATCCTGGCGACTGTGCAGGCCCCTGGATTCGAGGCTGAACTCGACTTTTTCATAGGTGAAAATGCCCAGATCGGCCAGCACGAACTCCGACCAGTCCTGATACAGGTTGCCAAAGAACATCAGCCGAAACCGGTCGCACAGGTCCATGATGGTCAAGGTGAACAGCCGGTCATGCAGTGCCGGACACCATTGGGCAAAGCGTTGTGCCTCGGGAAACTGTTCACTCAACTGTGCGAGCCAATCGGCCTTTTTGCCCTTCGGTTGATCGATCAGCGCGCCGAAGCATTGAAGAATTTCGCCCTTGAGCAGCACCTCGAATAATTCCTCGATGTGCAAGGGCGTCGTCTCATCAATCCAGCCCGCCGCCAACAACGGTGCGACAGCACTGGCGATGTCACCGATCTCGATGTAACTGAGTTTACCGGCCCGAAAATGCACGCCCTTGCGCATCACCATTCTGACCAGCAGCGCCCGCGACTCCCGAGGCAGCCGGGCGAAATCACGGATGAAGGCGTGTTCTTCTACACTTAATACATCGGCATAACGATGTTCAAGCCAGTCAAGCACTTGCATGAAGTTGTTGAGGTAATAGAACGGATCGTCGAGGGGGTTTGCAGTCACAGGGAAAAGCGCCATGGCAAGCGAGTACTGGTTATGCGTACAGATAACAGTTCCCCGCGGTACGGTGCAAACGGAAAAGGATAAGCGGCGGCGTTATTCAGTCATTTTCGGGCTGGCATCGAACTTTCTGCCAATCGATGGCACCAACCGACATAGAGGTTTTTTCAGCATTGCATGAGGTGAACATGAACATCAAAACCCTGGGTCTACCGCTGGCCGCAGCAGCCTTGTTAGCCCTGGCCGGCTGCTCGACACCGACGGTCGTGACCCTGCAAAACGGCACTCAGTATTTGACCAAGGACATGCCGAAAACCAAGACCAAAGACGGATTCTACGAATTTGAAGATATTTCCGGCACCAAAATCAAGGTCAACTCCAAGGATGTGGCCACGGTGCGCCCGGAAGACTGAGGACCGCGAAGGGGGCCTTACCGGCCCCCAACACTGTCAGGCAATCACAATCCCCGAACCGGACAAACTGTCCAGTCCAACCCCCACCAACGTCACCGAATCCCCACCCAATGTCAGCACCGTGTCATGCCCGACGGTGGTGGCATGTGCCCGAAAATCATCGGTGGGCGCCACGCCCTGAACCCCGAGAAACACCAGTTTGTCGTTTGCCTGATAGCCCACGACCCGGTCCTGGCCAAAGGCGCCACTGAACAGGAACGTATCGACCCCGCCTCCCGACTCCATCAGGTCATTCCCCGCCCCGCCAACAAAGACATCGTTGCCTTTGCCTCCGATCAGTTGATCGTTACCGTCCAGGCCAAACAACCAATCGCCCGTGGCCTGCGCCTTGAGCGTATCGGCCCCGGCGCCACCCTTCACCGATGAGGCGTATGCGGTCACGTTGTTGCCGGTCACTAGCCCGTTGGCCGTCACGCTGTGGGTCACATCGTCCTTGAACAGCCCCCACAGGAATCCCGGTTCCTTGCTGACAATGCTGCCGATGTCGCGGGTAATGCTGATGCCGCCATTGGCATCGCGAAGGTATAAGGTGCCAGCGCCGTCATTGGCAAACTCGACGGTCTTCGACGACGCCTGCAACTCCAGCACATTATTGCCCTTGCCGCCCAACAGGATGTTGTAGCCGCCACCATCGCGGAAGGTGTCGTTACCGTCGCGGCCCTCCAGGTAGTCGGTGCCTTGCCCGCCCTGAATCAGGTCGTTGGCGTCGCTGCCGATGATGAACGTGCTGCCCTTGTGGGTTTCGGCAATGCGGTTGAGGTCCTGAACCCAGGTATTGGCGCGCGCCGGGTCCGACAGGTTGGCGACGATGATCGTCGAGTCTTTGCTGGTGAGGTCGTAGAACTTCGATTCAATCACCCGGTTCATGCCGTCGCCGTAAGCGGTGGGCAAATGCGAGATCCAGGTCGGGATGTTGAGAATGGAATACGGCAGCACATTCCACGCTGTCGACGCGTAGTGATCGTTGAAGCTGACGATGTTGTCGGTCGCCGACTCCTTGGCGGCATCGTGCACACCCACCGACGACAGGTTGAACGTTGAACCGTCGAGGGCCCGGAACACAGGATCGTTTTCATAGCCGACGTTGAGTACTTTGTCGGTGCCACTTTGAGTCGGCGACGCGTAGGCGATGTAGTTGGAGTCCGAGAAAAACCCGCCCCACTTATCCGTGCTCAAGTCCGCCAGGCTGTTGACCGCCAAGCCGCCGAGGCTATGGCCGCTGACCACGATGTTTTTACCCGACAGGCCATTGGCCTGGGCGAACGCCGCCACGTCGCCGAGCAGGTTGCCGAAGGCTTCGCCGACGTAGTTTTTTGCATAATCCTTGGGGCCCAACGCCGCCAGCAGATCGTTGATCACGTCACCAATGGAATCGCTGATCAGGGTTTCTCGTGGGCCGCTGGTGCCGCGAAAGGCGATGCCGATTTCGGTCAAGTGTCCCTGAGTATCGTACTTGCCGAGGATCTCGACTTGCGCACTGGTGTAACCGGCCTTTTCGCCGAAGAACGTTCCGCGAGCGTCAACCTTGCCGTCATAGCCCAACTGCGTGGCGGTGATCGGTGTCCAGCCGGCTTTTTGCACCGCGTCCAGTGCGGCTTTTTCCGAATCCGGGTTCCAGGGAATGCCGGGGATGACGCCCTGTGAATCGGTGCCGCCCAGCAACGCGGTGACCAATGTCGCGGGCAAACCCAGGCCGAAACCGTTGTGCTGATAGCCGGTGGCAAAGCCGTTGTCGAGGTTGTGATAGGAATACAACGTGATGGCCATGGCGTCGGTGAACAACGCCTTGGAGTCTGCCGTGTTGAAGTTTTTGTAGTCGTACACACCCATTGGTATTGCCTCTCTTTTGTTGGAATTGTCAGAGATGGCTCACAACCAGGACGCCTCGATCACGAAGCGCCCCGGAGCCTTTAGTGCATGCAGCCTTTACGCAAACGTGATGCCTGGCGCCGACAGGTTTCAGCCCGACGCAGGCTACGCCAGCGGCTACAGGTTCAACTCATTGGGTTGTCGGACCTTGGCCGAACGCCTCGTCTACCTTGGCCAGATCCTGTTCGCTCAAGGTCCCCGCGTAGTAATGCAACTTGGTCCAGGCCATCAAGTAGTCATAGCGTGTCTGAGCCAAATCCCGGCGAGTGGTAAAGAGTTGTTGTTCTGCGTTCAGCGCATCCAGGTTGACGCGCTCGCCACCCAGGATGCTTTGCTTGGTCGACACCACCAGCGCTTCGGCAGACACCAGGGCTTTTTGATAGGCGCGCAGCTTGTTGACGCCCGACAGGCAGGCGCTGAACTGTCGGCGCAGCTGGATCATGGTTTCCCGGGTCTTGCCATCCAGTTCGTACTCGGCCTGTTCCATGTTGCGACTGGCCTGGCGGGTGGACGCCGATACCCCGCCACCGGCATACAGCGGCACGTTGACTTCGATGCCGATGGTGTTGGTGTCGTAACGCTGGTTATAGGTGTTGCCGCTTTCCGATTCGTTCTGGCGCGCCGAGGCATAGGCACTGACTTTGGGCAGGTGGCCCGCGCGGTTGCGTTCCACTTCATAACGCGCCACTTCCACGGCCTGACGCTGGGAGGCCAGGCTCGGGTTATTGGCCACCGCCATTTCGTGCCAGGTGTCGTAGTTGGCCGGTTGCAGGATGAAGGTCTGGAAGTGCTGGTCCAGCGGCGCCAGGTCGGCGATGTCGATCGTCGGGACGCCAATCAGCGCACCCAGCTCACGCAAGGACGCATCCTGCTCGTTGCGTGCCTCGATTTCTTCAGCGGTCGCCAGTTCGTAACGGGACTCCGACTCAAGCGTATCGGTGCGCGTGCCCTCGCCCTGGCGGAACATCTGCTCGTTCTGCTGGAACTGCTGCTCGTAGGCCTTTTTCCGCGCCTGCGCAATGTCGATCTGATCCTGGGCAAACAGTGCCTTGGTGTAGTTCTCCAACACCCGCACCAACAGCTCCTGGCTCTTGCCGCGAAAGGCCTCATCGGCAAACAACGACTGCGCCACGCCTTTGCGATACGCCGCGTAAGCTTCGTAATCGAGCAAGGGTTGTTGCAGGGTCAAGGTCGAGCCGTAACTGCTGTAATTGCGGTCATCGGTCTGATTTTGCCGACGCTCATCAAGGTAGGTGACCTTGGAGGTGTTGCGTCCCTTGTTGTAGTTGTAAGCCAGCTTTGGCAGCAGGCCAGCACGGCCAATAAGGCGGTTTTCAAGGCCCGCATCGCGTTCCTTGATCGCGCCAAGGAACACCGGGTCATTGCGCAACGCTTGTTCGTAGATAGCGAACGGCCCCATGGCCATCACACTGTTGCACGTCAGCAACACCAGGGTTGCCGCGAGCAGGGAAAGCTTATTCATACAGCCGAACATCCTTATTCCTCGGTCAACGCGGAACCTGCCCGGTCGAGCAGCGGTTTGAACAGATAGTTGAGGAGTGAACGTTCACCAGTCCGCACGAACATTTCCGCCGGCATGCCCGGCTTGATCACCAGCCCGTTGAGTTTTTCCATGGCCTGGTCGCTGACGCTGCTGCGCAACACGTAGTACGGCGCGCCGGTTTTCTCGTCGACCATTTGGTCGGCGGAAATCAGGCTGACCTCGCCGGGTACCCGTGGCGTGCGGCTTTGGTTGAAGGCGGTGAAGAGAATGTCCACCGGCAAATGGGTGCCAACCTTGTCGATCAGGTTGATCGGCAAGTGCCCTTCCACTTCCAGGCGGGTGCCCTGCGGCACGATTTCCAGCAAGATTTCACCCTGGCGCACCACGGCGCCCTCGGTATGCACCCCGAGGTTGACCGCGATGCCATCGGCGGTCGCGATGATCTCGCTGTGTTGCAGGTTGAACCCGGCAGAGGTCAGTTGCTCCTTGAGGGTCACACTCTTGAGTTGCGCGTCGGCCAGTTGGGTGCGGACTTCTTTCTGATACTCCTCGATGTGCTGTTGCAGCTTGAGTTTCGCTTCGAGGATGCCCTGCTCCACGCGACCGCTTTCGCCGGTGTTTTCGGCCAATTGTTGCTGCACCTGCGACAGCTGACGCTGGTATTCCAGTAGACGGTTACGCGGGATGTAGCCGTTGTCCGCCAGGGGCTGAAGGTTGCTCAGTTGTTGTTGCAACGAGTTGGCCTGGGCCGTCAGGTCGGTGCGGGCACGGCGCATGCCGGCCAACTGCGCGCTGGCGCCTTCCATGTTGGCACGCAACCCGCCCTGCTCGCGGAAATAGGCTTCGCGGCGGCTGCTGAACAATTGCCGCTGACCTTCGAGCACCAATGCCAATCGAGGATCGGCATCCTTGATCAGTTCCGCCGGGAAGTTCACTTGCTTGAGGTTGTCCCGTTCACTTTCCCAGCGCGCAACGCTGGCCCAGGCCATGCGGTATTGCGCCTGCAACGAATCGACATCGGCCGCGACCTGGGTCTGGTCGAGCTGGAACAGCGGCTGGCCCAGCTTCACCACTTGCCCCTCGCGCACCAGAATCCGGCTGACCACACCGGGACTCATCGATTGCACGGCTTTGCGCTTGCCAGACACCACAACGGTGCCCTGCACTGCAATGCCCTGATCAAGTGGGGCGAGGCTGGCCCAAGTGAAGAAACTGCCGGCACCGACGATGGCCAGCATCCAGCCCATGCGGGCAAAAAAACGCGCATCACGCTCGGGACGTTCAGTGAGGTAATCGTGTTCCATCGTCGCTTCGCTTTCGGTGTTCATGCGTGCGCTGCTCATACACCCGAATTCCTTGTCGTGGGCTGATACTGCCGGCTCATGCTGAGCCCGCCCGCTGCTTGCGGCGCTTTCTCACGTTGTTGATCCTGAGCACCGGAGAGGGCCTTGAGCACGTCCTGGCTTGGCCCAAATGCCTGCAATCGCCCCTCATTGAGCACCAGCAATTTGTCAGCCTGGGCCAATGCCGAAGAACGGTGAGTGACCAGAATCACACTGGTGCCCTGAGCTTTCATTTGCGCAATGGCGCCGGCCAGCGCGGCTTCGCCCACGGTATCGAGGTTGGAATTAGGCTCGTCCAACACCACCAGGCTCGGCTTGCCGTACAACGCACGGGCCAGTGCCACACGTTGTTTCTGGCCACCGGACAAGCCGCCGCCGTCTTCACCCAGCACCGTGTCGTAGCCCTGCGGCATGCGCAGGATCAGTTCATGGACCCCCGCCTGCTGTGCAGCTTCGACGACCTTTTGTGGATCGGTTTCACGAAACCGGGCGATGTTTTCAGCAATGCTGCCGCTGAACAATTCGATGTCTTGCGGCAAATAACCGATATAGGGGCCCAGGTCATCGCGGTTCCAGCGATGAATGTCCGCGCCGTCCAGTCGAACCGTGCCGCCAAGGGTTGGCCAGACGCCGACGAGCACTCGGGCCAATGTCGATTTGCCTGAGCCGGAGGCGCCGAGCACGCCCATCACCTCCCCGGCACCCAGGTTGAAGTTGACCATGTGCAGCGTTGCCGCACGTTGCCCAGGTGGGCCAGCGCTGACCTGCTCGAAAGTGATCTGCCCTTTTGGCGCGGGCAGCGTCATCGCCTCGTCCGTCGGTGGGAAGGCTTGCAGCAATGCATCAAGACGGCGGTAGGCGAGCTTGGCACCGCTCCACTGTTTCCATACGGCAATCAACTGATCGATGGGGCTCAGGACGCGGCCCATCAGAATCGAACCGGCAATCATCATCCCGGCCGTCATGTCGCCTTTGATGACCAGCAAGGCGCCAAGGCCCAGAACCAGAGATTGCAGACACAGGCGCAAGGTCTTGCTCAGGGAACTGATGACGGCACCGATGTCGCTGGCCTGGTTCTGCAAGCTGAGAAAGCGCGAATGCACCTGGAACCAGCGTTTGCGCAACACGCCGAGCATGCCCATCGCCTGGATGGTTTCAGCGTTGTGCAGGTGACTCGTCGCCAATTGGCTGGATTTCTGGGAAAAACCGGCAGCCTCACCCAATGGCTTCTTGGTCATCATTTCGTTGAGGCAGGCAAGGCCAATCAGCACCAGCGCCCCTACCGTTGCAAACACACCGAGCCAGACGTTGAACAGGTAGATCACGAACAGATAGACCGGAAACCAGGGTGCGTCGAAGAAGGCAAACAGCGCAGGACCGGTGACAAACTGACGAATGTGCGTCAGGTCCCCCAGGGACTGCCCGGCATTGCCCTCGCCTTTAAACAGGTTGCGCTCGAACGCAGCCTGATAAACCCGCAGGTTGAAACGTCGCTCCAGTTGGCTGCCAATGCGGATCACGATAAAGCTGCGAATGATCTCCAACAGCCCGATGAACGCAAAGAAACCGACGACCATCAGCGACAACATGGCCAAGGTCGTTTCGTTTTGCGAAGACAACACTCGGTCATAGACTTGCAGCATATAGATGGACGGGACCAGCATCAGCACATTGATCAATGCGGTAAAACAACCGACGCTGATCAAGATGCTTTTATAGTCGCCCAACGCCTTGAACAACGGTGGGGTGGCTGGGGCCTTAGCCATCTTCATTGATTTTTCCTGAGATGATATTCATCGCCCTGTTTTGGCGAGGTTTCAATTAACTGTTTGTTCGCAGTTCCAGACATTCTTTGTCAGTTAACGCTTACAAATTAACAACCCGTTTTCCATACTCGACAATGAGTCAGCGTATTGATCTGTCACTTATAACTTCAATGCCGGGGTTTATATTTAAATTTGCACCGGCCTGTCACTTTATTTGCTTAATCCGTGGGGCGCTTGAGCGTGATGATCAGACCTGACTTCAAATTACCTTGATAAAACCCATCATGCTGTCGGCTGAAAAAGAAAATTCTTGAGCCTTCTTTGCCGGTAATCGCGATACCGTCTGGCTCGGGGAACCAGCCGGTTGCTGGTTCTGTCAGCCAGGCACCGAGGCACTCGGCACCCTCGCCCAGCGTCTGGGTGGATTGAAGGTCAACAAGGCAAACATTCGATGGTTTGTCCTGCATTGCCAACGACTCGGACGAACCTTGTGTGGCGATCAAGGTGGCTTGCCATTGTCCGTCGAGTTCAGAGGGGTCCGCTAATTTCAGGCTGCTGGCCATGGTTGTATCTCCAGGAAACATTATCAGCGTTGCCAATAGCCACGCGGTCATTGTGCAGATCAAGGCGTTAGTGGACATCCGACGATTCACTCCCGCGTGCTTCGAGGCAAGGACAGAGCGCGGCCCATCAAGCACCGCGCTCCTTGTTAGCCCTGAATCAAGCCACGATGTCCGAGAACGCGGCCTGGCCTACGGTGCTGACCAGGAAATCAGCCACACCATGCCCGGAGAAGTCCACCGACAACAGGCTATTGGCGCCCGAGGTGGTCAATACGGCATCGCCGACCGCACCGGTGAACGCGCTCACGAAGTGCAGGCCTGCGCCTTTGGTAATGCCGGTCAGGTCGATCTTGTCCAGGCCGCTGACAAAGTCGAGGATCTGGTCGGCCACGCCTGGCTTGGAGTCGCTGCTGGCAGCGAACACAAAAGTGTCCGAACCCGTACCGCCCCATAGCTTGTCAGCACCACCCGCGCCGAAGAGGATGTCGTTGCCGGCACCGCCCTTCAATTCGTTGGAGGCACCGTTACCGATCAACAGATCGCTGCCCGAACCGCCGATCGCATTCTCGATGACTGCACCCTTGGCAATGGAAACGTTGCCGACCAGGCCACCGACGTCGGAGAACGAAGCCTCATTGAGGTTGATCTTCTGGTTTTGGGTGAAACCCGAGAAGTCCAGGGTGTCCTTGCCGCCTGCGTCCCACACCGAGAACACGACCTTGTCCGACGACGAAGACGCACTGAGGAAGTCGCGACCGGTGTTGGAGTTGAAGCCGTAGGTCGTGTCGCCGGTACGGGTGCTCGTATTGGCACCGTAGAGTTTCTGGATGGCGGCAATATCGTCCATCAGCGGGCCGGACGCATACGCTTCGACGCCGCCCTTGCTGAAGTTCTGGTCGGTATTGCTTTCGCTCCAGTAACTCATGACGCTGTAACCGCGGGTGTCTTGCCCGTAAGTGGCGTCATTGTAAGTCGGTGCGCCTTCGCCAGCGTTGTAGTCACCAGGATGCGCCAGGCCCAAGGTGTGCCCGATCTCGTGGGTCAGCGTTTGACGGCCGTAATTGTTCAGGTCCGGCGTCTTGTTCGGCGTGTAGCTGCTGTTGGTCAGGTACCAGGACGTACCGTCATAACCTGCGCCCGTGCCCGGCAGATAGGCAAATGCCGCGGCGCCATCCTGGCCACCGCTGTAGTTGCCGAAGGTCATATGACCGTCACCGCCCGTGGACTTCTCGGTGAAGGTCACGTTGGCCACATCGGCCCAGGATTGCATGGCAAGCACGGCCTGGGCTTTTTGTTGGCTGCTGAACTGACTGAAGCCGGTAATTCCGTGCTTGTTCATGGTGCTCGACGATGCCGAGGTCAGGAACGTGTAGGTCAGTTCGATTTTGCCGCTGCCGTCCTTATCCTGGTAGGCAGCTCCGTCGCGCAGTAACTGGGTGGCGGCCTGATCGACGGAGTAGGACGGTTTGCCATTGACCGTGAGACTGCCGCCTCGGTCATATTCATGGCTGAAACTGTCGATCTGGTTATACGCTGAACTGGGTGCAGCCAATGCTTGCGAGGATGCAGAGGCCTGTTCGGCATGATCAATAGCGCTGGTTTTTACATTCGACATAAACACACTTCCTTGTTTAGCTATGGAACAGTTTTTGTCAGATAGCGACAATCCCTGGCGAGATCGTCCTATCACTCGCCCAATGAAGGCGAAAGAAAACTGACACAATTTGAAATCAAACGTCTAGTGTTTTTTTGACGCCAAATTGTTCTGTTCCGGCATATGCCCGTAAACAATGCGTGCGCTGGCTAAAGATTGTTTTGCATCTGTGCGTTTGCGCAAATCGTCTGACAATTCGCTATTTAAATATTAAATATAAGTAAGTTTTTTTGTCGAAGGCGCCTCGATCTTCTGGACTTATTAATATAAGTGCCAGTGCGTTGATATCAGTTAAATTTGTGTTGGATTTGAGAATTTACGACTGCTGCGCAGCCGGACGCAGCCTTCGGCAGCTGCTACAGAGTTCATGTACACCGCAATCCTTGTAGCAGCTGGCGCAGCCTGCGTCCGGCTGCGCAGCAGTCGTCAGATACTCACACCCAACACGCATCCCACAGCGGATAATTATGAACCCGTGTCACCAGTCCCGCTCGTATCGGGTTAGCCACGACATACCGAGCAAGCGCCTTCACATCCTCCTCTCGCCTCACAGCACGATCGTGATACCCCTTCTGCCACAGGCGCCCTCTGCGCCCTAATGCCTGATTAATGGCCAGGCTACTGCGTGACTTGATTCGACACATCAACTCAGCCAGAGATTTATCGCGCAGTTGCACCAGGCAATGCATATGATCCGGCATCACCACCCACGCCCAAAATTCCCCCAGCCCTCTTCCTGTGCCAAACGCAATTGCTGGACAACCAACCTTCCCAAACGCCAATCAACAAAAAACGGCTGCCGCTGGTGAACGACAACCGTCAATAAGTAAATGCGCCCAGATTCGGAAAAACGCCCAATGCGCAAATGACCCGCTTTTGAATCGAATGGCATTCCATTGCCCCCTGATCAATTGAAAGGAGGCCTGGAATCTACCGTGTTGCCAACCGAGTCACTGCGGGCAATGACTACAAAACATGAACCCTCAACTCCCCGTCCGAATCTTGTTCCACACGCGCGTGCGAACCCGGTCAATGTTCAGCGGCATCGCCTCCAGCGCGAACAGCTTGCCCATCATCTCGGGGCTCGGATAAATCTTGGTGTCGTTCTTGATTGTCGGCTCGATCAGCTTGTCGGCCTGTTCGTTGCCGTTGGCGTAGTGCACGTAATTGCTGACATCGGCCATGACGTCCGGGCGCAGCAGGTAATTCATGAAGGCGTAGCCAGCTTTCTCGTCAGGCGCGTCGACGGGCATCGCGACCATGTCGAACCAGATGGCGGCGCCCTCCTTGGGAATGGAGTAGCCGATGTCGATGCCATTCTTGGCCTCCTTGGCGCGATTCTCCGCTTGCAGGATGTCGCCGGAGAAACCGACGGCCACGCAGATGTCACCGTTGGCGAGGTCGCTGGTGTACTTGGACGAATGGAAATAGCTGACATACGGCCGAACTTTCAGCAGCAGTGCTTCGGCCTTTTTATAGTCTTCCGGATTTTTACTGTGGGGTGGCAACCCCAGGTAATTCAGCGCCGCAGGCAACAGTTCCGGGCCGTTGTCGAGGATGGCGACGCCGCACTTTTGCAGCTTTTTCATGTTCTCGGGTTTGAAGATCAGGTCCCAGGAATCGACCGGCGCGTTGTCGCCCAGCGCAGCCTTGACCTTGGCGATGTTGTAGCCGATACCCGTGCTGCCCCATAGGTACGGGAAACCGTGCTCGTTACCCGGATCGTTGGTTTGCAAGGCCTTGAGTAGCACCGGATTGAGGTTCTGCCAGTTTGGCAACTGGCTCTTGTCGAGCTTCTTCAGCGCTCCCCCCTCAATCTGCCGCGCCATGAAGTGGTTGGACGGAAACACCACGTCATACCCGGATTTACCGGTCATCAGTTTACCGTCGAGGGTTTCGTTGCTGTCATAGACGTCATAGGTGAAGGCGATGCCGGTCTCTTTCTGGAAATTTTTTGTGGTGTCCGGGGCGATGTAGTCCGACCAGTTGTAGATTTTAACCGTCTCGGCCGCCTGGCTGAGGGTTGCGACGAGTGCAAGTGGCGCCAGTGTCAGTGTCTTTCGGATCATGAGTCGATTCCTGTAGGGGCTTTTGTTATTGGCAGGCAATCAGAAGATCAAAAAATCAAAACGTAGGTCTTGCGCACGGTTTCCTGGATATCCCAGATACCGAGACTGTTGGCTGGCAACATCAATGCATCGCCAGCTTCTATGTGCAGGGTTTCACCGTCGTCCGGGGTGAAAGTGCAGCGCCCCTGGATGAAGTGACAGAACTCCTGGGCAACGATTTGTCGGCGCCAGCGTCCGGGCGTGCATTCCCAGACCCCGGTTTCGACGCCGTCGTCGCGTTCGACGCTGGTGGTCGAGGCCACCGCCACGGGGGTCCCCAGTGGCACAGCGACCGGATTGGATTCTTCCAGCTGCAAGGTGGCGGTGTTCTTGAACTGCGTAATGCTCATGGGCGTACCTGTCTAGGGAGAAAGCGCTGTTTACTGCATGAAGCCTTCCATGAACCCCGCGACCCCGCTGGCCAGCTTGCGGCGCCAGGGTGCGGTAGCCGGGTTGGCCAGGGTCTGGTCTTCGTGGACAAAGCTGCGGATGATCGCGTTGTAACCGAGCCAGCGGCAGGGTTCCGGCTCCCAGGCCTTGAGTGTGTCGAGCCCACCCGGCATGACCCAAGGCTGGTGTACCAACTCGGTATCGCGCTCAAGAATCAGATCAGCAAGGGTACGTCCGCCCAGGTTGCTGGCACCGACACCCTCCCCGCCATAACCACCGGACAAGGCAATGCCAATGGCGTGATCACACAACATGTGCGGTTTGAAGCGCCGCGACATGCCAAGGTTGCCGCCCCAGGCGTGGGTAATCCGTGTGTTCTTCATCTGAGGGAAGAGCTCGCCGAACAGATAGCGCCGTAGCTCCACTTCGTGGGTTGTCAGGTCAAAGTCGTGGCGTAATTTGCCGGCGAATTGGTACCCGCCCCTCGCACCAAATACCAAGCGGTTGTCGGCAGTACGCTGGCCATAGGTCACCTGGCGGCTGCTCTCGCTGAACGCCTGGCCTTGATTCAGACCGATTTCGTCCCAGACCGCAGCCGACAGCGGCTCCGTGGCAACGATCAGGCTTTGCACCGGCAGTTGATACCGACCCAGCGGCGGCAAGGTGGTTGCGTAGCCTTCTACTGCCGGGACAATCCAGCGGCTGCGAACTTGTGCCTTGGCCGTGTGCAAACTCCCCGACTGCCACTGCGTGACCGGGCTGTTTTCATAGATCTTGACCCCCATGTTTTCCACCGTCCGAGCCAAACCTCGCACCAACTTTGCCGGATGGAGGGTCGCGACGTGCGGTGCATAGATACCGCCATAGGGCTTCGCAATTCTGATCTGTTGCGCCAGTTGCTCGGGACTGAGCCAGCGGTAATCACTTTCGGTCAGGCCCTGGCGGTAAAGGTCGTCCAGATAGCGGCGCAGGCTGACTTCCTGCTCGGGGTAACGTGCGGCGCAGTAAAGCACCCCACCTTTGCGGTAATCGCAGGCGATGCCCTCACGTTCAATGACGACTTCCACTTCATCAGGAATGGCGTGCAGCAGGTCGAATGACGCGCGGCGTTGTTCCGGGGACAAGTCGGCTAGCAAGCGGTCCTCACCCAGGATATTGCCCATCAACCAGCCGCCATTACGGCCCGAGGCGCCAAAACCGGCGGTTTGTGCTTCGACAATAGCGATGTCCAGGCCCGGTGCCAGACGCTTGAGGTAATACGCCGTCCAGAGCCCGGTATAGCCGGCGCCGATGATTGCGACGTCGACGTCCAGGTCGTGCTCCAGCGCCGGACGAGCCAGTAACGGCTCGTCGAGCTGATCCATCCATAAACTGATAGTGCGCCACGCCGACATGCAAGACTCCGCCACTCAAACTTCGATGGCGTCGATCCTAGTGCGTGGGCTCAGGGACTGTCTTGCGCGCGTGCACGCAAAGAAATTTGTTTTGCATAGGCCTTGGGGGACAGACCGGTGTGCTGGCGAAAACAGTTGTAGAACGCCGACAGCGAATTGAAACCCGCGGCAAACGCCAGCTCGTCGATACGCAATGGCGGCGTGGCAGCGTCCAGTGCGCTGAGCAGATGTTGCAAGCGCGCCTGGTTAACGTAGCGATAGAAGCTCTGGCCCAGCACCTGATTCAGCAAGTAGGAAATCTGGTTGCGACTGTAGCCACACTCCTTCGCTACCCGTTGCAGGTCGAGCTCGGGGTCCAGGTAAGGTTGCTGACGCTGGAAATACTGCTGCAAGTCATCGGCCATGAAACTCAATTGTCTCGGCGACAACCCCAGACGACTGACGGCCGGGCGCAGCGCCTTGCTCGCCTTGTTGTCTGCCTGCTCGTGGACCAGCGTGGCGTATTCGTTGACCCGCCAAATCAAGCCATCACGTACCGTGATTGCCTCGCTGGTGTGGAAGGACACCAGCCCCTCACCGCCACGCAAGGTCATCCGGTACTGAATAAACGCGGTGTTACCGTCGAGGCGAATCCGGTCCGAATGTTCCAGCGCTTCGCCCGGGTTGCGAGGCATGCTGACGCGCACGTACTCACGCAGTTCATCGAGCCCCATCACGCGATTCTGGAAAAAGTCGTGGTACTGGATCTCGGGGTGATAAAGCGCCATCACGCCATCCAGATCGCGGTGCTTCCAGCACAAGTGGTAGCGCATGACCGTCTCGCCCGTGACCCGGGTCTGCTGCGGCCCATCATCATCGGTGTGCATAAAAAACCCAGGGCGAAAACGCCGAGCTTGCCCAAGTTCGGCGAAGGCTTCAATGGCTGCAAAAATGCCCTGCGAAAACCCAGCGTGACACCCTTACAAAAAAATCGACGAACCGCTCAATGGAACCGAAAAAAATCACATCGTTTTCACATACCGGTGCTAATTTTAAATGCAGTCACCGGTTGAGCCATTGAAGGCTCTACCCCTCCTAAACTGAGCTAAAGGAAGCGCTCGATGAAGAAGGCGGGCAACATATGAATAAAGGGTCTTTCAGCAAAGTCACGTTTCCAAACGCCTGCCAGCTGATGCGCTGGCATTTTCATCCCATGGGATTCGAGGCGAGCATGGACGCGCCGGGCAGCATGATTGCGCGGCTGTTTGATCGCGCCAGTGGCGAGACCATGATCGCCATTGCCGGTATTCCTTGCGCAACCGTCATGAACGCTGCGGATGTCGAGCGAATCATTGAAGCTGTCGAGGATGAACTTGAGGCGTTCATCCCACCTGTGGCCCTCAGAAGCTATGCCTGATGGCTGAACACTCAATAAAAAGCCCACGCGATGTGGGCTTTTTATTGGGTGAGATTCAGGTCACGCTGACTTCTGACCAACACGATGATCGGCAAAAAACGCTTTGCCGCTGCCGATTCGGTCGGACGCCTTGGGCATGTTCACCGCGGATGAGTCCTGCCCCTCCACATACCAGTAGCAATGACTCACTGCCCGGGTGATGCCAACGTACGCCAGCCGCAGGATTTCGTCCTTTTGCGCGCTGTCGTACGGCTCGCTGTCGCCTGCCTTGCCAAGGCCCGCCATCTGGTAAACCTGGTTCTTGTACGGTGACTGGGTCAAATGCTGACAATCGCCCAGCAAAAATACTGCGTCAGCCTGCAAGCCTTTGGCGCTGTGATAGGTGAGCTGTTTGAGTCGGCGCTCGCCATAAGGCAAGCTAGAATCAACATTAATAACCGACTGAATATGTTGTTCTATCAATAACTTATCGCTACTTTTTCGATACAACATCAAGATTGAATCACCCTGCCGGTAGTGTTCCATCAGGCGCTGTGCCATGCCCTGATCGTCTCGATCCAGAACGTTTACCGGCAACAACGCTTTGGGCTCGCCACAAGCCTTGGCTTTCTTGCCTGCGATAGCCGGCGCCGCACGGACGATATGCTCGGCAGCGTCGATGATGTATTGATGGCTGCGATAGTTGTCGCCGAGCATGACTTTGGTAGTGCCGGGTGACTGGAATTCTTTGTTGAACTCCATGAAGTACGTCGGCGAACTGCCGCGCCAGCCGTAAATGGACTGCCAGTCATCGCCGACGCACAGCAAGGATGAACGCTGCGCCCCCCGGCCAATGTGCATCGCCGGACCGCGACTGCGAATTTCCGCCAGGCTTGCGCGAATCCAGGAGACGATTTGTGGCGATACGTCCTGAAATTCGTCAATCATCAGGTGTGACAGTGGCCGCAGCAGCTCGTCACTGAGCAGTTTCAGGTTTTCTGGAGAGTGCTCACTGAACAGCGCGAACATTCGGTTGTAGGTCATCACCGGGGGCTTTTGATCGAGCAGGTGATCTTCCAGCGCCCGCCAGAATAGACTCAACGCCTCGAAGAAGAACCGGTCGGGGTCATCCTTGGCGAAACTCATCTGACCAACTGCGCCCGGAACATCCAGGCCGAGGTTTTCTATGAACCCGGCCGCCGCGACAAAACAATCCAGCAAGGGGGCTGACGCCAGCTCTCCTTTTACCTTGTAATCAAAGCCCGGCCCCGCACTGGCATCGCCTGCCAACGAGGTCAAAATGCGCTTTGATGACTCGTAACTATCAAGCCATATCAAAGGCTTACGACAGAAAGCTTGAAACAGGGTGCGCTTAACCGCCCATTCTGCACGGACCGTTAGCTTGGCATTCGGACGGCAGACCTGCGGGTTTTCCCGGGGATCGAACCCCAGCACGACCCACGCATCCAGACTCGGGATGTAACCGTGGCAATGGAACGTCGAGGCATTGATATCGAAAGTCTGGCGTTTCGGCTCAATGCCCTTGATGGGCCAGGCGCCAGCGCGAAACCACAGGTCTTCAATGGCATCACATAACTCTTCATCGCGCTTGGCGGCCAATTCGGTCACGGCCACGCGTTTTTGTACATCCGGGTGGTCGCGCTCCAGCTCCTTGAGTTGCAAGGCGTGACGGGACAACGGCTTGATTAACTCGCGAAAGCGTTCGTCAAGGGTATGCAACTGGTGATAACAGGCGTTGAGCCGCTGTCGCTGGGCATCATTGATACGCAAGTCGAACGGATTACTGTCGACCTCCTCGTCGCCGTTTTGCGCGCGATCACTGAGGTTTTCGAACGCTTGCAAACGCTCGAATCCCGGCAGACTGCGTACCATCGGCAGGATACGAGAGTGGAAAGTGCGCACCAGATTGCGCGCCTCTTTGAGGCTCAGCGCACGGTCCCACAACGCAAACAGTTCGATCAGCTTGTTAATGAAGTCTTTACGTGACTCGCGAGTGAACGTCACTACGGTCATCGAATCCAGCTCGAAACCCAGGTAGTGAGTCAGCAGCAGGATGCGCAGCACCAGCGTGGTCGATTTGCCTGCGCCCGCCCCGGCAATCACTGACGTTGACGGCGTATCGCTGAAAATCATCTTCCACTGGGCAGCGCTCGGCTGGGCATGCGATGGCATCAGACTGGCCACATCAGCCTTCATGCGCTTCTTCAGTTCAGCGCTCAATGGCAGTCGCCAATCGTCAAACAGATTGTCATCGACGTTGGGTGGCCGATGTTCGGTTGAACGCGAGTCGCGGATCAGCAACACCTGCCGGCCTTCTTCCAACCCTTCGGTCCGGCCTTCTTTGTAGCCGTAGTCGAACCCCGCGCTGTGACCGCTGCGAAAACCGTCGGCCTGCCCATGCAACCAGGAGGCGCGGTGTTGGGCGCGCAGGCGGGTCAAGCCATGACCGAAGAATCGGGCGGCCAGGCGTTTGAGCAGCGGCATCTCGGCCAAGGGACGAAGTTCGGGAGGAAGATCGGAGGTGTGTTGCGGCACGCGGGCTGACTCCAGGGTGTGAGGCTGTTGAGGGCTATGGTGTCTGCATTTGCTGTTCAGTTCTAGTGAAATGCTTACAGGTCATTGGCTTATGCGATGAAGTGAAGGCTGGATGAGAACGTTTGGAGGTTATTTTGCATCAACTAATTCGATGGTAATGAGGCATTTTTTACGCTTTTTATCGATGAGTGCCTGATAGATGATGCTCGCCATTAACCCCTTTCAGGAAACGATCATGCTCGAACTCAGATCCTTTAGCTCTTTGGGTGGCGCCCATCACGGCTGGTTGGATGCCCATCATCACTTTTCGTTCGCTGAGTACTATGACCCCAAGCGCATGAACTGGGGCAACCTGCGGGTGTGGAACGATGACGTGATCGCCCCTGGCACCGGGTTTCCACAACACCCGCATCGGGACATGGAAATCATTACCTATGTTCGTGAAGGCGCGATTACTCACCAGGACAACCTTGGCAACAAGGGCCGCACCGAAGCAGGTGATGTTCAGGTGATGAGCGCCGGCACCGGGATCGCACACAGCGAATACAACCTGGAGGCGACACCGACCAAGATTTTCCAGATCTGGATTATCCCGAACGAGTCCGGTCTTGCACCGTCCTGGGGCGCCAAGCCGTTCCCGAAAGGTGAGCGTGAAGGCTTCGTGACTCTGGCCAGCGGCAAATCCGGTGACGATCAAAGTTTGCGAATCCGTGCCGATGCGCGGCTGGTGGCGGCCAACCTGAAGGCCGGTGAATCGGCTGAATATCGCCTGGACAGCGGTCGTCGCGCTTACCTGGTGCCAGCCACCGGTGTCATTGAAGTCAACGGCTTGCGTGCACAAGCTCGAGACGGTGTTGCCGTGGCCGATGAGCAGGTGTTGCGAGTGACAGCGATCGAGGACAGTGAAATCG
Source organism: Pseudomonas sp. B21-040 (assembly GCF_024748695.1). Lineage (NCBI taxonomy): Bacteria > Pseudomonadati > Pseudomonadota > Gammaproteobacteria > Pseudomonadales > Pseudomonadaceae > Pseudomonas > Pseudomonas sp. B21-040. Next base: position 3,515,984 of record NZ_CP087176.1, read on the forward strand.
TCCTGGTCGACCTGGCTTGATCGAGTAAAAAACGCCGGATAAAAAAGGGGCGACCCTATGGTCGCCCCTTTTTTTGGATTTTTGGTGACTGTACCGACGCCATCGCAGGCAAGCCCGACTCCCACAGTGTCGGGGGTCAAACACAAAATCTGTGTTCACCACTGAACCTGTAGGAGCCGGGCTTGCCCTCGATAGGGTCTTCAATCACTTCGCAGCGATTGCGCCATCCACCAGTGTTTGTGCTTCTGCCACCAATTGCTTGAGGTGGTCATCACTCACAAAGCTTTCGGCGTAGATCTTGTAGATGTCTTCCGTGCCCGATGGGCGCGCCGCGAACCAGCCGTTTTCAGTCATGACCTTCAGGCCGCCGATGGCCTGATCATTACCCGGCGCATGGCTGAGGATGCTTTGGATGGCTTCGCCCGCCAGCTCGGTCGAGGTGACCTGATCCGGCGACAGCTTGCTCAGCAAGGCTTTCTGCTCAGGGTTGGCCTTGGCATCCACGCGTACCGAGAACGGCTCGCCGAGTTCGTCGGTCAATGCACGATAGGCCTGACTCGGGTCGCGGCCGGTGCGAGCAGTCATTTCTGCTGCCAGCAGTGCCGGGATCAAGCCATCCTTGTCGGTGCACCAGACACCGCCATCCTTGCGCAGGAACGAGGCGCCAGCACTTTCTTCGCCGCCGAAACCCAGCGAACCGTCGAACAGACCGTCAGCAAACCATTTGAAGCCGACGGGCACTTCGTACAATCGACGCCCCAGGCGCTTGGCAACGCGATCAATCAAGCCGCTGCTGACCACGGTCTTGCCCACGGCTGCATCGGCGCGCCACTGCGGGCGGTTCTGAAACAGGTAGTCGATCGATACCGCCAGGTAATTGTTCGGTGCAAGCAAACCACCGGACGGCGTAACGATGCCATGACGGTCATGATCCGGGTCGCAGGCAAACGCGACATCAAAGCGCTCTTTGAGGCCGATCAGGCCTTGCATCGCGTGGCTGGACGATGGGTCCATGCGGATCTGGCCGTCCCAGTCGACGGTCATGAACCGGAACGTCGGATCAACCTGTTTGTTGACCACGTCGAGGTCCAGACGGTAGTGCTCGGCAATAGCCGACCAGTAGCGCACCCCTGCTCCGCCCAACGGATCAACGCCCAGACGCAGCTTGGCATCACGGATGGCGTCGAAGTCGATCACGTTGATCAGATCGGCAACGTAGGTATTGAGGTAATCGTGACGGTGAGTCGTGCTGGCTTTCAGGGCCTGCTCATAGCTGATGCGCTTGACGCCAGCGAGCTTGGCGGCCAGCAGTTCGTTGGCCTTGGCCTCGATCCACTTGGTGATATGGGTATCGGCCGGACCACCGTTGGTGGGGTTGTACTTGTAGCCACCGCTTTGCGGCGGGTTGTGGGACGGCGTGATGACGATACCGTCCGCCAGCCCCGACGTGCGACCACGGTTGTAGCAGAGAATGGCATGGGAAATGGCCGGGGTCGGCGTGTATTCATCGCCTTCGGCGATCATCACGGTGACGCCGTTCGCCGCCAACACTTCCAGGGCGCTGGCACCCGCCGGCGTGGACAGTGCGTGGGTGTCGATCCCGACGAACAACGGGCCGTCGATGCCTTGGGCTTCGCGATACAGGCAGATCGCCTGGCTGATAGCCAGAACGTGCCACTCGTTGAAACTCAGGTCGAACGAGCTGCCTCGGTGCCCGGACGTGCCAAATGCTACACGCTGGGTTGAGATGGCGGCGTCAGGCTGGCCGGTGTAATAGGCCGTTACCAGTCGCGGGATATCGACCAACAATTCTGCCGGTGCCGGTTTGCCCGCAAAAGGACTGAGTGTCATGCAAAACCTCTGAAATAGAGTGGTTCAGGAATTGGATCGCAGTTTACTGGCAGTTTGACCGCAACGCGATGTTATCGATCCAGGAAGATCGAGGATGTTTTATAACCTCGTTCAATCGACCGCCTCCAGACGCAAGGCATCCCCCAGCAAGCCCAGTGCAACGCCAAGATCATGCTCACCGCCAAAGGTATGGCTCAATCGTAAATGTTGCGCATGCAGCCCGCGCAAACTGAACAATTCCCCCGGCGCCACCACCACTTGTTGCTTGAGCAGGCGGTGGAACACGCCGCGCACATCGACCCGACGCAACGAACGAACCCAGACCGTCGCTCCGCCCTTGGGGTCGACATAGTGCAACGCATCCGCCAGGCGCTCCTCAAGCAACTGGGTCATTTGCACTTTGCGCTCCTTGAGCAGTCGTCGCAGCACCAACAAGTGCTGGTCGATCCGCCCATTGTTGTACAGGCGCGCGATGGCTTTCTGGCGGATCGGCGACAAGCGGAACGAGCGCAGCAGAAAGTGCCGCTGCAGTTCACTGCGCAGTTGCCGCGAAAGCAGATAACCATAAGGCGCTTCTGGCCCGATGACTTTCTCGAACGTGGAAAATACGATCAATCTGTCCGGGTCCAGTAAATCGCGAAACCGTGGACGGCCGGGTTCATATTCAAGTTCGCCGTAACAGTCATTCTCCAACACCCAACTACCGTGCCGCTCCAGCAACTGTGCGGTTTTCTGTCTGTTGCTGTCGCAGGCCACACTGCCACGCGGCATGTTCAGGCCGGACGACAGCATCACAAGTCTCACCGGCTCGGACTCCAGCAACAACTGCAGATGGTCGTGATCAAGCCCACCATCGGCTTGCAATGCCACCTCGACAACGTTTACATCGCAGGCGTCAAACAAGCGCAAGATCGACCAGTCGCAGGGCGACTCCACCACGACCGTTGCATCCTTGAGACAAAGCACCGCGATCAATATTTCCAGTACGCCCCGCAGATCGGCGCCGATGTAGACATCGTCGGCGTGCCAACAACGTGCTGGCGAGGAGGTATAGCGTGCCGCCAGGGCCGCGCGCAGTTCCCGTTCGCCGCAAGGTTGAACACTCGATTGCGGCTGGCGCGGATACTGGCGCAACAGCTCTCGCTCCAGCAGCAACAGTGGGCTGTCCAACGGCTGCAACAGCGCAGGTTCATCGGTACTCAACACCAGCATTCCCGGGCGCCTGGCATTGACATAAACCGTCTCCAGCAGGTCATTGCCGCTGCACGGCGGCCGGATGAAGGACACGGGCAATGCGTAGTAACCGGATTTGGCGACCGAATAGACTCGCCCCTCCTTTTCCAGCAGCGAGTAAGCGTACTGAATGGTGGAAATCGATACGCTCAGGCGTTCCGCCAACTGTCGTAACGAAGGAAGCCGCACGCGCGTATCGCTGGCCGGCTCGCTGATGAGGTGGGTCAGGTAGCGGTACACCGCCTGATAAGCGAAATCGGTTTCTCGGGGTCCTTTCATGAGCAATGACCGAACACGCTGAACACGGCCCAAAGCCGCTGAGCGGACGTTACCAAGCCGGGCACCTTCAACGTCCCGCTGACCGTTCGCTCGTCACAACGTCAATCTCCCTTGTATCTGCGCTCTGCCCCACGTCCGCAGGTTCGCCGCTGACCACCGGCCCCATGCAATAAAGCGTACCAATCAGGCTGACGGGTAACCCGCTGACGTCGACCATCCATTGCAAAACCTGCTCGGGTGCAGGCATGCCCTGCATGGCCCGATGCAGGTCCGGCAACGCCACGAGCATGCCGGGATGACACTGGCGCAGAAAGTATTCAAGCGATGCGCCATGCTCGACAAAAGGAGCGAACAGCAAACACACCAACTGAGCTTCATTCAGACCCAAGGTCCTTTGAGCCTCTATCGCCGCCAATTCCCGCTGATCGGACAGGATTGCCGGGGCACAAAACGCCTGTAATGCCTGTTCACACGCATGCTCAGGAAGGTGCTTGCGGCGCATCATCACCAATACCCGCTGCACATAGTCGGCGACACCGGCCTCATACGCGCGACCCTGCACGAAGCAGGCTTGCAGCCCCCGCAGGTGTGCGGCAATCGAAAGGCTGACGAATTCGTAATCGCCCAATTGAGTCGTCAGCCCGTCAGGTTGAAACTTCAGGAACTCGGTGAGCAGCGGCCAGCGCTCTTCCAGGTTGCTGACCAACATGTCGTGAATATCGATGTAGGTCGCACGGCGACACGCCTCAAAACCTTCTGCGGGGCGCCACGCGGCTTGTTCGTGATCTGGATAAAACTCGCGATAGCAATCGCTGCCCAGTTCATCGAGTCGAGCAAAGAGCTGCTCATAGCTGGTTTCCGGTTGATCCGGGGCCTTGAAACCGGCCTTCGCCGCAGCACGGTTCAACCCCTCCAGTAACTGCTTTTGCTGACGAGGCGAATCGCTGCTGACTAAGGCATCGACACCGCGATCCCAGCGGGCTATCTGCCCGTAGAACTCGCCGGTTGCCAGGTAGGCGTCATCCCAAAGGTCGAGGGGGCCGTTCCAGGTTCGACGGTGACCAACCATCAAAAGATTGAGGCGATTTGACTCCCGTCCGGCTTCGGAGATTGCCACCGCATGATTGAACGGCAGGACCTCGCGGTTATCGACCATCAACACTTCAACGCGAGGATCATCGTAAAGAAACAATGCGCTGCAACTGCGATGGATGTTTTCAAGGGCCGCCGACACCACCCCGTTCGATCGCAAGGTCGCCACCCGCAGCTGGAATGTCGCCGGCGCCCGGCCGGCAATACTCAATTGTGCGGCGCGCAGCAGAGCAAGGGTGTAGCAATTGTCTCGGGTGCCGGACTGGATCGTCAGCACCTTGTATTCGCCGATACGTTCCATGCCACCGGCTGCGACCACGATGCGCTGAATCATCAGTTGCAAAGCCGTACGTTCAGCCCGTGAGAAAAAACTCAGCAATCGTTGCAGTACTTGCTGATAAACATAGTTCATTGCCTGATCATGGGTATTGGTCATCTTCGTTTACCTGTTACTCATAGAGTCGATGTCACACAAACAACGTCATGCATGATCCAATCGGTCACCTGTCATGATTAGAGTGCTGGAGTTGATATGAAATATTAACACTTGGTTTTTAGTCATTATTTGAAATGATTAGGCGCAACCAATGATGCGCCGTGCCGCCGAGAGCCTTCAGCCCATGCAGGGCGGGCCTCTGGCGAGGGCACGAGACATCCTAGGAAATATCCGACAACTTCCCACAGACAGGTAGTACGACAAATAAAGAAAGAAGTTACCCTGCGCACTTCCTCAACTTTTCGAAAACACACTAATTGTTGAGCGTGTATTACGGAGCCCCGATAAACAGCCATAGCTCATTCCTTGAGATGAAAGTAATCATTCAATTATCAAGGCTTATATGATGATTAGAAGATACAGATTGAGGGCAAAAACCAGTTCAGTTGCTGAACGGCCCCGTCATGGATTGACAGGACGCCTCGTGCTTTCGACAAGGGAATGAAAAAGTCCGTGCAAGCACGGACTTTTTAGCGGGGAGTTACACAGGCTCGACCTGGAGGGCCACCCGCTCGCGGCACGGGCATTCGTCCATGTAGCGATGTGCTTCGACAAACTCGGAAAACGGAAAGACCCGAGTCTTGAGCGGCAGCAGCACGCGGTCCGCGGTCAACTGGTTGATGTCACGCAAGGCACGTTGCAGCGCGACCTGGTCCTGGATGATGCCCAGTTCCGGCTTGCCGGTGAAATTGCCGATACAGTGCACAAAGAACTGAATGTTCTTCTGGAACGCTGCACAGGCCGGGAACGGCGTCTGGTTGCCCCCCTGCAGGCCATACAACACCAGGCTTCCACGCGGTGCGAGCACATCACCGAGCAGCGACATCTGCGGACCGCCCAAACCATCGAACACCACATCCACACCGCGGTTGTCCGTGATTTTGTTGATCCGCATGAGCAGATCTTCTTCTTCGGTGACGATCACTTTCTCGGCACCGAGCGACAACAGGTACTCACGTTCATCCGCCGTTTTGGTGGCAGCAATCACGCGTACACCCAAGGCCTTGCCAAGCTGGACGAACGAAGGTCCGGCACAATGGCTGGCGTCGGTCACCAGGACGAATTGCCCGGGCTTGACGCGTGACAGATCGACGTAAGCAAAGTAAGCAATCAGCAACGGCGTGTAATGCACGGCCGCTTCGATCGGGTTCAGCACATCGGGATAGCGGGTCAGCGCCGAGCGAGGCAGAACAATTTGCTCGCCGTACACCGGATAATCGTTCGGGCTTTGCGACGGGAAGCTGGCGACCTTGTCACCCACTGCCAGGTCATCCACGCCCTCGCCGAGCGCCGTAACGACGCCGGACATTTCCTGGCCCAGGCCCGAAGGCAGACGAGCGTGGGACGAGGCCAGATTCTGGCGCCAAAGCGTGTCATACCAGCTGATGCCAATCGCCTCGACGCGCACCTGCACTTCGCCCGGAGCAGGAAGCACTGCCGCATGCTCTTCGCATTTGAGCACCTCGGCTGGACCAAACTTGTGAAAACGGATCGTGCGGGACATCGCAAACCTCGTCAAAGTAACCTCTAATGCCATGAACTCTATCCGGGCTTTCTACCCAAGACTATCAGTGGCTATTAATAGTCGACATGCCTGTCATTGATTCCGCAGCACCGGCGACATTGTCAAATGTCGTGAAAATCGAAGCGGCCTTTCGGGAAAAACTGAATTACACGGTGCAGAGTAGCAGCCTTTCCCCGTAAGATTCATGCCGGCCATTGTTCTCATATGGCCGCTCTCGTCAAGCTTGATGACTCTGCCAGGACTCCAGATGAATCGTAATGACCTGCGTCGTGTCGACCTGAACCTGTTGATCGTTTTCGAAACATTGATGCACGAACGCAGCGTAACCCGCGCTGCAGAGAAACTGTTTCTCGGCCAGCCGGCCATCAGTGCGGCGCTCTCGCGCCTGCGTGGGCTGTTCGATGATCCGTTGTTCGTGCGCACCGGTCGCAGCATGGAGCCGTCCGCCCGGGCGGTAGAAATTTTCGCCCTGCTCTCCCCTGCACTGGATTCGATTTCCACCGCGGTCAGTCGTGCGGCGGAATTCGACCCGGCCACCAGCACCGCGGTGTTTCGCATCGGCCTTTCGGACGATGTCGAGTTCGCCCTGCTGCCGATGCTGCTCAAGCGCCTGCGGGCCGAAGCACCGGGCATCGTCCTGGTGGTGCGCCGGGCCAATTACATTCTGATGCCAAGCCTGCTGGCCTCGGGCGAGATCTCCATTGGCGTCAGCTACACCGCCGACCTGCCGGCCAACGCCAAGCGCAAAGTACTACGTCGCAGCATGCCGAAGCTGTTGCGGGCCGACACAGTGCCGGGGCCGTTGAGCCTGGATGATTTCTGTGCACGACCGCATGCGCTGGTGTCGTTCGCTGGCGACCTGAGCGGCTTTATAGATGAAGAACTGGAAAAGCTCGGGCGCAAACGGCATGTCGTACTGGCGGTGCCGCAGTTCAACGGCCTGAGCACGCTGCTGAGCGGGACGGATATCGTCGCGACAGTGCCCGACTACACGGCCGACGCGCTGACGGCTGCCGGTGGTGTTCGGGCTGAAGATCCGCCGCTGCCGGTGCGCAGTTTTGAATTGCACATGGCCTGGCGCGGGTCGCAGGACAATGATCCGGGCGAGCGCTGGTTGCGTTCACGGATTCAGATGTTTTTTGGGGATCCGGACAGCCTGGCGTGACATACGTATGAATGTCGCCGACGCTATCGCAGGCAAGCCTTGCTCCTACAGGGCCATTGCACGATATGTAGGAGCCAGGCTTGCCCGCGATAGCCTCACCTCGGTTTCAAGACTGATTGATGCTTTTCCAGCAACACAGAATTTCCATCAAGCCCGTTGATAGCTCACCAACGCAAGGTGCAAGCTAGAGAGCTCGCCCGAGCCTCATATCATTCCGAATGATAGTTACCTTCGCTTCATTCGATTCGTGAGATACACCCTCGCCGCTCATCATCCGCCCATCTCAATACATTGGCGGATGCATCCATGGAACAGTCACTCAAACATTTGCGCTTCCCGTTGGCCCTGCTGGCCGTGGTGGTGATGAGCGCTTGCGGCAAGGCTCCGGAGTCTGCCGCCACCATGCCCGCGGCCAAAGTCAGTGTCGCCAAGGTGCTGGAACAACCGATCAACGAGTGGGACGAATTTACCGGGCGCCTGGAAGCCCCGGAAACGGTAGAAATTCGCCCACGAGTCTCCGGGCAGATTGATGAAGTGGCGTTCACTGAAGGCGCACTGGTCAAGAAAGGCGACTTGCTGTTCCAGATCGACCCGCGTCCGTTCCAGGCTGAGGTCCGCCGCCTCGAAGCCCTGGTCGCCCAATCCCGCGCCAATGCGACTCGCAGTGAAAACGAAGCCCAGCGCGGTGAACGCCTGCGCACCAGCAACGCGATCTCTGCCGAACTGGCCGATTCGCGTACCAGTGCCGCTCAAGAAGCCCGCGCCGCTGTCGGTGCCCTTCAGGCGCAACTGGACCTGGCCAAACTGAACCTGAGTTTCACCCGTGTCACCGCCCCGATCAGTGGTCGTGTCAGCCGTGCCGAAATCACCGCCGGCAACCTGGTGACCGCCGATACCACACCGCTGACCAGCGTCGTGTCCACCGATAAGGTCTACGCCTACTTCGACGCAGACGAGCGCGTATTCCTCAAGTACACCCAGCTTGCCCGCCAAGGCAAACGCGGCGCCACCACCCCGGTTTACATGGGCCTGTCCAACGAAGACGGCAACCCGCATCAGGGCGTGATGAACTTCATCGACAACCAGGTCAATCCGAAAACCGGCACCATCCGCGGTCGCGCTGTATTCGACAACACCGACGGCAGCTACACCCCGGGCCTTTATGCGCGCCTGAAACTGGTGGGCAGCGGCACGTATTCCGCCGTGCTGATCAATGACGAAGCAGTGGGTACCGACTTGGGTAAAAAGTTTGTGCTGGTGATGGATGCCGACAACAAAACGGCCTATCGCGCCGTCGAACTGGGTCCGAAGATCGAAGGTTTGCGCATCGTGCGTAGCGGTCTGAACAAGGACGACACGGTCATCGTCAAGGGCCTGCAACGGGTTCGCCCTGGCTCGCCGGTCACCCCTGAAGTGATCCCGATGGCCAGCGAACAAACCATCGCCGCCCTGGCTCAACAACGACAAGCGCTGGAAGCCAGCAACCTGCCCCAAGTCGCACCTGCCAAGGTCGCGCCGGGTTCGGTTGTGAAACTGGCTGCTGCGACCCCACGCGGTTAAGGGACAAAAACTCCGATGAATTTTTCTCAATTCTTCATTTCACGGCCGATCTTCGCAGCGGTGCTGTCGCTGCTGATCCTGATCGCCGGCGCCATCTCGCTGTTCCAGTTGCCGATCAGCGAATACCCGGAAGTCGTGCCGCCCACCGTTGTGGTCCGTGCCAACTTCCCGGGCGCCAACCCTAAAGTCATTGGTGAAACCGTGGCCGCTCCGCTGGAGCAAGCCATTACCGGCGTCGAGAACATGCTGTACATGTCCTCGCAGTCCACCGCCGACGGCAAAATCACCCTCACCATCACCTTCGCGCTGGGCACTGACCTGGACAACGCGCAAGTGCAGGTGCAGAACCGCGTAACCCGCACCGAGCCCAAACTTCCAGAAGAAGTGACGCGCATCGGTATCACCGTGGACAAGGCTTCGCCCGACCTGACGATGGTTGTGCACTTGACCTCGCCGGACAAACGCTACGACATGCTCTACCTGTCCAACTACGCCCTGCTCAACATCAAGGATGAGCTGGCGCGCCTGGGGGGTGTCGGTGACGTGCAATTGTTCGGTATGGGCGATTACTCTCTGCGGGTCTGGCTCGATCCGAACAAGACCGCCTCGCGCAACCTGACAGCAACCGACGTGGTGAGCGCGATTCGCGAACAGAACCGTCAAGTGGCTGCCGGTGCACTGGGCGCGCCGCCTGCGCCGAATGCCACCGCCTTCCAGCTGTCGGTCAACACTCAAGGTCGCCTGGTTTCTGAGGAAGAGTTCGAGAACATCATCATTCGCTCCGGCGATAACGGTGAAATCACTCGCCTCAAAGACATTGCTCGCGTCGAACTGGGTTCCAGTCAATACGCCCTGCGTTCCTTGCTGAACAACCAACCGGCCGTGGCGATCCCGATCTTCCAGCGTCCAGGCTCCAACGCCATCGAAATTTCCAATGAAGTTCGGGCAAAAATGGCCGAGCTGAAGAAGAACTTCCCTGAAGGCATGGATTTCAGCATCGTCTATGACCCGACGATCTTCGTGCGCGGTTCCATCGAAGCGGTGGTTCATACCCTCTTCGAAGCGCTGATCCTCGTGGTACTGGTGGTGATCCTGTTCCTGCAAACCTGGCGCGCCTCGATCATCCCGTTGGTAGCGGTGCCGGTTTCGCTGATTGGTACGTTTGCCGTCATGCACCTGTTCGGCTTCTCGTTGAACGCCCTGTCGCTGTTCGGCCTGGTACTGGCCATCGGTATCGTGGTGGACGATGCGATCGTGGTGGTGGAGAACGTCGAGCGAAATATCGAACTGGGACTGACGCCGGTCGAAGCAACCAAGCGTGCCATGCGTGAAGTGACCGGTCCGATCATTGCCACGGCGCTGGTGCTGTGTGCAGTGTTTATCCCGGCCGCGTTCATTTCGGGCCTCACTGGCCAGTTCTACAAGCAATTCGCCTTGACCATTGCGATCTCGACCGTGATCTCGGCGTTCAACTCGCTGACCCTGTCGCCAGCACTGGCTGCCGTCTTGCTGAAAAGTCATGACGCGCCGAAAGATCGTTTCTCCAAGGTGCTGGACAAGATCTTCGGTGGCTGGTTGTTCCGTCCGTTCAACCGCTTCTTTGACAAGGCCAGCCATGGTTATGTCGGCACGGTGGGCCGGGTTATCCGCAGCAGCGGCATCGCCCTGCTGTTGTACGCGGGCCTGATGGTGTTGACCTTCTTCGGTTTCGCCAACACCCCGACCGGTTTCGTACCCGGCCAGGACAAGCAATACCTGGTGGCCTTCGCTCAACTGCCGGATGCCTCGAGCCTGGACCGTACCGAAGACGTGATCAAGCGCATGTCCGACCTGGCCCTGAAACAGCCTGGCGTGGAAAGTGCGGTGGCCTTCCCGGGCCTGTCGATCAACGGTTTCACCAACAGTCCTAACGCCGGCATCGTGTTCGTGACCCTGAAACCTTTCGACGAGCGCAAAGACCCGAGCATGTCCGCGGGTGCAATCGCCGGAGCCTTGAACGGTCAGTTCGCCGGGATTCAAGAAGCCTACATGGCGATCTTCCCGCCGCCACCAGTACAAGGCCTGGGCACCATTGGTGGTTTCCGCCTGCAAATCGAAGACCGGGGCAACCTGGGCTACGAAGAGCTGTACAAAGAAACCATGAACATCATCAACAAAAGCCACAACGTGCCGGAACTGGCCGGCCTGTTCACCAGCTACACCGTGAACGTGCCCCAGGTCGATGCTGCCATCGACCGCGAAAAAGCCAAGACCCACGGCGTCGCCGTCAGCGACATCTTCGACACCCTGCAGATCTACCTGGGTTCGCTGTATGCCAACGACTTCAACCGTTTCGGTCGTACCTATCAGGTCAACGTTCAGGCTGAGCAACAGTTCCGCCTCGAATCCGACCAGATCGGCCAGCTGAAAGTGCGTAACAACAAAGGCGAGATGATCCCGCTGGCGACCTTCATCAAGGTCAGCGACACCTCCGGCCCAGACCGCGTGATGCACTACAACGGCTTCATCACCGCTGAAATCAACGGTGCGGCAGCCCCCGGCTACAGCTCCGGCCAGGCGGAAAAAGCCATCGAGAAACTGCTCAAGGAAGAACTTCCAAACGGCATGACCTACGAATGGACCGACCTGACCTACCAGCAGATTCTGTCCGGCAACACTGCGCTGTTCGTGTTCCCGCTCTGCGTATTGCTGGCGTTCCTGGTACTCGCGGCGCAGTACGAAAGCTGGAGCCTGCCACTGGCGGTGATCCTGATCGTACCAATGACGTTGCTGTCGGCCATTACCGGTGTGATCGCGTCGGGCGGCGACAACAACATCTTCACCCAGATCGGCTTGATCGTACTGGTGGGGCTGGCCTGTAAGAACGCGATTCTGATCGTCGAGTTTGCCAAGGACAAACAGCTGGAAGGCCTCAACCCGCTCGCGGCGGTGCTGGAAGCTTGCCGTCTGCGTCTGCGTCCGATCCTGATGACCTCCTTCGCGTTCATCATGGGTGTTGTGCCGCTGGTGTTCTCCAGCGGTGCCGGTGCCGAAATGCGTCACGCCATGGGTGTGGCGGTGTTCTCCGGGATGCTCGGGGTGACCTTCTTCGGTCTGTTGCTGACGCCTGTGTTCTACGTATTGATTCGCAACTTTGTGGAACGCGGTGAAGCGCGCAAAGCGGCCAAGGCCCTGAAACTGGAGTCGCATCAATGAGTTTTAAAGCTTTCCTGCCGAGCCTGCTGGCACTGGCCCTGAGTGCTTGTGCGGTCGGCCCGGACTATAAGACCCCAGCCACGGAGCCGGCCAACATCACCGCCGCCACCGATGGTGCTGCCGGTCAGAAAAACTTCGACCGCTCGCACTTCGAAGGCATTTGGTGGCAGCAGTTCGAGGACCCGACCCTGAACCAGTTGGTCACTCAATCACTGCAAGGCAACCGGGATTTGCGCGTGGCGTTCGCACGCTGGAAAGCGGCCCGGGCGATTCGCGATGATGTCAGCAACAACGCGATGCCGACCATCACCAGCCGAGTCAGCAGTGACCTGGGCAAGGGGCAAATCCCGGGCGAAACTACTGACCGGGTTAACAGTGAGCGCTACGACCTTGGTCTGGACATGGCGTGGGAGATCGACCTGTTTGGCCGGATCCAGCGCAACCTGGAATCCGCCAACGCGGAACAACAGGCTTTCGAAGCCGATTTGTACCAACTGCAAGTCACCATGATTGCCGAACTGGTGGATTCCTACGGTCGACTGCGCGGTGCGCAATTGCGTGAAAAGATCGCCTTGGCCAACCTGGAAAACCAGCAAGAGTCGCGCAAAATCACCATCAGCCTGCGTGATGCCGGCGTCGGCGATCAGCTCGACGTGGAGCGTGCCGACGCACGTTTGGCGTCCGTCGAAGCCAGCGTGCCGCAACTGCAGGCCGAACAGGTTCGCCAGAAAAACCGCATCGCCACCCTGCTGGGTGAGCGTCCGGAAAAGCTGACAGTCGACCTGAGCCCGAAAGATTTGCCGGCCATTGCCAAAGCGCTGCCGATTGGTGATCCGGGTGAACTGCTGCAACGTCGCCCGGACATCCTGAGCGCCGAGCGCAAACTGGCGTCTGCCACCGCCCGCATCGGCGTGGCCAAGGCTGATTTGTTCCCCCGGGTCAGCCTCAGCGGTTTCCTCGGCTTTACCGCCGGGCGCGGGTCGCAAATCGGTTCCTCGGCGGCCAACGCCTGGGCGCTGGGCCCAAGCATCACCTGGGCCGCGTTTGACCTGGGCAGTGTGAAGGCCCGTTTGCGCGGTGCCGATGCGGATGCGGAAGGCGCGCTGGCGACTTACGAGCAGCAAGTGCTGTTGGCGCTGGAAGAGTCGGAAAATGCGTTCAGCGACTACGGCAAACTTCAGCAGCGGTTGATCTCACTGATTCGTCAAAGCGAATCGAGCCGTGCCGCCGCTGACCTGGCCGAAATTCGCTACCGCGAAGGCGGTACCGACTTCCTCGTCCTGCTGGATGCCCAACGCGAGCGACTGGCGGCCGAAGACTCCCAGGCCCTGGCCGAAACCGATCTGTATCGCGGCATTGTCGCAATTTACAAAGCCCTTGGCGGTGGCTGGCAACCCGAGACGGTCGCCAGCAAGTAAGCTTTTTGAAGAGCTCCATTGGTTGGTCACAATCAACCATTTTTTTAGCCCTGCGCCTCATTCGGTCGCAGGGCTTTTTTTTGCTTCAAGGATTACCGATGATCCCGGGCTTCGCGGTTTTCCAGAACGCTCACCGTGGCCGTCGTCCCCGCGCGCAGGAGGTTTTTACCGGGATAGTCGGCGTCAATCTCAATTCGCACTGGCACCCGTTGCGCCAGTTTGACCCAGGTGTAACTGGGGTTAATGTTGGCCAGCAAGCGCCCGCCGGGCAGGTTTTCCCGGTCGGCGATGGCGAAAGCAATGCTTTGCACCGTGCCGCCAAAGGCTTCGCCGCTCATCAATTCGATGTTGACCCGGTCGCCCAGCCGGATCCGTGGCAATTTGGTCTCTTCAAAATAGCCGCTGACATAAAACGAATTGCTGTCTACCAGCGCCAACAGTGGGCCGCCAGCAGACGCATAGTCGCCCTGACGGGTCAGCAGGTTGGTGACATAGCCCGTGACGGGCGATTCGACCCGGGTGCGTTGCAAGTCCAGTTCAGACTGAGTCGACGCCGCGATCGCCAGCTGCACGTTGGCCTGGGCCAAAATCAGATTGGCCTGGTTACGCAGTAGATCGGCCTCGGCCACGGATACGTCGGTGTTGGCTTTTTCCCACTCCTCCCCTGAGATCGCCGAGCGGTCCTTTAGCGTACGGCGCCGACGCTCCTCACTCTGCCGCTGCCTGAGCAGCGACTCGCTGGCGGAAATCGTCGCCTGTGATTGCCCCAGCGAAGCCTTCGCTACTTCCACAGACCGTTTGGCATGCTCCACCGCGAGGGTGTAGCGAGCCGGGTCGATTTCCAGCAGCAACTGGCCTTTTTCAACATGCTGGTTGTCTTGAACGGCCAACTTGACGATGCGCCCTGACACGTCGGCAGACAAGGTCACCACATCAGCACGAACCCGTGCATCCCGGGTCCAGGGGGATCGGGTGTAATGCTGCCAGGCAAACCAGCCAAGTAGAAAGGCCAACAGTACAACAGCCAGTGTTGCGAATCGGGCAAGGTTTTTCTTCAAGGCATCAGGCTCCCATCAGCAAAATCAACGTTGCGCATACGCAGACATACAGCGCGCCCTCGAACAACGCTTCATGCCAGACGAAACGCAGCACGCCGAGGCGACGCAAGCCCCAATCCAGCGCCAGAAATATCGGCAGCGCCAACAGCAGTGCCTGAGCGATAGGCGGCAAATACACGCCACCCAGTTCAAAATCAATGGGCAAGGGCTGGCGCTCCTACTGTGTCCACAGGTTGGAAGTACTCGCGATATCGCTGGATGAACGACTCGACGATCAGCAGTGCCACGCGCATTCGGAACACCGACCACAGCTGTTCGTGAACCACCAGATGCAGATCGTCCATCTCGTCGCCCAAGGTGTGCAAATCCCCCAGTAGCCGGTTGAGGTCTATCCCCGGCCGCCCGGCAACCCACCTTCCGCAATCGCGCACCGCAGTCAGCAACCGTTGCTGTTGCTCCGAACTCAACAACGTGTTGCCCTGCCCCTGCTGCCGGAGTTGGTTCAGTGCAACGCCCAAAGCCATGCACCCGAGACTGACCTGAAACAGTTCCCCGGAAGACTTGTCGCTGGTGGCCGGCAATAATCCCAACATCATGGTCAATCGATCGACCATACGGCTTTCGAAGGCAAATTGATGTTCGTCGGCGGCCGATGTTTTCATCAAGGCGTGGACCTGCTCGCAATTCTCCTTGAACAGCCGACGAATCCGTAAGTCAGGCCTGAACGGAAAAATCAACGCGAAGACGCTCAAGGCCAGGACGGTTGCGCTGATGTATGCGCCGGCAAACTCGAACCACTGGATCGCACTGTTCTGGCCTATCCCGACGTTTTGCGGTCCAAACAACAGAAATGTCGTCAGCCCAAGACCGATGCCTGTCCCGGTGGTGGCAGGCGTGGCAAGCCCCACCGCGACGGCATACAACAACGGTACCAACAGCAATGCCAATAGCTGGAAATCACTGATCATGGGTATCAGCATGAATTGATAGAGCGCCGACACCACCAACGCCAGGCCCAGCCCCCTTGCATAGCTTTGCGCCGCCAGGAGCGGCCTGGGGAACGTTGCCATCAGGGAGCAAAGGATCCCCACCAGGATCATCGCGCCCCGCGTACCGTCCCAACCGGTCTCGATCCAGATCAGCCCGGCGACCAGCAACGCGGTAAATGCCCGGGTCGCGTTCATCGCTGCCAGGGTGTAATCCAGATGCAATGGGTTTTCCTGCCCGCGAAACACGCAACTGGCCTGGCGTTCCTCCTGAATGGCGTCGCTCAACTCCAGAATCTGCTCCAGTTGCTGCAGCATCCGCGCTTGCTCCCAGCGCAGAGCCCACGCCAATGAGCGTAGCGTCGCCGGCATGGCTTCAGTCAGTTGTTCAGCCTTGTAGGCCTGATCATCAAATCGCTGCTGCAATGCCGAAAAATGATGGCGATCATCGGGCGCAAGCGAGCGTCCCTTGAGAGCCAGCTCATCAAGAAATGCAAGTTCTTCGGCGCGCAAACGCTGTATTTCTTCGGGCAAATCACCTTTCCAGCGCTCAGCCAGCAGTTGACGCTGGTGACGCAGGGCCGTCAGCCGGGAGGTAAGCAACACTAATTGGTTTCCCAGCAGTTGCACCAGGCCATCGGCGCTACGCAGTCGGGGGGCGTCGAAATAAAGGTGCCGGCGCAATCCTTCAAGGGCGCTGATTTCGCCTAATAACTGCATTTGCCGACGGTGGAAATCAGCTTCGGATTCTTCGGTTCGAATCGCCGCTGCGGCGTGTGTCGCCAGTAATTTGATCACTTGATCGATCTTGGTGAAATAACTCCGGGCTACGGCCTCCGGTCGCGCGGTCAACAGGCTGACGACGCAGACGCACGCCACCGCCAGCAGCGTCTCGGTAACACGGGTAATCGCCAGCAGAAAGGTGCCGTCTTGATCCGGTATGGCCAACAGCGCCACCACCACAGCCGTGTAACCACTGAGTACAAATGCCTGGGAGCTGGTGTAGCGCAACAAGGTGCCACCGGCGGTGCACAGCGCCAGCCACAGGGCCAGGGTAATGATGAAAGGCAGCGGCGCCTGGGGAAAGATCGCCATGATCAGGACGGCCACCGCAGCGCCCATTGTGGTGCCGATGACCTGGCCGAAACTGCGGGCCAGTGCCATGCCACCCAGAGGTTGGCTGACGATGACCACCGCCATGATCGACCACTTGGGTTGGTCGAGGTCGAACAGGAACGCCAGATACAGGGTCAACAACCCGGCCGCGATGGTTCTCAAGGCAAACAGCAGCACCGCTTGCCCGGGATTGAGCATTGCCTTGAAGTATTGGAGCAGCGGTTGCATGGGAACACTCGTCGAGTCATCTCTAGCAAGCGTAGTCACTGCTTCAGAGCCTCGACAGGTTTCAATGTCGACGTACCCTGTAGGCTAAATCGTCGACACCGGGCCAAGTCAGCGTTTGACTCACAGCCCGACCTGACCGAAGCTGACAGCTTTGCAAAAGCTTGCCAGCTCCTGGATTCCTGCATGCCCCAGCCCCGCCGCTATTTGCTTATCAGCCTCTGTGTGCTGTTTACCGTCTTTATTGCCTGGTTACTCCTGCGCAGCACCACACCTGAGGTCCCGGAGGCGATCAAGCGTGGTTACAGCGAAGCACTGACTCAGGCACGTACCGGTCAACCGGGAGCCGCACGGGTGCTATACCAACAACTGGCACGCCCTGACCTGTCCGCCAAGCGGCGTATCTGGCTGCATGCCGAATTGCCCAATTACCCAAGCCCGCAAGCCCTGAAACTGGCGGATGCGGACCTGCAAAATGCCAATGAAGACGTGCGGATCGCCGCGATCAAAAGCATTAGCGGCCTGGTGTCCGCGGGGCAACGCAGCCTGCTGATCGGCCCGTTGCTCGACGACAGCGAGCCAAGCGTGCGTTTTGCAGCCGTCAACGCCCTGCTGGGGCTCTCGCCGGATGAGCTGGGGTTGTATTTCGGACCGCTGGAGCAAGCCATCGACGCCTGGGAATTGGCCCTTCAAAGTCAGCCACCCAGCGCGCAGAACCAATACCAATTGGCGCGCTTGCACCTGCACAACGCCGAATTGAAAGAGGCACAAGAGGCGCTGGACCGCACGTTGCAGCTGGAACCCGGCAATTTGCCGGCGCTGGTGATGCAAATCGACGTGCTCGACCGGCAAGGCCAAAGCGATGCCGCGCGCCAGTTGTTGGCGAAACAGTTAAAGGCGCAACCCGACTCAGCGTATCTGCAACACGCCCTGGGGCTGTGGTTGCTGCACCACGGACAGAGTGAGTTCGCCCTCCTCGGCCTCTCCAAAGCCGTAGAGCTGGAGCCTGACAACAAGGAATATCGCTACGACCTGGCGACCACTTTGCACCTTGAGCAAGAGCTGGAGGCTGCGCAAAAACAGTTACAGGAAATCGTCCAGCGTCACCCGTCCGATCGCAAGGCGCGAGTGCTGCTGATCAACTACTGGAAGGAAAGCGGACAGTTGCAGAACGTGCAAATCCTGCTGGCACAACTGGAACAACTCAACCCGGATGATCCCGCGTTGCAGCAAGGGCTTTAACCCTCACGAAATTACGTTGAACCGTCATCACGGCCAGCGGTCAAGTGATCAGGCAGCCCGTTCAGGCACTTCAGCCTGGCGCCTCACTTCCCCTGTTTATGAGAGGGTTCTTTTTGTCTACATCTAACGAGTTTATCAGTGCAAAAGCCGCCACCGGCATCGAAGGCCTGGATGACATCCTGGCCGGTGGCTTGTCCCGCGGGCATGTTTTTTTGCTGGAGGGTGAGCCCGGCACCGGCAAAACCACCGTCGCTTTGCATTTTCTGTTGGCCGGCGCCCTGGCGGGCGAGCGCTCGTTGTACATCACACTGTCGGAAACCGAGCGCGAACTGCGCCAAGGTGCGCTTTCCCACGGCTGGGAGCTGGATGAGAACATCCACATCTTCGAGCTGACCCCACCGGAAAGCCTGCTCAATGCCGAGCAGCAGCAAAGCCTGTTGTACTCCTCGGACCTTGAGCTGGGCGAAGCCACCAAGCAGATTTTCGAAGTGGTTGAACGGATCAAACCGACCCGCGTGGTGCTCGACAGCCTGTCTGAAATCCGCCTGCTGGCTCAAAGCTCGTTGCGTTACCGCCGACAGATTCTGGCGATCAAGCACTACTTTGTGCGGTACGACGCCACGGTGCTGTTGCTGGATGACTTGACCACCGAGTCCCTCGATAAAACCGTACACAGCGTCGCCCACGGCGTGATTCGCCTGGAAGAGCTGACACCCAACTACGGCGCCGAACGCCGTCGCATCCGCGTGGTGAAGTATCGCGGTCAAAAATACCGTGGCGGTTTTCATGACTTCACCATCATGGGCGATGGCGTGCATGTGTTCCCGCGCCTCGTGGCCGCCGAGCACCGCGGGCGTTACACCCGGCAACAGTTGACCAGCGGCATCAAGGAAATGGACGCCCTGCTCGGTGGCGGAATAGAAACCGGCTCCAGCACGCTGATCCTTGGCCCGGCCGGTACCGGCAAATCGCTGATTTCGATGATCTTCGCCGCCGCCGCCGTGGCGCGCGGTGAAAAAGCCGCGTTGTTCATATTCGATGAAGAAATGGGGCTGTTGTTCGAGCGCATGAAAAACATGGGTATTGATTTGCAGGCCCTGCAAGACACCGGCAATTTACTGATCGAACAAGTGGATGCAGCCGAGTTGTCTCCCGGAGAGTTCTCCCACCGGGTTCGCTGCTGCGTCGACGAAGGCCATATCAAAACCGTGGTCATCGACAGCATCAACGGCTATCAGGCTGCGATGCCCGGGGAAAATGCGCTGGTGCTGCACATGCACGAGTTGCTGCTGTACCTCAATCGCCAGGGTGCGGCGACGTTCATGACGGTGGCCCAACACGGGCTGGTCGGCGACATGCAGGCGCCGGTCGACATCACTTACCTGGCGGACACGGTGATTCTGCTGCGCTACTTCGAAGCGCTGGGCAAGGTTCGCCGGGCGATCTCGATCATCAAGAAACGTACGGGTAGCCACGAGTCGACCATCCGCGAATACCGCATCAGCAGCCTTGGCATGACCATCGGTGAACCGCTGGACGCGTTTCAAGGCGTGTTGCGTGGCGTGCCCACTTATCTGGGCGCCAGCAACCCGTTGCTCAGGGAAGATCAAAAGTGACGGCCATCGAGGCGATGTCCGAGCGCGCGATCATCCTCGCGCCACTGGGACGCGACAGCCAGATAGCCCTGATGATGCTCAATGAAGCCGGATTTGAAGGGCTCGTCACCCGTAACTTGATCACACTGTGCGACGAACTTGAGCAAGGCGCCGGGCTGTTGCTGATTGCATCCGAAGCCTTGCTGGGCTCTGATCTTGACCCCCTTCTGGGCTTGATCGACCATCAACCCGCCTGGTCGGACCTGCCGATCGTACTGCTGACCCACCACGGCGGCCCGGAGCAAAACCCCGCCTCTCGGCTGGGCGCGCAGCTGGGCAACGTAACGTTTCTGGAGCGCCCCTTCCATCCCGTGACCCTGATCAGCCTGGTCGCCACCGCCTTGCGCGGGCGACGACGACAGTATGAAGCCAGGGACCGCTTGATTGACCTGAGCCAAAGCGAGCTGCGCCTGCAAACAACCCTGGAAACCCTTGAGCAACAGGTCGAGGAACGCACCGCACAGCTGCGCCACAACGAAGAAGCCCTCAGGCAATCACAGAAAATGGAAGCGGTCGGACAGCTTACCGGCGGCATCGCCCATGACTTCAATAACATGCTGACTGGCATCATCGGCAGTCTTGAATTGCTGCGTCGGCGCCTTGCGAGGGGGCGCACCGAGGACCTGGACGGGTTGATCGACCTTGGCGTGACATCCGCCAACCGCGCCGCCGGTTTGACCCATCGATTGCTGGCGTTCTCGCGGCGCCAATCACTGGACTCCAAGCCCGTTGAAATGAACACCCTCGTAGCGTCCATGGGCGAATTGCTGCAACGCAGCATCAACGAAAGTATTGAACTGGACATACAACTGAGCGAAGACCTGTGGGTGGCCGAGGCCGATCCCAATCAACTCGAAAGTGCCCTGCTCAACCTTGTGCTCAACGCCCGCGATGCCATGCCTGAAGGCGGCACGTTGATTGTAAACACCTCAAATCAGCAACTGGACTCGCGGTTCGTTGCAGCTCACGGCAATCTGCTACCGGGTGATTACGTGTTGTTGCGCGTCACCGACACCGGTTGCGGCATGCCCGAAAGCACCATCAGCCGGGCCTTTGACCCTTTCTTTACGACCAAGCCGATTGGCCAGGGCACCGGTTTGGGGTTGTCGATGATTTACGGATTCAGCAAACAATCCCACGGTCACGTCACGATCGACAGCGAAGTCGGTCACGGCACCTCGGTGAGTCTGTTTCTACCGCGTTACAGCGGGGATCTGGCTGAGGAAAACCTGATCGACATCCAGCATGCCCCTCACGCCCTGGACGGTGAAACCGTGCTGATTGTCGAAGACGATCCGGCGGTCCGGGTGCTGGTCAGTGCCGTGTTGAGTGAATTGGGCTACGCCTATGTAGAAGCCGGCGACGCCGACAGTGCGGTGCCGATTCTCGACTCGGCGCAACGCATTGATCTGTTGATCAGTGACGTCGGGCTGCCGGGCATGAATGGCCGGCAACTGGCGGAAATCGGTCGGCAGTACCGACCTGATCTAAAAGTGCTGTTCATCACCGGCTATGCCGAACACGCGGCCGTGCGTGGAGGGTTTCTGGACCCTGGCATGCAGATGATCACCAAACCTTTTACCTTTGATCTGCTGACGGCCAAGGTTCGGGAGATGATCAGCATCTGATCCCTACCGTGACCGCCGATGGCAAGGTGCTCAGGAAAGCATTTGTTGCATGAGCTCTTGCAATACATCCAGATCAAACGGCTTGTCCAGAATCGGCGCTTTTTTGGTGATCGGGCTGTCCGTCTCGCGGACTTCCTGTGCATAGCCGCTGATAAAGATCACCTTGAGCTCCGGGCGCAACTTGACCGCAGGTTCCGCGACCTGTACGCCGGTAATCCCGCCCGGCAGGCGGAAGTCGGTGATCATCATGTCCAGGTGCGGCTTGCTGGCCAGAATTTCAAAGGCCTGCTCGCCGTTTTCCGCTTGCAGTACCCGGTAACCCTCGCCCGACAAATACGCCGAAAGGACCATCAAAATAGAGGGATCATCTTCGACGATCAGTACGACGTCTTGTGCATCTTCACTCATGGGAAGCCTTTGTTCGGTCAATAGCTGCTGATACGACCCTGGGGTCGCTCAGAGGTTGCGTTTATCTGGCTCATTTCCTAAAGCGGCAGACAAACGCGAAATAAGGCGCCTTCGTTGATTTTGCTCTCGACGGCGATGGAGCCGCCATGTGCGGCGACAATTTGTTCGGAAATAAACAGCCCAAGCCCCAGCCCCGCGACCACGGTCTTGGCTGAAACACGCTCGAACTGCTGAAAAATACGCTTCTGGTTTTCTTCACTGATGCCGATCCCTCGATCCTGCACCTCAACCCGCGCCTGACCGTCTTGTGCATAAACCCGCACGTCGATCTGGCTTTTACCACCATAACGCAAGGCGTTGGTCAGTAAATTTGAAATGACTTGCTCGATACGAAATTCATCCCAGTTGCCGACCACTGGCTGCCCGGCCGTAAAGTGCGTGGAACACTCGGCGGAATCGACCTGCGGCGCAAAGTTTTTCAACACATTGCCCACCAGTTGCACCAGGTCGAATTTTGTCGGGCGGATCGACAGCTTGCCAGTGCGGATACGTGACACATCGAGCATGTCTTCGATCAGGCGGATCAGGCTTTTGATCTGGCGCTCGTCGCGGTCGACCATGGCGTGCATCTTGTCCAGGGTGAACGCCGACGCGTTGTCCCGAGCCAGGTGCATCTTGCGCAGCTGGGTTTCGAGAATCAGGCCATTGAGCGGCGTACGCACTTCATGGGCGACGATAGACATGAAGTCATCGCGCATGCGCACCGCTTGCTCCAACTCCAACTGCGTGTGCTGTAACTGTTTGAGCAGTTCTTCCTGCTCGCGGCGGCTTTGCTCCAGCGCTTCGACCTGCTGTTTCATCGCCTTGCTCTGGCGATACAGGTCGACAAACACATTGACCTTGCTCTTGACCGCGTGAATGTCCAACGGCTTGTGCAAGAAGTCCACGGCACCGCTTTCGTAACCTTTGAACGCGTAGTTCAGTTCTCGACCTGCAGCGCTGACAAACACAATCGGAATGTTTTTGGTTTTCTCCGTGCCGCGCATCAACTCCGCCAACTCGAAACCATTCATGCCAGGCATCTGAACATCGAGGATGGCCATGGCGAATTCATGCTGCAACAACAGCGACAACGCTTCATCGGCAGACAAGGCTTTATAGACCACCCGGTCTTCACGCTTGATCAGCGCTTCGAGTGCCAACAGGTTCTCCGGCAGATCGTCGACGATCAGCAGTTTGGCTTGGATGTTACTTAGCATGCTATTCGTTCCAGCTCGACAAGCAGACGGCCGATGCCGCCAATAGAGAGTATGTGGTCGGGCTGCTGAATATCCAGCGCGGCCTGGGGCATGATCGCGACCTGCGCCTCATTCGGGTCCTGCACGATGGTCAGCCCACCGTGATATTTAACGTGAGACAGACCAACCGCTCCGTCGCGATTGGCGCCCGTCAGCAACACCGCGGCCAGGCTCGGGCCGTAGGCGTCAGCAGCAGACTGGAACAAGTAATCAATGGCGGGGCGCGAATGGTGCACGCGATCTTCCAGGCTCAACGAAAAACTGCGGTCTTGCTCCACCGACAAGTGGTAACCGGGTGTGGCGAAATACAGCGTGCCGGCTTTGACCCGGGTTTTATCGGTGGCTTCTTCGACGGGCATCGAAACCCGGCGCGCAAACACCTCGGACAACAGGCTGCAGCGTTCGTCGGGCAAGTGCAGCACCACGATGATCGGCAACGCGAAACCTTTACGCAGCGGGCTGAGCAACGTGAGCAACGCCTCCACGCCGCCAGCCGACGCGCCAATGACGATGGCCTCGATGGAAGGAAACACTGCAGCCTTTTTCATGATTTGCGGTAGATCCGTTCTTGTTTGACCAGCGGCTCGAACTGGTTGCCGAAAGCCGAAAAATCCGGTGTTTCCTTGCTGCCCAGCACCAGGAAGCCACGATGGCACAGGGAATCATGGAACAACCCGAACGCACGATCCTGAAGTTTTTTATTGAAATAAATCAATACATTACGACACGAAATTAATTGGGTTTCTGAAAAGACACTGTCCGTCGCCAGGCTGTGATCGGCAAAGGTCACGTTCTCACACAGGCTCTTGTCGAAAATGGCGTAACCATAGGCCGCCGTGTAGTAATCGGCAAATGAACGCTGGCCACCTGCCTGCTGATAATTAGCAGTGTAGGCCCGGACATTTTCCATGGAGAAAATCCCCTGCTTGGCCTTCTCCAGCGAGCGCGGGTTGATGTCGGTGGCATAGATGATGGTGCGCTCCAGCAGGCCTTCTTCGCGCAGCAGAATCGCCATCGAATAGACCTCTTCACCGGTGCTGCAACCCGCGATCCAGATCTTGATCGAGGGATAGGTCTTGAGCAGTGGCACCACTTCCTTGCGGATCGCCAGGAAATGCGATGGGTCACGAAACATTTCGCTGACCGGGATCGTCAGCAACTGCAGCAACTGCATGAACGCGTTCGGGTCATGCAGCACCTTTTCTTGCAGGGCCGAGATGGTAGTGCACTCAAATTGTGCCAGCGCATGATTCACCCGACGCTTGATCGAAGCACCGGAGTAATCGCGAAAATCGTAGCTGTACTTGAGGTAAATCGCCTCGATCAACAAGCGCAACTCGATTTCGCTGTTTCGCTCCACGGAATAAATGCGTTCCACTAAATGCGTTCCATCTTCGGTAACCACACACGAATCAGCGAGAACAGCCGATCGAGGTCGATGGGCTTGGCCAGATAATCGTTAGCACCCGCCTGCAAGCAGCGCTCCTGATCGTCCTTCATGGCCTTGGCCGTCACCGCAATGATCGGCAACTTGCGCCAGCGCGGGTCCTTGCGGATCTCGATCGTGGCTTCAAAGCCATCCATCTCCGGCATCATCACGTCCATCAACACCAGATCGATGTCCTCGACTTCATTCAGTCTCTCAATGGCTTCATGACCGTTGCGGCCAATAACCACGACGGCGCCCTTTTGCTCCAGCGCACTGGTGAGGGCAAAGATGTTGCGAACATCGTCGTCCACCAGCAGCACCTTGCGACCCTCAAAGACCTTGTCGCGGCTGCGCGCGGTCTTGAGCATCCTCTGCCGCTCATGGGACAACTTCGATTCGACTTTGTGCAGAAAGAGTGTGACCTCATCCAGCAAGCGTTCGGGCGAGCGTGCGCCCTTGATGATGATCGAGCGCGAATACTTGCGCAGTTCCGCCTCTTCATCGCGGGTCAGGTTGCGCCCCGTGTAGACAATCACCGGCGGGAACGAGCAGATGTCCTCGGTGGACATGCGCTTGAGCAAATCGTTGCCGAGCATGTCCGGCAGCTTCAGGTCGATGATCATGCAATCGAAAATCGTCGTGCGCAGCAGGTCCAGCGCATCCTGAGCCAGGCCAACGGCGGTGATTTCGATGTCTTCATCGCCAATCAGGAGGGCAATGCTGTCGCGCTGTAAATCGTCGTCTTCGACCAGCAGCACCCGCTTGACCTTCTGGGTCAGCTTGGCTTCGAGGCGGGCGAATACATCCTTGAGCTCTTCGCGGCTGGTCGGTTTGACCGCGTAACCGATGGCGCCCATGTGCATCGCGGCTTCGACCCGGTCTTCAACCGAAATCACGTGAACCGGAATGTGGCGGGTCTCGGCGTGTTCCTTCAAGCGTTGCAACACGGTCAGCCCGGAATGATCCGGCAGGCGCATGTCCAGCAGAATGGCGTCGGGAATGAACTCCCTGGCCAGGTCATACCCCTCATCGGCACCGTGGGCGACCAGGCATTGATAGCCCAGTTCGTGCGCGAGGTCGTAGAGGATGTGCGCAAAGTTCGGCTCATCTTCCACCACCAGAATGCATCGAGTCGTGAAAGGCGCCTGGGTGCGGTCATCGTTGAAGCGAGGAATATCAACTGCGGCAGTCACCAATACCGGTGCTGCTGGCGCCACGCGGTGGGCGATGGTAACGGCTGAAGCCCTAAGGGGCTCAACCGGTTCCCCGGTCGGCTCGACGTATTGTTGAGGCAAGACCAGCGTGAACACGCTGCCCTGCCCCGGTTCGCTGGCCACGCTGATGGAGCCGCCGAGCAACGCGGCCAGATCCCTTGAAATCGACAAGCCCAGGCCTGTGCCGCCGTAACGCCGATTGGTGGTGCCGTCAGCCTGGCGGAACGCCTCGAAAATGCTTTCCTGCTGTTCATCGGCGATACCGATACCTGAATCGCGAATGACGAAGGCAACGCCGTTATTGGGCTGCGGCGCGACGGTCAGGCTGACCGAGCCTTTCTCCGTAAATTTCACAGCGTTCGACAGCAGGTTTTTGATCACTTGCTCCAGGCGCTGGCGGTCGGTGAAAAGCATCTTTGGCGAACCGGGCTGCAACTCGACATGAAACGCGAGCGCCTTGTCCATCGCCACCGGCTCGAACATCCCGCGCAAGCCGTCGACGAGGCGCTCGACACTGGTGTTCTCGGGACGTATTTCCAGCTTGCCAGCCTCGACTTTGGAAATGTCGAGGATGTCGTTGATCAGATTGAGCAAGTCATTACCGGCGGAATAGATCGACTCGGCAAACTTCACCTGCTCGACAGTCAGGTTTTCCTGGGGATTTTCGGCGAGCAATTTGGCCAGGATCAACGAGCTGTTCAACGGCGTGCGCAGTTCGTGGGACATGTTGGCGAGAAACTCGGACTTGTACTTGCTGGAGCGTTGCAGCTCTTCGGCGCGGTCTTCATGCTGGACTTGCACCTGGTTCAGCTCGGTGTTTTTCTGGTCCATGGCGTCGCGCTGATCGGCGAGGATTTGCGCTTGCTCGGCCAGTTGCTCGTTGGTCTGCTCCAGTTCAACCTGCTGGGTTTCCAGGTGGGCCTGGGACTCCTTGAGAATCCGTGACTGTTCTTCGAGTTCTTCGTTGGCGGATTTCAGCTCTTCTTGCTGGACTTGCAGCTCTTCATTCAGTTGTTGGGCTTCGGCCAGCACTTCCTGCAATCGTTGGCGATAGCGAGCCGCCTCGATGGAGGTGCCAATGTTGCCGGCGATCAACTCCAGCAACTCGATGTCACGATCAATCAGCGGTCGCAGGAAGCCCAGTTCAATGACACCGTTGACCCGGTCGTCGTCACTGGTCGGCACCACGAGCACGCTGTGTGGCAAGCCTTCGCCCAGACCGGAGCTGACCTTGAAATAGTTGCTCGGCACGTCATCCAGACGAATCAGGCGAGCCCGGTTGGCGACCTGGCCGACAATCCCTTCATCGCTGTAAATCTGCTGATCGCGCTCTTCTTGCTCGCGAGAGAAACCGTAGGAGGCTATGCGCTTGAGCGCGCCATGATCTTCACGCACATAAATGGCGGCCACGGCGGTGCCCAGGTACTGCGCGCAGAACTGCAGAATATTGCGACCCAACAGATTGAGGCTCAACTGCCCCAGTACTTGCTCGGCAAGTTCTGTCTGGCCATTGCGCAGCCAGGCTTGCTGTTCCAGGCGCTGGGCGCTGGCGTGTTGTGCGGCCAGATTCGCGGCGTAACTTTGCGACAGGCCAAGCAAATCCCGACGACCGATGTAAGCCAGCAAACCGCTGATCGTCGCGATGAATATCAGATACAGGGAGATGCTCCAGATCGTGGCTCTACTCACCTCTTCGTTGCGCGCCGTGCGCAATTGCTGCTCCGAGTCGATCACGTCTTCGAACTGTTTGCCAATCTCGTCGGTCAGTCGCTTGCCACGACCGGCCTTGACCACGCTGCGGTAATCGCCACTGGAACGCTGCAAATCAATCATCGACTGGGCATAGCTCGCCCATTCAGTTTGCAACGCTTGAAGCCGGCGCAAGCGATCGGTCTGCACCGGGTTATCGGCCGTGAGTTCGAGCAAGGTGTTGAGCGCAACCGTGATTTTCGGCTTGGCTGTCTCGTAGGGGTCGAGGAAATGCTCGTCGCCGGTGAGCAAGTAACCCCGCATGCCGGTTTCCAGATCGACTGTCAGCTTTACCGCTTCATTGGCGTTATTGATCACCCGGTCGGTGTGATCGACCCATTGGATCACTGACAACAAATAAGTGATCAGTGAGACAAAAAACACCGCACTGATGACACCGACACCCAATGGCAGGCTGACGTTGCGGCTCAGGAGTTTGCGGAATCGTTGCTCATCAACCGAAGACGCAGTGGTCATGTGGAGGCCTTGTCGAACTGTTCGAAATCAGGGAGTTTGCCCCAAAAAAGGCGTATTGATCCAACTATATGCCATGAATCAAGCGCAATCCCCGCATTTAGCTGCGCGAGCCTAAAAGGGACCGGTTATCCTTGCCGGCCGCCGCGCAGCTATTCTTTTTGCACAGCGCAGGGAACTTGTCGGGATCCGCCACTTACTCATGCAAGAGCCCGACGATTTCTTTCCACCGGCGCCCCCTGAACTCATCTTTTGAGAGCACACATTATGTCCGCCAAGGCATCCATCATTTTAGTCGTCGAAGACGATGCGATCGTGCGCATGCTGATCGTTGACGTGCTGGAGGAGCTGGAATTCAAAGTGCTCGAGGCGGATGGCAGCGAACAGGCCCTGGAATTTCTCAACGACGAAGACCAATACATTGATTTGATGATGACCGATGTCGGCTTGCCGGTGATGGACGGCCGGGAATTGGCCAATGAGGCGCGTAAGCTGCGCCCGCAGTTGCCAATCCTGTTCGCCAGCGGTTATGCCGAAAACATCGACGTGCCTGATGGCATGCATATGATCGGAAAACCGTTCTCGATCGATCAGTTGCGCGACAAGGTCAAATCCATACTCGCCTGCCAGGCTTGATTGTCTCGCCCCCCCTTCCCTTTACCCGCACCAAGGAATACCCGTTAATGAGTCAGCCCCGCGCAACCAAAGTCCTGGTCATTGGTTACGTCTGGCCCGAGCCGCGTTCTTCTGCGGCCAGTGGTCATGTGATGCAAATCCTCGATACATTCTTGCAGCAAGGCTGGGACATTACCTTCAGCAGCCCCGCCGGTACCGGTGAACACCGCGCGGACCTGACTGCGTTGGGTATTCGCGAAGTGGACATCGAGTTGAACAACAGCAGTTTCGACGCGTTCATCAGTGAACTGGCACCAGATATCGTGTTGTTCGACCAGTTCATGATCGAAGAACAATTTGGCTGGCGTGTTGAAAAGCACTGCCCCAACGCGTTGCGAGTACTTGAGACTTCGGACTTGCAAAGCCTGCGACACGCCCGGCACCAGCGGCTTAAAGAGCGTTTGAAAGAGCGTGATGACGCCAATGACTTCAGCGAATTATTTGCCCCGGCACTGCGTGAAGAGTTCGAACTGATGGCGGATACCGACCTGGCCAAACGCGAGATCGCGGCGCTGTATCGTTGCGACTTGAACCTGATGATCTCCGAAGTGGAAATCGAGTTGCTGGTCGAGCAGTTCAAGCTGCCACGCAAGGTGTTGCACTGGTGCCCGTTGATGGTCGATCTGCCCAGTGCACCTCCGGTGCCCTTTGTAGACCGTGCGCACTTTTTGAGTATCGGTAACTTTCGCCACGCGCCGAATTGGGATGCAGTGCTCTGGATGAAAACCACCATCTGGCCGCTGATCCGCGCGCAACTGCCCACGGTTCAACTACACATTTACGGTGCCTACACCCCGCCCAAAGCGACCGCGCTGCACAACGCCGCCCAGGGATTTCATGTGATGAACTGGGCGCCAGATGCCTTGCAAGTCATGTCGGCGGCGCGGATTTGCCTGGCGCCCCTGCGCTTCGGTGCCGGCATCAAAGGCAAGATTGTCGACGCCATGTTATGTGGAACGCCGACGATCACTACACCAATTGGAGCCGAGGCCATGCACGGCGAACACCGCTGGCCCGGCGCGGTGACCCGCACAGCGCAGGCGTTCGCCGATTGCGCGGTTCGACTGTACCAGGACGAAGCGCTTTGGACAGACGCCCAAGCCCAGGGACAAACGCTGTTGGCCGATCGTTATCGACAGTCGGAACATGGCCCTGCACTCATCGAAAAGTTGCTGTACTGCCAACAACATCTCGCGCAACTTAGGCGCGACAACTTCATAGGCAGCATGTTGCGCCATCACCATCATAAAAGTACCCAATACATGTCTCAATGGATTGAAGCCAAGAACCGCAATCCATCTTAGTGTTTTTGCCGGCAACAAACATTTTGCATAACCCGCCTTATTGACCGCGCCCGACACGCCCTCTATAAATACGCGACCGAACATCAACTTTATTAGTGATGTTCGGCACAACCAACCAACTAACAAACTTATGCACGGATGCATTAAATGGATACTATCGCTCAGAATAACTACGCACTTAAAAACTGGATGTCCGCGACGCCGGCTATTGATACTTTGTCGCTCAGTCAATTAACCTTGCCGGGCAGCCATAATGCGGGCAGCGACTGGAAAGCGTCGTGGTTTCCGCGTCCAGCGCACTGGCTCGCCTGTCAGCACGAATCGTTTTATGCCCAGTTGAACCAAGGCGCCCGGGCGCTCGACATCCGCTTGATTTACGAAGCCACTGCCCCTGGGCTGGGGAAATTCCGCATTCATCACAATGGTCACCGCAATAATCGTATCCTGGGCAATCTTGTCACAGACGTGAGGCGTTTCCTTATAGAGAATCCCAACGAATTCATCATCCTGGATTTCCATGCATTGGATGGCGATGACTTTGATTTCGCTTACTTCAACGACATGGTGATACGGTTTCTCGGCGATCGCATCATCCCTACCCAAAACCGGTCCAAGAGTCTGGCTCAACTTAAAAACATCAGTCCGGCACAACGCGTGTTAGTCGCGGCACCCTGGCACAGGGCACTTGATAAAGATGTGTTTCTCGAACAGATACAGCACAAGTGGACTGGCAACGCAATTACCAATGTCGCAGAACTGCAGAAACATATTGTTGATGTGCTGAAGTTTCCACCGGGAACCTGGGCGCCCTGGTCGCTTTCCGCCACCAGTTACAGCGTGCTGGGCGGCCCGGTGGACATTCATGAAAAACTTGATTCCTGGTTTGACCCAAAGAACAGCGACTGGGCGATAAAGTGCAGCATTATCAATGTCGACTTCTTTGACGAATCACAACTGGTTTCTTATTGCCGAACCGTCAACCTGACAAAAGCTGGCAACCGGACGCCTTAGTTGCAGTGCCATTAAATGGCTATTTTTGTGCAGTTGTTTCAGTGACTGGCAATGCGGCCAAGCACTCCTACGCTGGGTCATGAAAGTCTTCCCACGGATGGGGCGACTCCACAACAAGGAACTCTCATGACCCGCAACACGGCAACCCCACTCGACAAAAAACAATGGATGAGCAACGTACTGGATATCGGTCGATTGAAGCTGACCGATATTATTTGGCCCGGCACGCATAATGCCGGGATGGACGAACGGGCGCCAAACTACGAAGTGGTACTCGGCAACTGGACAACCTGCCAGACCGACACATTTGCCTGGCAACTGGCCAACGGCGCACGGGCGTTCGATATTCGCCTTGGCTGCACCGCCGGCCCGCAAGCACCGGTCTACTACTTTCACCACAACGGCTATCAGTCCCACCGCATTCTTGATGAGTTGATCGAGGCGGTGACGACGTTCCTCACTCAAAATCCGGACGAGTTCATCATCTTCGACTTCCATCAATTGGGCGATGATTCAAAGCTTTTTGATTATCAACAATTCAATGATTTTCTGATGCGACGACTGGGGACGCGCTTGATCCGTTCTGCGGATGCTTTCAGTACCGTGGAACAGCTCAAGCACGCCAGCTCGCAGCGGCGCATCGTCATGGCGGCTCAAGCAAATCCCGGGCTGAACAGCGAGTATTTCTGGCCGCACATCCGTCACAAGTGGAACGGCAAGGTGTTCACCGACATCGGCGAACTGCAAACGCATATCGAAACGACCCTTGCGCAAGCACCTTACGAGTCATTTCTTTGGTCGTTGCCGGCGACCTGCTATTCGCTGTTGGGTGGCCCGCAGCACATCAAAAACCAAATCAATGACTGGTTCCACACCACCGGCAATTGGGTCACCCGGTGCAGCATCATCAGCACTGATTTCTTTGAAGAGACGGATATCGTTCGCTATTGCTGGAGCGCCACCAGCATGAAGGCAGTTTACGGACACCGGTTGCATACACCCGCATAAGCGAACGTCGCGCCACGCTGGCACCGCAGGCAGCAAACGAGGCATGATCCGAAACGCGATAACAAAAAAAGCAACCAAACATGACCAGAACAGCCCGCGTGACCGACCCCTCCTACGAATTGATGGACGACCACAACGGGCTGTCCATCATCTATCGTCAGCACGGCTTCCCCTGCCCGCTGGTGCGCTGGCATTTTCACAAGGAATACGAGTTGCACCTGATCGTCGCCAGCTCCGGCAAGGTGTTCATCGGCGACTACATCGGTAATTTCTATCCCGAGACACTATTCCTCACCGGCCCCAACCTGCCTCACAACTGGATCAGCCAGGTCGCGGAAGACGAAGTGGTGCCCAAACGCGACATGCTGGTCAACTTCACCGACGAACTGTTCGAAAGCGGCCACCAGGTATTCGCCGAGCTCAAGACCCTCGCGCCACTGCTGGAGCGCGCGCAGTACGGTATCGAGTTTCGTGGCAAGCGCACCATCCGCCAGGCCATGACCCTGATGCAACGCATTGCCGACACCCAAGGCGTCACTCGCCTCGGGCATTTTTTTATTCTGCTGGAGCTGCTGGCGGCATGCGACGACTATCAATTACTGTCGGGCGCAACGACACCGCAATTGGCCGATGAACACAACATCGATCGCACCAACCGCGCCGTCGATTACATTTTTGCCCATTACGCCCGGGAGCTGCCGCTTGAGGAAGTTGCCGAGCATCTGGGCATGAAGCCGACGTACTTCAGCAGGGTGTTCAAACAAGCCACCGGGCGCTGCTTCATCGAATTCGTCAATCGGCTGCGAATCAGCAAATCCTGCGAGCTGCTGGCCGATGGCGACAAACCGGTGACCGATGTGTGCTTCGAGTCGGGTTTCAACAATATTTCCAACTTCAATCGACGCTTTCAGCAACTCAAGGGCATGACGCCGTCGCACTACCGGCGGTTGGCGGTGCAACGCCTTACTGAGCAAAATCAGCACTGACGTTCCGACCTGTAGCAGCTGCCGAAGGCTGCGTTCGACTGCAAAGCAGGCGCAAAACCTGCAACTCTGGTCCGCCAGTAACACCGTGTACTCTGCCCTAACGAGTGCTGCGCACGCGAACGCAGCCTTCGGCAGCTGCTACAGGGCGCTTGGTGCGGAATCCTGCCTTTCCAGATCCCAGTGCAAAATAGTATCAATTCAAGTGCGATGGATGATTTGTCACGCCATCGATTGAAGGCTGTAATCAGCGCACATTCTTCCCTGCTCAGGAAGACACAAAAACAATAACTGTCCTTCTGTAACCCTCGAGGTGCAGAAAAGGAGTGCTCGATGCAACCTTCTGTAAAAGCTCTGCTTGCCCTCACCTGCATGACCCTCAGCAGCGTCAGCTTCGGCGCTCAAACCCTGACAATCGCCACCGTCAACAACAGCGACATGATCCGCATGCAAAAGCTGTCGAAAACCTTCGAAGCCGAGCACCCGGACATCAAGCTCAATTGGGTGGTGCTCGAAGAAAACGTTCTGCGCCAACGCCTGACCACCGACATCGCGACACAGGGCGGGCAGTTCGACGTGCTGACCATCGGCATGTACGAAGCCGCACTGTGGGGTGCCAAGGGTTGGCTGGAGCCGATGAAGGATTTGCCGGCCGGCTATGCACTCGACGATGTCTTCCCGTCAGTGCGTGAAGGCCTGTCGGTCAAGGGCTCGCTGTATGCCCTGCCGTTCTACGCCGAAAGCTCGATCACTTATTACCGCACTGACCTGTTCAAGGACGCCGGGTTGACCATGCCCGAGCACCCGACCTGGACCCAGATCGGCGAATTCGCCAGCAAACTCACCAACAAGGATAAAGAACAGTACGGCATCTGCCTGCGTGGCAAGGCCGGTTGGGGCGAGAACATGGCGTTGATCACCACCGTCGCCAACGCCTATGGCGCACGCTGGTTTGATGAGAAGTGGCAGCCGGAATTTATCGGCCCTGAGTGGAAAAACGCCCTGAATTTCTACGTCGAAACCATGAAGCAATCCGGCCCTCCGGGTGCTTCCAGTAACGGTTTCAACGAAAACCTGGCGCTGTTCAACAGCGGCAAGTGTGCGATCTGGGTCGATGCCAGCGTCGCCGGGTCTTTCGTCACCGACAAAACGCAAAGCAAAGTGGCTGACCACGTCGGATTCACTTATGCCCCGCATGAAGCCACCGACAAGGGCTCGGCCTGGCTTTACTCATGGGCACTGGCTATCCCGACCAGTTCCAAGGCCAAGGACGCCGCGAAGACCTTTAGTGCCTGGGCCACCTCCCAGGAATATGGCGCGCTGGTCGCGGAAAAAGACGGAATTGCCAACGTGCCGCCCGGCACTCGAACCTCGACCTACAGCGAGTCCTACATGAACGCCGCGCCGTTCGCCAAGATCACGCTGGAATCGCTCAAGGCCGCGGACCCGAGCAAACCGACGCTCAAACCAGTGCCTTATATCGGCATTCAGTTGGTGACCATTCCTGAGTTCCAAGGCATTGGCACCCAGGTTGGCAAGGCGTTCTCAGCGGCGCTGATCGGTCAAACCACCGTTGATCAAGCCCTGGCTGCCGCCCAGCAAACCACCGAACGCGAGATGAAGCGCGCTGGTTATCCCAAGTAACCCCCCAATCCCTGTAGGAGCAAAGCTTGCTCGCGATGAACGATAACGCGGTTCATCCGAAGGACTGCATCGCGGCAATCGCGAGCAAGCTTTGCTCCTACAGCTGAACTTCATTTACCTGTAGCCAATCGGTTTTGATGCCATGAATATTTCAACTGCCAAAGCTCACATGGACCTGCCCCAACCGGTGCGTAAAAGCCGGTTGACCAATCCCGGCTGGTTTTTGGTCAGCCCTTCAGTGGCCTTGTTGCTGTTGTGGATGATTGTGCCGCTGGGCATGACCGTCTACTTCTCAACGATTCGCTACAACCTGCTTAATCCGGGTGAAAACGAGTTCGTCGGGCTGGAGAACTTTACTTACTTCCTGACGGATTCGGGCTTCCTGCCCGGCGCTACCAATACGTTGCTGCTGGTAGGTAGCGTCTTGCTGATCAGCGTGGTGTTCGGCGTGCTGATCAGTGCACTGCTTGAGGCCTCTGAGTTCATGGGCCGCGGCATTGTGCGGGTGATGCTTATTTCGCCGTTCTTCATCATGCCCACCGTCGGTGCGCTGATCTGGAAGAACCTGATTTTCCATCCGGTGTCGGGGATCCTCGCCTACGTCTGGAAACTGTTCGGCGCGCAACCGGTGGACTGGCTGGCGCATTACCCGTTGCTGTCGATCATCATCATTGTGTCGTGGCAATGGCTACCGTTCGCGATCCTGATCCTGATGACTGCCATGCAGTCCCTCGATCAGGAACAGAAAGAAGCGGCGCGCCTCGACGGTGCCGGGCCGATTGCGATCTTCTGGCACCTGACCCTGCCGCATCTGGCGCGACCGATTGCGGTGGTGGTGATGATCGAAACCATCTTCCTGCTTTCGGTGTTCGCCGAAATTTTCACCACCACCAACGGCGGCCCCGGCTACGCCTCGACCAACCTCGCCTACCTGATCTACAACCAGGCGCTGGTGCAATTCGACGTCGGCATGGCCTCGGCGGGTGGTTTGATCGCCGTGGTGATCGCCAACATCGCGGCCATCGTGCTGGTGCGCATGATCGGCAAAAACCTGACAGACAAAGCCTGAGGCCTGCGCCATGACCCTTCAACAATCCCGCCGCCTGCAAAGCCTGCTACTCGGCACCCTGGCCTGGGCCATCGCCATCCTGATTTTCTTTCCGATTTTCTGGATGGTGCTGACCAGTTTCAAAACCGAAATCGATGCATTCGCCACGCCGCCGCAGTTCATCTTCACGCCGACACTGGAGAACTACCTGCACATCAATGAGCGCAGTGACTACTTCAGCTTTGCCTGGAATTCGGTGGTGATTTCGTTCAGCGCCACCGCGTTGTGCCTGCTGATTGCGGTGCCGGCGGCCTACTCGATGGCGTTCTATGAAACCCAACGCACCAAAGGCACGCTGCTGTGGATGCTCTCCACCAAAATGCTGCCGCCGGTGGGCGTGTTGATGCCGATCTACCTGCTGGCCAAAAGCTTTGGCCTGCTCGATACGCGCATTGCGCTGATCATCATTTACACGCTGATCAACCTGCCCATCGTGGTCTGGATGATTTACACCTACTTCAAAGACATCCCCAAAGACATCCTTGAAGCCGCACGCCTGGACGGCGCCACGCTGTGGCAGGAAATGGTCCGGGTGCTGCTGCCCATCGCCAAGGGTGGCCTGGCGTCGACCGTTTTGCTGTCGCTGATCCTGTGTTGGAACGAGGCGTTCTGGTCGCTGAACCTGACCTCGTCGAAAGCCGCGCCACTGACTGCATTGATCGCCTCGTACTCAAGTCCCGAAGGGTTGTTCTGGGCCAAGTTGTCGGCGGTGTCGACGCTGGCCTGTGCGCCGATCCTGATTTTCGGCTGGATCAGCCAGAAACAATTGGTCCGCGGCCTGTCGTTCGGCGCCGTGAAATAGCCCTCAAAGAATAAGCACAAAAGGAGCGCCACCATGGCCAACCTGAAAATCAAGAATCTGCAAAAAGGCTTCGAAGGCTTTTCCATCATTAAAGGCATCGACCTGGAAGTGAACGACAAGGAGTTCGTGGTGTTCGTCGGTCCGTCGGGTTGCGGCAAGTCCACGCTACTGCGGCTGATCGCCGGCCTGGAAGAAGTCAGCGGCGGAACCATAGAGCTCGATGGACGCGACATCACCGAAGTCAGCCCGGCCAAGCGTGACCTGGCGATGGTGTTTCAGACCTACGCCCTGTACCCGCACATGAGTGTGCGCAAAAACATGTCGTTCGCCCTCGATCTGGCCGGCGTGCCAAAAGCGGAAGTCGAGAAGAAAGTCGGCGAAGCGGCGCGCATCCTGGAACTGGGGCCGATGCTCGAACGCAAGCCGAAACAGCTGTCTGGCGGTCAGCGTCAGCGCGTGGCCATCGGCCGGGCGATTGTGCGCAACCCGAAAATATTCCTGTTCGACGAACCGCTGTCCAACCTCGACGCCGCCCTGCGGGTGCAGATGCGCCTGGAACTGTTGCGCCTGCACAAAGAACTGCAAGCCACGATGATTTACGTGACCCACGATCAGGTTGAGGCCATGACCATGGCCGACAAGGTGGTCGTGCTCAATGGCGGCAAAATCGAACAGGTCGGCTCGCCGCTGGACCTGTATCACCAGCCGGCCAACCTGTTTGTCGCCGGGTTCCTGGGCACGCCGAAAATGGGCTTCCTCAAGGGCAAAGTGACCCGCATCGAGGGCCAGCACACCGAAGTGCTGCTGGACGCCGGAACCCGCATCAGCCTGCCATTGAGCGCGGCGACCCTCAGCGTCGGCAGCGCTGTGACATTGGGCATTCGTCCGGAACATCTGGAACTGGCGCAGACCGGCGACTGCACGCTGCAGGTCACCGCCGACGTCAGCGAGCGCCTGGGCAGCGACACCTTCTGCCACGTCGTGACCACGTCCGGTGAAGCCCTGACCCTGCGCGTGCGTGGCGACCTCGCCAGCCGTTATGGCGAAACCCTGAACCTGCACCTGGACGCTGAACACTGCCATTTATTCGATGCCGACGGCGTGGCGCTCACTCGCCCACTGCGCGCCGCCGCCTGATCCCGAGACTATGTGATGAAACTCAATAATCAGAATCTGCATCGCCTCAAGCCTGAGGTGGGTCTGCCCGCCTATGCACTGAGCCACACGCGCCAAGGCATCGCGCACATTGGCGTGGGTGGTTTCCACCGCGCGCATCAGGCGTATTACACCGACGCGCTGATGAATAATGGCGAAGCGCTGGACTGGGCCATTTGCGGGGTCGGCCTGCGCGCCGAAGACCGCCGCGCCCGGGACGATCTCAACGAGCAGGACTACCTGTTCACCCTGTTTGAGCTGGGCGATACCGATGACACCGAAGTCCGGGTCATCGGTGCGATCCGCGACATGCTGCTGGCTGAAGACGGTGCGCAAACGCTGATCGATAAACTCGCCAGCCCCGACATCCGCATTGTCTCGCTGACCATCACCGAGGGCGGCTATTGCATCGACGACAGTACCGGCGAGTTCATGGCCGATCTGCCGCAGATCCAGCACGAGCTGGCGCACCCGGATTCGCCGACGACCGTCTTCGGCTTCCTGTGTGCGGCGCTGGCCCAGCGCAGAGCGGCCGGCACGCCGGCGTTCACGCTGATGTCCTGCGATAACCTGCCCCACAACGGCGCGGTCACCCGCAAGGCTCTGCTGGCCTTCGCCGCGTTGCGCGACGCCGATCTGCGCGACTGGATCGAGCGCAATGTGAGCTTTCCCAACGCCATGGTCGACCGCATTACGCCGATGACCAGCACCGAACATCGTCTGCAACTGGCCGACAAACACGCGGTCGACGATGCCTGGCCGGTGGTCTGCGAACCCTTTGTGCAATGGGTGCTGGAAGACAAGTTCGTCAACGGTCGCCCCGCGTGGGAAAAGGTCGGCGTGCAATTCACCGATGACGTCACGCCTTATGAAGAGATGAAGATCAAACTGCTCAACGGCAGCCATCTGGCACTGACCTATCTGGGGTTTCTCAAGGGTTACCGTTTTGTCCACGAAACCATGAACGACCCGCTGTTCGTGCGCTATATGCGCGCCTACATGGACCTGGACGTGACCCCGCAGCTGTCGCCCGTGCCAGGGATTGACCTGACGGACTACAAAGACACGCTGGTGCAGCGCTTCTCCAACCAGGCCATTGCCGATCAACTGGAGCGGGTGTGCTCGGACGGTTCGTCGAAGTTTCCCAAGTTCACCCTCCCGACCATCAACCGCTTGATTGCTGATGGTCGCGAAACCAAACGGGCCGCGCTGGTCGTGGCCGCGTGGGCCCTGTATTTGAAGGGTGTGGATGAGAATGGCGATACCTACTCGATCCCTGATCCACGGGCGGCGTTCTGTCAGGCACTGGTAGCGGATGATGTGTTGATCACCCAACGATTGCTCGCGGTCGAGGAGATTTTTGGCACGGCGATCCCGCATTCGGCCGAGTTTGTGGCGGCATTCGAGTGGTGTTGCAACAGCTTGCGCGACGTGGGTGTGACGCGGACGTTGGAACGGGTGTTGGCTTGACGATCTGTAGGGGACATTCATGGCAAATCAACAATTATTTCTCGGCATCGATTGCGGCACCCAAGGCACTAAAGCCATTGTCCTCGACTCGGTCAGCGGCCAGGTGCTGGGCCAGGGTGCCGCCGCCCACAGCCTGATCAGCGACGCCAACGGTCGCCGTGAGCAAGACACCCGCCAGTGGCTGCATGCCTTCACCCTGGCCACCCGAAATGCGCTGCGCGAAGCCAATGTCGACGGCCAGGACATCCTCGGCATCGGCGTTTCCGGCCAGCAACATGGTCTGGTCCTGCTCGACGATCAAGGCCAGGTGCTGCGTCCGGCCAAACTCTGGTGCGACACCGAATCCACTCCGGAAAACGATCGCCTGCTGGCGCATCTCGGTGGTGAAAAGGGTTCGCTTGAGCGCCTCGGCGTCGTCATCGCACCCGGTTACACCGTGTCAAAGCTGCTCTGGACCAAGGAGCAACACCCGCACGTGTTCGCCCGCATCGCCCGCATCCTGCTGCCCCACGACTACCTCAACTTCTGGCTCACCGGCCGCAGTTGCAGTGAATACGGCGACGCCTCCGGCACCGGTTATTTCAACGTACGCACCCGTCAGTGGGATCTGCAACTGCTGCGCGACATTGATCCCACCGGGCGCCTGCAAGCCGCATTGCCGGAGTTGATCGACGCCCACCAGGCCGTCGGCACGTTGTTGCCGAGCATCGCCGAACACTTGGCCATCAACCCGCAAGCGCTGGTTTCAAGCGGTGGCGGCGACAACATGATGGGCGCGATTGGCACCGGCAACATCAAGCCCGGCGCGATCACCATGAGCCTCGGCTCATCGGGCACGGTGTGCGCTTATACCGATCAGCCCAAAGTCAGCGCGGACGCCTCGGTCGCCACCTTCTGTTCATCCAGCGGTGGTTGGTTGCCGTTGATTTGCACCATGAACCTGACCAACGCGACGGGTGCTATTCGCGAGTTGTTCGACCTGGATATCCAACAGTTCAACAATTGGGTCGCGCAGGCCCCCATCGGAGCCGAAGGCGTGTGCATGCTGCCATTCCTTAACGGCGAACGCGTCCCCGCCCTGCCCCACGCCACCGGCAGCCTGCTGGGCTTGACGATGACTAACCTGACCCAGGCAAATCTGTGCCGTGCCGTAGTGGAAGGCACGACCTTCGGATTGCGTTATGGGCTGGACCTATTGCGGCACAATGGCTTACAAAGCCGCAGCATCTGCCTGATCGGCGGCGGCTCGAAGAGTCCGGTGTGGCGACAGATCGTCGCCGACATCATGAACACCCCTGTCATCTGCACCGAACAAAGCGAAGCCGCCGCCCTTGGCGCGGCGATTCAGGTGGCGTGGTGCAAATCCTGGGCAAACGGGCACGAGGACAGCCTGGCCGACCTGTGCGAGCGCTGCGTAACGGTTGATCTGGCCAGCGAAACCTTGCCGATTGCCAACAATGTGGAGGCCTTTGAGCAGGCCTATGAACGCTATCGACAGCATGTCGCAACCCTTTAAAGAGTGAGTAACTATGTACCTGGTGTGTGGCGAAGCGCTGTTCGATTTCTTCAGTGAAGAGGACGCCAGCGGCCTGGCTTCAAAAGTGAATTTCAAGGCGATTGCCGGCGGTTCGCCGTTCAACGTGGCGGTCGGTTTGCGCCGTTTGGGTGTGGAGTCGGCGTTGTTTGCCGGGCTGTCCACCGACTACCTCGGCCGCCGCTTGCAGCAGGTGCTGCAGGGTGAAGGCGTACGCGCCGATTACCTGGTGGATTTCGCCGCGCCAAGCACGCTGGCAATGGTTGCCGTCGGCGCCAATGGCTCGCCGCACTACAGCTTTCGCGGTGAAGGTTGCGCGGATCGGCAATTGACACTCGAACACCTGCCAGTGCTGGGGCCTGAAGTGCGCGGCTTGCATGTCGGTTCGTTCTCGCTGGTGGTGCAGCCGATTGCCGACACGCTGCTGGCGCTGGTGCAACGTGAAAGCGGTCAACGCCTGATCAGCCTTGATCCCAACGTGCGGCTCAATCCAGAACCAAACATCGAGCTCTGGCGTTCGCGGGTCGCGACACTGGTTGAGTATGCGGACCTGATCAAAGTCAGCGACGAGGATTTGAGTCTGTTGTACCCCGAGGAAGATCCGCAACGGGTGATCGAAGGCTGGTTGCAGCATCGCTGTCAGTTGGTGTTCCTGACCCGGGGCGGTGAAGGTGCGACGGTGTTTAGCCGTGTTCATGGCGAATGGTCGGTGCCGGCCAGTACCGTGAAGATTGCTGACACGGTGGGGGCTGGTGATACGTTCCAGGCGGCGTTGATTACCTGGTTGACCGAGCAGCAGCTGGATTCGATTGAGGGTTTGAAGCAGCTTGGGCGCGAGCAGATTGATGCGATGCTGAAGTTTGCAGTGCAGGCGGCGGCGTTGACGTGCAGCAAGACCGGGCCGGATTTGCCGTATCGGCATCAACTGGATCTTCGCCGTAGCTGATGGCCGCATCGCGGGCAAGCCCGCTCCCACAGGGGATTTGCGGTGAGCACAGTTTTTGTGGTCGGCGACAATCCCAATGTGGGAGCGGGCTTGCCCGCGATGGCGGTGTCACTCACACCGCCTCCTCTCGGATCGTCGCTACTTCAAGACTGTGACACCAGAATTCCTAGTAAAACATAACGAAATACCTCCCGGATTCACTGGTCCAAACCGTGCCACTAAGGGTTTTCCCGATGGTTGGAGAGCCGCTCGCCTACGCCATTTGCGCCTTGAACGAGGCCGTTTAATCCTGCACCATCCGCCCCAGCTAATTCAAAGGACGGAATTCAAGGCATGCTGGACGCTAACGCAACCCATATTTCCCTCACGCTGGAAGGCGTTTCTGCCGACCTGCAAGTGCTCAGCTTCGTCGGTCGCGAAGCCCTCAACCAACCGTTCTGTTTCGACATCGAACTGGTCAGCGCCCGCCCCGACCTGAAACTCGAAGACATCCTGCACAAGCCTGGCTGCCTGACCTTCGGCGCGACCGGCAAAGGCATCATTCACGGTCTGGTCTATCGCATCGAGCAAGGCGACTCGGGTAAAAAACTGACCCGCTACAGCATCAGCCTGTGCCCGCAATTGGCGTACCTGCGCCACAGCCACGACCAGCAAATCTTCCAGCAGTTGAGCGTGCCGAAGATCATCGCGCAGGTGCTGGAAGCGCGCGGCATTCTGGCTGACGCGTACAGTTTCCAGCTCGGCGCGATCTACCCCGACCGCGACTACTGCGTGCAGTACGACGAGTCGGACCTGCATTTCATCCAGCGTCTGTGCGAAGAAGAAGGCATTCACTTCCACTTCCAGCACAGCGCCAGCGGCCACAAACTGGTGTTTGGCGATGACCAGACCGTGTTCCGCAAACTGGCGCCCGTGGCCTACCAGCAAGACTCTGGCATGGCCGCCGAGAAACCGGTGATCAAACGTTTCAACCTGCGCCTGGAAACCCGGACCACCCGCGTCAGTCGCCGCGACTACGACTTCGAAAAACCGCGCATCCTGCCCGAAGGCGCCGCCAAGACCGCGTTCGCCCCGGACCTCGAAGACTACGACTACCCTGGCCTGTTCCTCACCCGCGAGCGTGGCAAGCAGTTGGCGACCCGCGCCCTGGAGCGCCATCGCAGCGACTACGCACTCGCTGAAGGCAAAGGTGACGAACCCGCGTTGGTCAGCGGCCACTTCATGGCCCTCAGCGAACACCCGCGCGCCGAGTGGAACGACCTCTGGCTGCTGCTGGAAGTCGTCCACGAAGGCAAACAACCGCAGGTGCTGGGCGAGAACATCACCAGCGACGTCACCCAAAACAAAGACGATTTCCATCAGGGCTACCGCAACCGCTTCCTCGCCACGCCTTGGGACGCGCACTACCGCCCCGCCCTCGAACACCCGAAACCGAAAGTCCTGGGCAGCCAGACCGCCATCGTCACCGGCCCGCCGGGCGAAGAAATCCATTGCGACGAATACGGTCGCGTCAAAGTCCAGTTCCACTGGGACCGCGACGGCCAGGCCAACGACAAAACCAGCTGCTGGCTGCGCGTCGCCACCGGTTGGGCCGGCAGTGCCTACGGCGGCATCGCCATCCCGCGCGTCGGCATGGAAGTGCTGGTCAGCTTCTTCGAAGGCGACCCCGACCAACCGCTGGTGACCGGCTGCCTGTACCACAAGGAAAACGTTGTCCCCTACGACCTGCCGGCGAACAAAACCCGCAGCACCTTCAAAACGCTCAGCTCACCGGGCGGCAAGGGCTACAACGAATTTCGCATCGAAGACAAAAAAGGCGCGGAACAGATCTACCTCCACGCCCAGCGCGACTGGGACGAAAACATCGAGCACGACCAGAAAATCCGCATCGGCAACGAGCGGCACGACACGGTTGAAGCCAATGTTTACAGCGAGTTCAAAGTTGAAGAACACCGCATCACCCACCTCGACCGCAAGACCGAAGCGCGAGCCGATGACCACCTGACCGTCGCCGTGACCCAGCATGTGAAGGTCGGGACGGCGCAGTTTGTCGAGGCCGGTGAGGAGATTCACTACAACGCCGGGGAAAAGGTTGTGGTTGAGGGCGGGATGGAACTGACGGCCGCGGCTGGTGGGAGTTTCGTCAAGGTGGATGCGGGGGGTGTGACGATCAGCGGGGCTGAGGTCAAGACCAACTCCGGTGGTGCGCCGGG
Organism: Pseudomonas sp. B21-040; assembly: GCF_024748695.1. Classification (NCBI taxonomy): domain Bacteria; kingdom Pseudomonadati; phylum Pseudomonadota; class Gammaproteobacteria; order Pseudomonadales; family Pseudomonadaceae; genus Pseudomonas; species Pseudomonas sp. B21-040. Next base: position 3,560,133 of record NZ_CP087176.1, read on the forward strand.
TGCGGGGAGCGGGATTCAGATTCTTGCGCCGATCACACCGGCCGCAGCTGCGGCTGCCGCGGCAGGGAAAGTGCTGAGTGCTCCGCCGGTTGGCAAGTTTAATGCGGTGGCTGATTCCGTGCCCAAGACAGTGAAAACGGCTGCAGGGGATGATCCTGAAGAGGAACTTGAGGAAGAGGAAGAAGAGGTCGAGCTGGAAGATATTACGTTGCGGATTGGGGTGTTCTTTGATGGTACGGGGAACAACCGTAACAATAGCGAGCGTGTTTATGGTTGCTTCGCTCCGGATGTAAACCTGCAAGATTCGGCCGAAGACATCCGTCAGTACTGCGCCTCTTTTGGCTACGACGGCAAAGGAAGTAGCCCGGACAACAGTTATGGCAATGATGTCAGTAACGTAGCCAGACTGTATGACCTTTATCAGAACCAAGTGGATGAAGCGCTGCCTATTGATGCAGAAAGGGCGAGTTTATCGATTTATGTGGATGGGATCGGCACCAGCAGTACCGAGGAGGACTCCACTTTTTCACAAGGCACAGGCATAGGTGCACAGGGTGTCCGGGCGCGGGTAGAAGAGACTCCAGACCTATTTATTCAGGCGATCCGACTCTTTAAAAACAACAATCCTGATAAGCGTATTTCTAACATTGAGTTCGACATTTTCGGATTCAGTCGAGGCTCTGCGGCGGCAAGAGACTTTGCTAATGAAATACTAAAAGGTAGCCAAAGTATTCTCGCTAAAGCGCTGCCGGCGGGATCGCCAATGTTATCGGACAGCTTTGCATGGAAGCCAAATACCGACATCTCCATAAATTTCATCGGCGTCTACGACACAGTTGCAGCCATTGCCAACCCGCTGGTAGGGGACTGGAATGGTAATAATGCTTTTAACCCAGGGATCAATATCTATCTAGCACCAGACGCTGCAAAGAAAGTCGTCCAATTAGTCGCTCGAAATGAGCGACGTTACAATTTTGCGTTAAACAGTCTTGGGGCTGCCGATATTATTTTGCCGGGCGTGCACTCGGACCTCGGTGGCGGCTATCTACCCAAGGCGAGGGAGCGGATACTGCTCAGCAAACCGCGTAGGAGTCCTGTAGACGAAAGGACATCTTTTGTTGAAGCTAACAGTTACAAGGTTGCCCAAGAGGACTTGAGGCGGCTACAGGATCAATTGGCCCAATATAACCTCCCATTGGAGATCCGCACGTGGGAGGTGCCGTTTCGTACCACGGGTAAAGAAAACCGCAAAGATATGAAATACGTTTATGCCGCTGTCAGCAGTCAACGAGAGGTCCGCAGTGAGCTGTCCTTGATCTACTTTCGGATCATGCGCGAACTAGCCGTTGAAAATGGAGTGCCTTTTGGACAAATCCCCGAGAGCAACCCAAGACTGGCGCTACCTGCGGAGCTCATACCCATCTCCGAAAAATTGTTGTCGTACGCTCAGGGGAAAAGCAAAACAATAGGGCTGACCTCACAGGAAGAGGAACTGCTCTTCCAGCGTTACGTTCATTTATCTGACAACTGGAACGCCGCTAAAAATCGAAACAATAGTGACTTGAATATAGTCTTCATCAATCGACCAGACGTAAATTCTGTACGCACGGCACATCAAAATGAGTAACTTTTTACGCGTCGCTATCGCCGCCTTTCTGCTCAGTGGATGCACGTTAGCCAACAGTGAAACGCTACCTTACAAAGCCTGGCGTTTGGGTTTCTCAGCACCTAACTACATGGAAATCTGGATCGAAACAGCTGATGTTATTGATGTCGAAGGCCAAGTATACAGACGTGCCATGAGTGGAATAGCTGCGATACAGACTCCTCCCAATAACACGGGCGACCCTAGAGGCTGGCCGGAAAAGCCGGGGCCGGGCAAAGGTAAGAATGTAACTGGAGCAGACTTACCCAAAAAAATCTACGTCCGATGGCAATCATTGGTTGAACCTCAAACTTATAAAATGGTTATCGACATACCCGAGTCGACCAGGGAACTTATGCGCAAGGGTGAAAAAGCCTTTTGTGCTGCTGATGGAAAATGGATAACAGGCTACCGCGAGGTATTGGTAATAAATCTGGCACCCGGAGGGATGGCTAAAGTGTGGGTAATGGGATCGTGCCTGCCAGCGATAGAAGTGGCTAAGGTAAAAGCCGAGATTGACCCACGTGGACCTTATGAAGGTAACTCTGGCGGCAAGTACGACAAGCTATCCGACCAATCCAAAGCGTACGTCGAAAAGTTTGGTGTGCCCTATGATTCTTGGAAGTGACAGAGCCCAAGCAGCCTGATGAGTAATTTCTTGCGAACTACGATTTGCGCATTTTTGCTCAGTGGTTGCACATACGCCAACAGCGAGCCAATGCCTTACAAATCCTGGTACTTAGGGTTCTCGGCCCCCGCTTACATGGAGGTTTGGATCGAAACCGCCGATGTTGTCGATATTCAGGACCATGTATACCCACGTGCGATGAGTGGTCTTGCCTCCATGTTAAAGCCGCCAAACAATTCTGGCGATCCGCGAGGTTGGCCGAAAAGAGCTAGCATCGGCAGCGGTAAGCATGTGACAGGGGCCGACTTGCCCAAGCAGATTTATGTCCGCTGGCAGTCGCAGGTCGAACCGCAAACCTACCTGATGGTGGTTAAAATCCCTGAGGCTACTCGGGAGATTATGCTTAAGGGTGAAAAGGTTTTCTGCGCTGCCGATGGGAAATGGATCACTGGCTATCGTCAGTCAATCGGTATAAGGCTGGTCCCCGGAGGTATTGCCAAAGTCTGGGTTGGCGGTCCATGCATGACGCCGATCGAGGTGACCACGGTAAAAGCCGTGATTGATCCGCGTGGCCCATACGAAGGTAAGTCTGGAGGTCACTACCGCCCCCTTTCCGCCGTTTCCAAGGCCTATGTCGAAAAACTTGGCGTGCCTTATGATTCTTGGAAGTGAAAGAGCCAAAGCAGCCTGATGAATAGTATCTTGCGAATAACGGTTTGCGCATATTTGCTCAGTGGTTGCACTTTCGCCAACAGCGAGGCAATGCCTTACAAATCCTGGCGCTTGGGCTTTTCGGCGCCGAATTACATGGAAGTGTGGATCGAGTCGGCCGATGTAGTCGATATCAAAGAGCAGGTTTATCCGCGAGCGATGAGTGGCACTGCTGCCATACAGACACCTCCTAACAACACTGGCGACCCTAGAGGGTGGCCCGAAAAGCCAGGAATCGGCAAAGGTAAGAATGTAACTGGGGCGGACTTACCAAAAAAGATTTATGTACGCTGGCAGTCTCTTGTCGAACCGCAAACTTACCAAATGGTGATCAACGTACCCGAGTCGACAAGGGCGATCATGCGCAAGGAAGAAAAGGCTTTTTGCGCATTTGATGGTAAGTGGATTACAGACTACCGCAACGCGTTGGTTATCAATTTGGCGCCCGGCGGGATGGCCAAAATATGGGTGATGGGGTCGTGTCTGCCAGCGATAGAAGTGACCAAGGTAAAAGCCGTAGTTGATCCACGCGGCCCATATGAAGGTAAGTCTGGCGGTAAGTACGACAAGCTATCCGACCAATCCAAAGCCTACGTCGAAATGTTTGGTGTGCCCTATGATTCTTGGAAGTGACAGAGCGGTGACGCTCTAATGATTAGTTATTTACGACCTACCTTCTGCGCGTTATTGCTCAGTGGCTGTACATTTGCTAACAGCCAGTCAATGCCTTACAAATCCTGGTACTTGGGATTCTCGGCTCCTGACTACATGGAGGTCTGGATCGAAACAGCCGATGTCGTCGACATTCAGGACCGTGTGTTTCAGCGTGCTGGGAGTGGCATCGCGTCAATGCAATCGCCTCCCAACACAATTCCGGCGATCCGCGAGGTTGGCCGAAAAGAGCTGCCCTTGGCAGCGGTAAGCATGTAACAGGGGCCGACTTGCCCAAACAGATTTATGTCCGCTGGCAGTCGCAGGTTGAACCGCAAACCTACCTGATGGTGATTAAAATCCCTGAGGCTACTCGGGAGATCATGCTTAAGGGTGAAAAGGTTTTCTGCGCTGCCGATGGTAAATGGATCACTGGTTATCGTGATTCAATCGGCATAAGACTAGTCCCCGGAGGTATCGCCAGAGTCTGGGTTGGCGGTCCGTGCGTGACACCGATCGAAGTGACTACGGTAAAAGCCGTAATTGATCCGCGTGGCCCATACGAAGGTAAGTCTGGAGGTCACTACCGCCCCCTTTCCGCCGTTTCCAACGCCTACGTCGAAAAGTTTGGTGTGCCCTATGACTCTTGGAAGTGAAAGAGCGACAACAGTTTAATGAAGAGCTTTCACGAACCACCTTGCGAGTATTGAGGCTTGGCGCCAATGACGCTTAAGCGTGATCACTGAGTTCCCATCCAAAACGAAAAAATCCAGCGCCTAGAAACGCTGGATTTTTTTTACAGATCAAGCGTCAGACCGGCGCTTTCCACCCCATCATCCGCTGCTGCGCAACCGCTAACAGGTCAAACCCATCCTGCGTCAGCAGATAAAGCGCGTGAGTAATGTGCGGAATGTCTTGAACATCACCGTGCTTGAAGCATTGGCAATGCAGCGTTTCAAGTAGCTGGCTGGAGGCTCTTACTCGCTGTAGCGCGGCTTCGAGAATGTCTTGGGGGTTGGCTTCGGTGTCGATTACCAAAGGACTTGAGTCGGTAACGTTGCTTTTGAGTGAACGATAACGATCTGGAAACGGTTTAAACGTTGGCATTGAAATTACTCGATGATTAATAAGTAATCGCCAGCACCGTGACCAAACGGTGGGTGGCGGCTGTGTACAGGCTTGGTCAACCGAAACCATCAAATCGGCTCGCCCGAAGGCGTCCAGCACACAGCCACCATTGCAACGCACTTACAGGACATAGATGTCCGCAGAGCGAATGATGGCACACATATGTGAGATGGCATCAGGTGACCAAACCCGACCGCTGATTTTGCAGCGAGCCCAAACAGTAATCGCTCCCACCCGGCAGGCGAAAGTCGATAAGTCACCTACGCTTGTAGGACCCAGCCGAAGCTGCCGTCGCTTTATTACCCGGCGAAACATCCGACAGAAACACCCCGCGCGACAGGCGGCGTTCAGGTGGGTTAACCATCGCTTAACGCCGTGGTTAAAAACTCAACACGACCGCACGCCCTCAGACGCTTCTGATGCCCAGTGCGGCAGGTTCGACGCCTTGATGTCGAGCTGATTTTCCGCCCGTTCTGGAGATCGCCTCATGAACACCCGCACCCTGATTTTTGCCACTGCCCTCACCTGCACTGCGTTTGCCGGGCTTGCCCAGGCCAACGACACACCCTCTTCCCAAGCCGTGCCCTATCACTACGGCATGCCGCTGAACGTTGGCAAAGTCGTGGCCCTGACAGAGCCGACGACCGACGAATGCAAAGTGATCACCGCCGATATGAAGTACATCGACACGTCCGGCAAGCCTGAAGAAATCACCTACAGGAAGCTTTCCGACGCGTGCAGTTATCAAAACTGACGGAACAGTCTGATTCGAAACCTGGCGGTTTTACTGTGAGGGTTCTGGCGTTATGCTCTAGCGCCTCCCTCACTGCCGCAAGGATTCGCCATGCAGTTGTCGTTTCGTACGTTGTCGATGTTCACCGCCGCTTTGTGTCTATTGCTAGCGTTGATCTGGGGCTTGATGCCGGACGAGTTGCTGGCGATCTGGGGAATTGAATATTCCACGGCGACAGGCCTTGTCGCCCGGCGCAGCGCGGTGGTGTTTGCGGCGCTGGGGTTGATTTTCTATTGGGTTCGAAACGAGGCGCCGTCGGTGACTCGCAGCGCGCTGTGCAGCGGTTTTATGGTGGGTTGTTTCGGTTTGGCCGCATTGGGTTTCGGTGAATGGCTCAATGGCCACGCCGGGCCGGGCATATTGCTGGCGGTCCTGGTTGAGCTGGCGCTGGGCCTGGGCTTTCTTCAGACCCGGCGCCTGTCGGTAGAACTCGAAACCGTGGGCTAAAGAGCGCTGCTTACTCTGTGCGGGATTTCCACGGACTGTTGTTTGGTGCGCAGTTCGGCGATCAGTTCGTTGATTTCCCGACAACCATTAAGTGCCGAAGCATCGATCCCGGTCACGTGCAGGTCAAGCGCGTCGGTTTGACCGTCCGCATACACCTTGACGGTCATCAACAACTCTGGGGACAGCGTGCATTGGCAGCGTTTAGGTAAAAAACTGCTTTCGATGATGTTGCGAAGTTCCAAGGCAGAAAGAAACATGGCGACCCTCTCCTTTGTGAGACTGCCAATAACGATCGACGCTGACTCATGTGTCATCCCGGCCAGCTTAAGAACAGCTGAAGCATAAAACATGCCTCGAATTTCGCCGTGCAGCTCATCGGTAAATCAATGATTTAGCGCCAGGGCTTATAAAAACTGCCGTGCAATTCGCAAGAAGCACCTTGAGCGCTCATGCAATCTGCACACAAGCCGCCACGGGTTTGCATTAACCCTTGCGCGCAGTAAGAATGCCGCCACGTACTTCATCACCAGCAAGGAGGCATCATGGGTTCTTTGACGTTCACTTCGGCTGTCGGGCTAATCGTTGCCGGACTGTCAACCGTGGCACATGCCGCGAAGCTTGAAACCGTCGCTCCCTTTCCAAAACCCGAAAGCGGTTTTACCCGCCAGGTCATTCACCTCGCCCCGCAAGCCAAAGAGGACGACTTTCAGGTTGAAATCCTCGCCGGCAAAACCCTGACCGTGGACTGCAATCGCCAACGGCTGGGCGGGATGCTTGAGGAAAAAAACCTTGAAGGCTGGGGGTACCCGTTCTACCGACTGGAAAACGTCATCGGGCCGATGAGCACGTTGATGGCCTGCCCTGACGGCAAGAGCAAAAAAGACTTCGTGCCGGTGGTCGGTGACGGCTTCATGTTGCGTTACAACAGCAAGCTGCCGATCGTGCTTTACGTGCCGAAAGACATCGAAGTCCGCTATCGGATCTGGTCGGCGTCGAGCAAGGTCGAGAACGCCGTTCAGGAGTAACCACGCCCTGCCTCACGCCGGTGTGGCACTCAATGCCGCACGCTCGGCCACGTGGCGCAAACTGCCGAAGTTGATGTTGGCCCCCGAGTCGATCGCCACCAGCGTTTGACCCCGGGCACCGGTTTGCGCCACGTACTTCTTGATCCCGGCGACGGCCAGCGCGCCGGACGGTTCGGTGATCGAGCGGGTATCGTCGTAGATGTTCTTGATCGCGGCGCAAAGCTCATCATTGCTGACCGTCATCACCTCATCGACGCAAAATCGGCAGACTTCGAAGCCATAGGCGCCGATCTGTGCCACCGCCACGCCATCGGCGAAGGTGCCGACATTCGGCAGGACCACTCGCTCATCTGCTTGCAGTGCAGCGGCCAGACACGCCGAATGTTCTGACTCGACGCCGATGATGCGCACTTCAGGGCGCAGGTATTTGACGTACGCGGCGATGCCGGCGATTAAACCTCCACCGCCCACCGGAACAAAGATCGCATCCAACGGGCCTTGATGCTGGCGCAGGATCTCCATCGCCACCGTGCCTTGCCCGGCAATGACATCCGGGTCGTCGAAGGGCGAAACAAAGGTGCGACCGGTTTGCTCGGCCAGGCCCAGCGCATGATCGAGGGCGAACGGAAAACTCTCACCGTGCAACACCGCCTCTGCCCCACGACTGCGAACCCCGAGCACTTTCAGTTCCGGCGTGGTGCACGGCATGACGATGGTCGCGGCAATCCCCAACTCCCGCGCTGCCAGCGCCACACCTTGCGCATGATTGCCTGCCGAGGCGGTGATCACGCCACGCGCTTTTTGCTCATCACTGAGCTGAACCAGTTTGTTGTAGGCGCCCCGGATCTTGAAGGAGAACGTCGGTTGCAAATCCTCGCGCTTGAGCAGGACCTGATTGCCCAAGGCTTCGGACAACCCCGGTGCCGCTTGCAACGGCGTGCGCACCGCCAGTTCGTACACCGGCGCGGCGAGGATCTTTTTTACATAGTGCTCAAGCAAGGTCTGTTGGGCGTGCGTGCTGGTCATGGTCGTCTCCTGGCGTTGTTCGGGGCCCGAGAGACAGAAAGTAAAAACCCGCCTCTAGGGCGGGTTGGGTGCTGCAGTCGTGAGCTAGCCCGCCAGATAAGGAATGGCGGTAATAATGCTTGGCTGGCAGCGCAATACGGTGGAAGTCATGGCTGGAAATTAGCCTTGGGTTGATGGCAAGTCAATGGCCAATTTTCGTCTGGATGATTGTAGGACTGCTGCGCCCGAGCACGGACCGGCCGGCGCAGGCTGCGCCAGCTGCTACAGGGGCCGGTGCGACCACCGGGGTTATTTCAGGCCCACCTTGTACAGCGCGCCATTGTCCTCATCGGTCAACACATACAAGTACCCATCCGGGCCTTGGCGCACATCGCGGATTCGCGCCTTGAGTTCACCGAGCAATCGCTCTTCGTGAACCACTTTGTCGCCATCGAACTGCAAGCGAATCAGTTCCTGGCTGACCAGCGCCCCGATGAACGCGTTGTGCTGCCAGGCCTTGAATCGATCACTGTCGTAGAACGCCAGTCCGCTCAACCCCGGGGACCTCTCCCAGACATGATGAGGCGCCACCGTGCCTTCGGCGGACTTGCCTTTGGCTTCGGGGATCGGCTGGCCCGAATAGTTGATGCCGTGGGTTGCCAGCGGCCAGCCGTAGTTTTTCCCGCGTTCGATGATGTTCAATTCATCACCGCCCTGAGGTCCGTGTTCGTTCTCCCAGAGAACGCCGGTCCATGGATTGAGCGCTGCGCCTTGCGGGTTACGCTGGCCATAGGACCAGATTTCCGGACGTACGCCTGCCTGACCGACAAAGGGATTGTCGTCCGGCACTTTGCCGTCCGGGTAAATCCGTACGACTTTGCCTTGCAGCTTGTCGAGGTCCTGAGCCGTTGGCCGGTCATTGTTTTCACCGAGCGTGATGAACAGATAGCCATCACGGTCGAACACCAATCGTGAACCGAAGTGGTTGCCGACAGAAAGCTTCGGCTCCTGGCGGAAGATCACCTGGAAATTCCTCAGGGTTTTCAGGTCTTCGGACAATTGCCCCCGGCCTACCGCCGTGCCAGCGTTGTCCCCCGCCCCACCCCCTTCGGCATACGACAGGTAAACCGTGCGGTCTTGCTTGAAGTCGGGGGACAGCACCACATCCAGCAAGCCGCCCTGGCCTTTGGCCCAGACCTTCGGTACACCATCAATCGGGTCGGAGATTTTCCCGTCAACGCTGACGACGCGCAGATGACCGGGGCGCTCGGTCACCAGCATGCCCGTGCGATCCGGCAGGAATGCCAGTGACCATGGATGCTCCAGCCCCTTGGCGAGCGTGGTGACTTGCAGGGTGCCCTGCTCGCTTTGCAGATCCTGAGTCGTGGCCGCGAACACGGGGGCTGCAGCGGTGATGAGGGCGCTGACGCACAAGGTGGCCAGTAGGGTTTTACGCAACATGCACGCTTCCTTTTTTATCGTTCCGGTTCAACGGTTACTGGTGCCTGTATCGCGCGGAGGTGGATTGGGAATGAATGTCGGCGGGCTGGAGGGCGTTGATGGGGTCGAAGGATAACGGTTGCCGATGCCGCCGTTATCCAGGGTCGGAGGCCGTGGCACCGGCATGGTGTTTGGCCCGCGAATGGCCGGGGCACTGGATTGCGAGCCTTGCATGCTGTTCGGGTTGGCTCGGCGAATCGGGCTGTTATAGGGATTGCTGGAAGCCCCCGTCGGGCTTTGCGCCAGGAGCAATGATGACGATTGCACTGGCGATGCGTTCGCCAGACTGCTCAGCAAACAACTCAGCGTCAGGGTGGTGCAGCCGAGCACATATCTGTTCATGGAGGGAGCCTCTCGACGTGGATAGTGTCTTCGATAGCACGCTACGCCCGAGGTTCGGATTTGTTAACTAAAACCTCCTTCACAAGGTGTAACACGAGTTGACTACGCCGCCAGGCCAGGGCCACACAACCGGCTGAAACTTTTGCGTGAGGCCGCCGGTCACCTGATTATCACTTTCGGGAAGACGACCATGGCACGGGCAATCTGGAAAGGCGCAATCAGTTTCGGGCTGGTGCATATCCCTGTGGCGCTGGTCTCGGCGACATCCTCCCAAGGGGTGGATTTCGACTGGCTCGACAGCCGCAGCATGGAGCCGGTCGGGTACAAGCGGGTAAACAAGGTCACCGGCAAAGAAGTCACCAAGGAGCACATCGTCAAAGGTGTGCAATACGAAAAAGGTCGGTACGTGGTCCTCAGCGAAGAGGAAATCAAATCGGCGCACCCTTTATCCACCCAAACCATCGACATCTTTTCCTTTGTCGACCGTGAGCAGATCCCCCTGCAAAACATCGATACGCCCTACTACCTCGCCCCTGATAAACGCGGTGGCAAGGTGTACGCGCTGTTGCGCGAAACGTTGAGCAAAACCAATAAAGTCGCCCTCGCCCATGTAGTGCTGCACACACGTCAGCACCTGGCGGCGTTGATGCCGCTGGAGTCTTCAATGGTATTGGTGATGTTGCGTTGGCCCGCCGAAGTGCGCAGCCTCGATACGCTCGAGCTGGGCAGCGAGGTGACCAAGCCCGAACTGGCCAAGGGTGAACTCGATATGGCCAAACGCCTGGTGCAAGACATGAGCGCCGACTGGAAACCTGAGGACTACCGCGACAGCTTCGAAGACAAGATCATGGCGCTGGTCGAGAAAAAGGCCAATGAAGGCAAGATCGAGGATGTCGAGACAGCGACCGGTGAAGAGGCGCGCAAAACAGCGGATGTGATTGATCTGACCGAATTGCTTAAACGTAGCCTGGGAAGCAAGGGCAGCGCCAAAGCCAAACCGACGGCACCGAAAAAAGCCACTAGGACTTCTCGTGGTTAGCCAGGCCTTCAGATCAGAAAAATCAGCACGAGCAACCCGGCAAAGATCGCCCACTTTTCCAGGTAGTAGCGCTTGCGGTTGCGCTTTTTCAGCGCTTTGCCACGCAGGCGGATTTTGTAGATCCGGGTGAACAGGCGGTTGATGCCGCCGGTCCTGTCACCCGCATCGTTTGGCGCACCGGCCGCCGACATCACGGTCCGGCTAAACCAGTCGTTGAACACTGCCGCCCAGCGATACTTCATCGGGCGCTCGATGTCGCAAAACAGGATGATGCGGTTTTGCTGCGTGGTGTTTTCGGCGTAATGAATGAAGGTTTCGTCGAACATCACCGCTTCGCCATCGCGCCAATGGTAGTTCTGGCCGTCGACATTGATGTAGCAACCTTCTTCGTTCGGCGTTTCCAGGCCCAAGTGATAACGGTAGGAACCGGCATAAGGATCGCGATGACGGACCAGCCTGGAACCCGGTGGCAGTTCTGCGAACATCGCGGCCTTGATCGAGCCAATGCCTTGGACCAATTCAGTGGTGCGCGGGCAGAGCTTCATCGCCGAAGGATGGCTGTCGCCGTACCATTTCAGGTAAAAACGTTTCCAGCCCGATTTGAAGAACGAGTTGAAGCCGACGTCGTTGTATTGATCGGAGCGTTTGATCTCTCCGGCGTTCAACAGGTTCTGGCCTTCGGCGCGGATGTCTTGCCAATGCGCCTGCAACGGGCTCAAATCTGGAAAATCAGCTGGATCCAGATACGGTTTGGTGGGGATTTTCGAAAACAGATACAAGAAGCAATTGAGTGGCGCCAGAAACGAAGAGTGATCACTCAACTGGCGGCCCAACCTGTGGCGCACGCGCCCACGCAAGTGCACGTATGCAATGGAGACCAGGTAAATAAAGGCAATGATCAGTTTCACAAAAACCATCACACGTTGGACGTGAAAACGAAACGGCGGCCCTGGTAGCATCGTCGCCAGGCATGTACCGGCTGTCGTTATCGTGTTGAAAAATTGCATTTTAGCCACTGGTCGTCACAAAAAGTTAGCTTCCAGCGGTGAAAATCTGTTGGTGGATACCGTCAATGCGATCGAGCGGGCTCAACGCCCTATCGTTTAAAGAGCCAGACCAGTACAATCGCCGCCAAACATTACGCGCCCCCCTTGGTTGATGACGGGAATGAACCCCGTCTCAGCGCACTTCGACTCGGGCCAAGCGCTCCATATGCTGCTGTCCACTTATTGCCAGATGGACCTTCCGCTTCTGACCGGGATGCATTTCCCGTGGTTTGAATACCGGAAACGGGTACTGAATCGGTACTGCCGCAACCCTAGCTACTCTGAATGCTTCGCAGGAAAAACCTTTGATCTCTACAGCTAACATCACGATGCAGTTCGGCGCCAAGCCGCTATTCGAAAACGTTTCGGTCAAGTTCGGCGCGGGTAACCGCTACGGCCTGATCGGCGCCAACGGTTGCGGCAAGTCGACTTTCATGAAAATCCTCGGTGGCGACCTCGAGCCGTCCGGCGGCCAGGTCATGCTCGAGCCGAACGTGCGTCTGGGTAAATTGCGCCAGGACCAGTTCGCCTACGAAGAATTCACCGTGATCGATACCGTGATCATGGGTCACGAAGAGCTGTGGAAGGTCAAGGCCGAGCGCGATCGCATCTACTCGCTGCCGGAAATGACCGAAGAAGACGGCATGGCCGTGGCCGAGCTGGAAACCGAATTCGCCGAAATGGACGGATACACCGCCGAATCCCGTGCCGGCGAGCTGTTGCTGGGCCTGGGTATCGGCATCGAGCAACACTTTGGCCCGATGAGCGAGGTTTCCCCAGGCTGGAAACTGCGTGTATTGCTGGCTCAGGCGCTGTTCTCCGATCCTGAAGTGCTGTTGCTCGACGAACCGACCAACCACCTGGACATCAATACCATCCGCTGGCTGGAAAACATTCTGACCCAGCGCTCCAGCCTGATGATCATCATCTCTCACGACCGTCACTTCCTGAACAGCGTGTGCACCCACATGGCTGACCTGGATTACGGCGAGCTGCGTCTGTTCCCGGGCAACTACGACGAGTACATGACCGTAGCGACCCAGTCCCGCGAGCAACTGCTGTCGGACAATGCCAAGAAGAAGGCGCAGATCTCGGAACTGCAATCGTTCGTCAGCCGCTTCTCGGCCAACGCCTCGAAAGCCAAGCAGGCCACCTCCCGCGCCAAGGCAATCGACAAGATCCAGCTGGCCGAGGTCAAGCCTTCGAGCCGTGTGAGCCCGTTCATCCGTTTCGAACAAACCAAGAAGCTGCACCGTCAGGCGGTCATCGTCGAGCGCATGGCCAAAGGCTTCGACGGCAAGACCCTGTTCAAGGACTTCAGCTTCCAGGTTGAAGCGGGCGAGCGCGTGGCGATCATCGGCCCGAACGGTATCGGTAAAACCACCCTGCTGCGCACCCTGGTCAACGAACTGACCCCGGATGCCGGCACCGTGAAATGGACCGACGCCGCCGAGCTGGGCTACTACGCCCAGGACCACGCACACGACTTCGAAGACGACTGTAACCTGTTCGACTGGATGGGCCAGTGGACTCAGGGCGGCGAGCAAATCGTTCGCGGCACCCTGGGGCGCATGCTGTTCTCCAACGACGAGATCCTCAAGTCGGTCAAGGTCATTTCCGGTGGTGAGCAAGGCCGCATGCTGTTCGGCAAACTGATCCTGCAAAAGCCGAACGTGCTGATCATGGACGAACCGACCAACCACTTGGACATGGAATCCATCGAGGCGCTGAACCTGGCGCTGGAAAACTACCCGGGCACGCTGATCTTCGTCAGCCACGACCGTGAGTTCGTATCGTCGTTGGCCACCCGCATTATCGAACTCAGCCCTAGCGGCGTGATCGATTTCAGCGGCACCTATGACGATTACCTGCGCAGCCAGGGTGTAGTGTTCTAAATAGCTGCCCTGCTTCAACTGAAAGCCCTGTCCTTGTGACGGGGCTTTTTGCATTTCATCGATTGTTCCCACGCTCCGCGTGGGAATGCAGCCCGGGATGCTCCGCGTCCCTTCCGGAACCGAACGTGGAGCGTCCGTTGAGGCATTCCCACGCAGAGCGTGGGAACGATCATCGCCACAACAAAAAATAGTTAGCCTGCTTTCTTTTATTTCAAGCCCACGCCATGATGCAGCTCTCCCACCGCCGCCCGCGAACGAGCCCTCATGTCTGCGCAGCAGTTGCCCCCGCAAAGCTCCCTGACGATCACCCTGCAGATCGTCTCTATCGTTTTTTATACCTTTATTGCCTTCCTCTGCATCGGTCTGCCGATTGCGGTGTTGCCGGGGTATGTCCATGAACAACTAGGTTTCAGCGCGATCATCGCGGGGCTGACCATTGGCTCGCAGTACCTGGCCACCTTGCTCAGCCGGCCCATGGCCGGGCGCATGTCGGACAGTATCGGCACCAAACGCGCGATTGTTTACGGGTTGTCCGGGATAGTGCTGAGCGGCGTGTTGACGCTGATTTCGACGTTGCTGCAGAGCATGCCGCTGGTGAGTCTGTTGATCCTGATTGCCGGCCGTTTGCTGCTCGGGATCGCCCAAGGCTTGATCGGCGTCGGCACTATCAGTTGGTGCATGGGCCAGGTCGGCGCGGAGCACACCGCCCGTTCCATTTCCTGGAACGGCATCGCGTCGTACGGCGCCATTGCCATCGGTGCGCCACTGGGTGTGGTGATGGTCGCCGACTATGGTTTCGCCAGTCTGGGGATCGCACTGTCGCTGCTGGCGCTGGGCGCGTTGCTGCTGATCCGCAACAAACCGTCGGTGCCGGTGGTTCGCGGTGAGCGGCTGCCCTTTTGGGCGGTGTTCGGGCGCATTGCGCCGTTTGGTGCAAGCCTGAGCCTGGCGTCCATCGGTTATGGCACGCTCACCACTTTTATTACCTTGTACTACGTCAGCCGTGGTTGGGCCGGTGCCGCGTATTGCCTGACCGTATTCGGCGTCTGCTTTATTCTGGCGCGTCTGTTGTTCATCTCCAGCATCAGCCGGTTCGGTGGATTCACTTCGGCCATTGCCTGCATGTGCATTGAAACCGTGGGCCTGGTGCTGCTGTGGCTGGCGCCTTCGACGGGTTATGCGCTGATCGGCGCGGGCCTGACCGGTTTTGGCTTGTCGCTGGTTTACCCGGCGCTCGGCGTCGAGGCGATCAAGCAAGTCCCCAATTCCAGTCGCGGCGCGGGCCTGAGTGCTTACGCGGTGTTTTTTGATTTGGCACTGGCGATTGCCGGGCCACTGATGGGCGCGGTGGCGT
Organism: Pseudomonas sp. B21-040; assembly: GCF_024748695.1. Lineage (NCBI taxonomy): Bacteria > Pseudomonadati > Pseudomonadota > Gammaproteobacteria > Pseudomonadales > Pseudomonadaceae > Pseudomonas > Pseudomonas sp. B21-040. Next base: position 3,575,342 of record NZ_CP087176.1, read on the forward strand.
TGAACCTAGGGTATACGTGGATATTCTTTAGCGCGGCGTTGTTGTCGGTAACCGGGTTGGGTCTAACGCTGCTACTCAAACGCCGTGCAATGGCCTAGCCAACACTCAATCCTGTAGCAGCTGGCGAAGCCTGCGTCCGGCTGCGTAGCAGTCGCAAACCCTGACAGCGCGGTCTACCTGAAACACCTTAGCGGCTGATTTTACGACTGCTGCGCAGCCGGACGCAGGCTTCGCCAGCTGCTACAGGGGTTGCGGTGTTCACTGATCCGCGGTTTGCAGACCTGCGCGGGTTGCGATGCCCAGGGTGCGGGAGAAGAAACGCCCGGCTTCGGAAATCATGTCGCGATGGATGCCTTCGCGGTCGACCCCATCGGCGTCGGTACACAGTGCTGGCATGGCAATGATCTGCTCTTCGTTGCACGGGGCCATGAACACGAAATGCCCCGCGCCGGCCAACAACTTGAAGTCGGGGGCAATCGGCAACTTGCGCGCAAGCGCCGCTGCGTTCTTGTCGAACGCGACCAGTTTGTCGCCGTCGCCGCTGTAAAGCAGCACCGGCACATGCACATCGGCCAGGGTGTGACGGCCGAACTTCAAGCTCAGCGGCGCCATCAATAGCAACGCATGCACGCGCGGGTCGGCCACGGGTTGAAGGTCATCGCGGTCGACGATCAATTCACCCTTGGTGTTGCAGGCATCGCGGTCGTCCGGGCGTTCCTCGCAATACCGACGCAGACGATCCAGGTCAGGCGTGGCACCGGACAGGATCAACGCCGTCTCACCGCCCGCCGAATAGCCAATCACCCCGACCTGATTGGCATTGACGAATGGCGCGAGCATGCGATCACCCAAGGTAGCGGTGATGGCTTCGGAAATCTGGATGGGTCGGCCGTAAAGGTTACTCAGCGTACCGAGGCGGCTGTGGTCTTTGGAGTTGTCGCCAGGATGGATCACCGCGACCACCACAAAGCCTTTGCGCGCCAGCGAGGTGGCGAGGTCGTGCAGGGCCAGCGGGGTTCCGGTGTTGCCGTGGGACAGCATCAGCATCGGGAAGCGCCCGATGGCAACAGCGCTGTCTTCGCCGGCTTCGACGGTGTAACCCTCGATTTTACTGGTGTGCTCCCTGTCACTGGAGGGATAGAACGCGATGGCGTGCATCGGTTGCAAATCGAGGGGGTCGAGAAAACTCATCTCATGGAAGCCGACGCTCCAGTGAGGATGTGGCGCAGGCGCGGCGTGCACTGAATTCAGGCTGCTGAGCAGGCAAAACAGTAACGTTGCACAAAGACGCACCATAAGGATGCCCCACCATTTTGTTACTTGACCGGAAAGCCCGTTCTCCTCGGATCATCGAGGCAGCGGCCTTGTACCAGCATTTGCGGCCAACAAGGTCATTGCAGAACGGGAACGTTAACCCGTTACTGCATAACCTGGGCCACAACCTGAAACGGCCAGAAACAAAAAACTCCGTATCTGGCACTTGCGTGGCCAGAATACAGAGTTTTTTGGGGTATTGCCCTAGCAGTTTGCTGCCTTTACGCAAGCCTTACGCGGCGGCGAACAATTGCTCGCTGATTTGCGCTTGAGCATCGCTCATGGCTTTGGTGCGAACTTCGTCACCGTAGGCCAGGCCGTGGGCGCGGACGAACTCGATGTCGGTGATGCCGATGAAGCCGAACAGCACTTTCAAATACTCTTCGTGAGCCACACCCGTGGCCTGACCGGCATGCATGCCACCGGAAGTGGAAACGATCACGACTTTCTTGCCACCGCACAGGCCTTCAGGGCCGGCTTCGGTGTAGCGGAAGGTCTGACCGGCAACGGCGATGCGATCGATCCAGGCCTTGAGTTGGGTCGGAACGGTGAAGTTGTACATCGGCGCGGCGATCACGACGGCATCTGCGGCGAGGAATTCGGCCAGGGTCTTGGCGCTCAGCTCGGCTTCGTGCTGTTGCGCGGCGTTGCGCAGTTCAGCGGTAGTACCGGCGGCGACCAGGGTCGTGGCGGAGAAATGGCTGATGGCATCAGCGGCCAGGTCGCGGTAGGTAACCACGGCGTTTGGCTCTGCAGCTTGCCAGGCTTTAACGACTTCGCTGCTCAGCAGACGGGAAGCCGAGTTGTCACCAAGAATGCTCGAATCGATATGCAACAGTTTCATGTGGGATCTCCAGGTGAGGATCGCCACGGGGCGATCTGATGGAGAGAATCCTACAGGCGAAACCAATAGCTGATTAGACTGCAACAATGCGATAGTTCGTCCCACTGATAGAACAGTCGAGCAACTGTCATGCAAGATCTCAATGATCTCTACTATTTTGCCAAGGTGGTTGAAGCCGGCGGCTTCGCGGCGGCAGGTCGCGTGCTCGGGATTCCCAAATCCCGCTTGTCGCGCCGGATTGCCGAGCTGGAAGAACGCCTGGGCGCGCGCCTGCTGCAACGCACCACTCGGCAACTCAAGCTGACGGCGGTGGGCGAGCGTTACTTGCGCCACTGTCAGGCGATGCTGCTGGAAGCCGAAATGGCCGATGAAGCGGTCGCCAGCATGTCCAGCGAACCGCGCGGGCGGTTGCGGGTGTCCTGTCCCGTCGGCCTGGCGCATGAAATGCTGCCGACGGTCATTGCCCGATTTCTGGACAAATACCCGCAGGTACAACTGGAAGTCATGTTGCTCAATCGCCGGGTCGACCTGGTGACTGAAGGCGTCGATGTCGCCTTGCGCGTGCGTGAACTGGGCGACGAAGATCCGTTGCTGGTGACCCGTCGCCTGCGCCAGGCGCAAATGGCCATGGTCGCCACCCCGGATTTTTTGCACGGACGTGAAATCAACCAGCCCGAAGACCTCAGAAACCTGCCGGTGCTGGGCGCCCTCGAAGCCGACCGCATGGTGCATATTCGCCTGCTCGATCTCCAGGGAAAAAGCGTCGAGCTGAGCCTGGAAGCGCGATTGGGTATCGATGACTTCATTGTGCGCAAGGCCTGCACCCTCGCCGGCCAGGGCTTTACCCTGTTGCCCATGATGTATTGCGAGCAAGAGCTGGAAGCCGGTTCGCTAGTCCAATTGCTGCCCGACTGGTCATTGCCTGGCGGCTGGCTACAAGCGGTCTACCCTCATCGGCGCGGGGTGATGCCGGCGGTTCGCGCCTGGCTCGACCATTTGATCGAATCATTCAATGCCTGTGGGGACCGACTGATATGAAGGCTGGACGTATGAGCGAACAGGATGTCGCGCAGTTCTGCCTCGCGCTACCGGGTGCGCGGGAGGACTATAAATGGGGAGGTGTGCGGGTGTTTTCGATTGCAGGAAACAAGATGTTCGCCTTGCAGAACCTGCGTGGCGCATCGCTGGCCTTCAAAGTCGACAAGGACCTGTTTCTGGGGCATTGCGACCGACCGGGCATCCACCCAGCTCCCTATCTGGCGAGAGCCCAGTGGATCATCATGCAAACGCCCTACCCGCTGGGCGCCGAAGAGCTGCAAGGCTTGTTGCAACGTTCCCACCAACTGGTGGTGAGCAAGTTGCCCAAGCGTACCCAGGTTGGATTGCTGCTTTAAAACAGTGCCAACAGGTGGGCGCCGAGGAACAGCTGATCGATCCAGAACACCTGATGCAACAGCACAATCAGCCAGAACAACAGCTGAAACGAGACTTTGCGAGTCTTGTGCCGGAACACTTGCTGAGCCAGCAACGCGCCAGGCCAGCCGCCGGCCAGTTCGACCGCATGCAAGACGTTTTCCGGCGTGCGCCAGGTATCGGCGCGGGCCTTGCGCTTGTCACTCCAGTACAGGAAAAACGCCAGCACACTGACGCCCCCATACGCCGCCAGCGGAATCAATGACACCCCGCGCAGCCAGAGCAAAACCGACCCTGCCAACGGCAACGCGCACAGCGCTGCAAAAACCAGCAGCTTGAGTCGTAGATGCTGAATGTGCTCGCCCCCGGACCTGCGCCCGGGGTTGTGGCGCGTGCCGGCGTCACTCATGGCTTGGCCGCGGACCAGTCGACCCAACCAAATTGCCAAGTGGCCAGAATGATCAGGCCGAACACGATGCGATACCAGGCGAACGCCGCGTAGCTGTGGCTGGCGATGAACTTGAGCAAGCCACGGACCGCGATCATGGCGAAGATGAACGCAGTGACGAAACCAATCGCGAACACCGGGAAATCCGCTGGCACGAACAGGTGACGGTATTTGAAGCCCGAGTACACCGCCGCAGCGACCATGGTCGGCATCGCCAGGAAAAACGAGAACTCGGTAGCGGTCTTGCGCGACAGGCCAAACAGCAACCCGCCGATGATGGTCGACCCGGAACGCGATGTACCTGGAATCATTGCCAGGCACTGAGCGAAACCGACTTTCAACGCATCTTGCCAAGTAATCTCGTCAACGGTTTCGGCGTGCACTTCGTGTTGGCGCTTCTCGGCCCACAACATGATGATCCCGCCCACAACCAGCGCGGTGGCGACAGTAATCGGGTTGAACAGGTAGTGGTGAATCAAGTCGGAGAAAATCACCCCCAACACCACGGCTGGCATGAATGCGATCAGCAGATTGGCCGTGAATCGGCGAGCGCTCGGTTGGGTCGGCAACCCCGTGACCACATCGAGAATCTTGCGGCGAAATTCCCACACCACCGCCAGGATCGCGCCCAATTGAATAATGATGTTGAACGCGATAGCACGTTCACCACCGAAGTCGAGCAAGTCGGCCACGATGATTTGGTGCCCGGTACTGGAAATGGGCAGAAACTCCGTCAGCCCTTCTACTACGCCAAGTATCAATGCCTGAAAGGCGGTCCAAAGATCCATCAATCCCCCAAGAAGCGATGCCCCCAGGCATGCCCCGTTAGTTTTCTTAAAACGTTCATTGCGCTGAGCGTAGTTGAAGTTCCGCGCGCACAGGATCCAGACGAAACCGTAAAAATTCCGTGAAAAGCTGCAAGGATTCAGGTTTTTCCGCGCGGGGCCGAAATCCTAGCAGACATGCCTTTATAACGCTGCCGCGGAATAGGACTTGGGTCGCATATGCCCGAACGGCAAAGCGTGCTTGGATGCTGGCAATCGTTTATTACAAGAAAAAGAAAATCGGAGTGACAGCGTTATGAACAGCTTACGCAGTGTGTCGATCAGCCGGCGCTTGTGGCTCATCTTGATCGTGTCGGTGGTGATGCTACTGACATTGGGCATGCTGATGCTCAAGCAGATTCACGACGACCTTTATCAGGCCAAGGCCCAGAAAACCCAGCACGTCGTGCAGACCGCCAGCGGCATTCTGAATTACTACCATGACCTGGAGACTGCGGGCACCCTCACCCGCGATGCCGCGCAGAAGCAGGCGCTGATGGCGGTTCGCGGGTTGCGCTATGACCAGAATGACTACTTCTGGATCAACGACCTGACGCCGGTGATGATCATGCACCCGGCCAACCCCAAACTCGACGGTCAGAACCTGTCGGCCATCCGCGACCCGGACGGATTCGCGGTGTTTAACGAAATGGTCGCCGTGGCCAAGGCCAAGGGCGCCGGCGTGGTCAATTACCGCTGGCCGAAACCTGGTGCCAGCGCACCGGTGGAAAAAACCTCCTACGTCAAACTCTTCGAACCCTGGGGCTGGGTGATTGGGTCGGGCGTGTACATCGATGACATGCAGGCCGAGTTTTATGGCCAGGTCTGGAAGGCGACGTCCCTCGGCGTGGTGATTGCCCTGGTGATGGCCCTGCTGGTCATGCTGATTGCGCGCAGTATCGTGCGTCCGCTCCAGGAAACGGTGAATGCCATGGCCAATATCGCCAGCGGGGAAAGTGACCTGACCCGCAGCCTAGAAACCCATGGCAACGACGAGGTGGCGCAACTGGCGCGACACTTCAATGCCTTTACCAGCAAGTTGCGCCAGGTCATTACCCAATTGCAGGTGTCCGCCAGTGACCTGGGGCAATCGTCCAGTGACTTGGGCAATGACGCCACCCAGGCCCAGCAGCGCAGTCAGCAGCAATCACAGCAAATGGAACTGGTGGCCACAGCGATCAATGAAGTGACCTACGGCGTACAGGATGTGGCCAAGAACGCCGAGCATGCGGCCAGCGAAATGCGCGATGCCGAGTCTCAGGCGCAGCAGGGACAGATCAACATTGACGGAAGCTTGCAGCAGATCGACAAACTGTCCGGCACCATCGATCAAGCCGTGGAAGTGATTCGTACCCTGGCCACAGAAAGCACGCAGATCGGCAGCGTCCTGGAGGTGATCCGTTCCATCGCCGAGCAAACCAACCTGCTCGCCCTCAACGCTGCCATCGAGGCCGCGCGGGCCGGTGAACAGGGGCGTGGTTTTGCGGTGGTGGCCGATGAAGTGCGCCTGCTGGCCCAGCGCACGCAGAAGTCGACAGCGGAGATCCAGTCGATGATCGAGCGCCTGCAAAACCACTCGGAAGCGGCGGTCAAGGTTATCGGCGACAGTAGCCGGGCATCGCAACTGACCATTGAACAGGCCGGGCTGGCCGGTGCGAGTTTAACGGCAATCGGCCAGGCATTACGTAACCTCAACGGGTTGAACGCATCGATCGCCAGTGCGACGTTGCAGCAAGCCCATGTGGTGGAGGACATCAATCAGAACGTGACCCAGGCTGCACAGTTGTCCCACAGCACCGCGCTGGCGGCGCAACAATCGAACGTGGCCAGTGTGCGATTGAAAGACCTGAGCGAACAGTTGAACGGGTTGCTCAAGCAATTTCGCGTGTAACCCCCCTGTAGCAACTGTCGAGCAGCGCGAGGCTGCGCGCGGCGACGAAGTCGTCGTAAACCTGCGAACGCGGCTGTCCTGACACGTCCTGGGGCCCCGGACGCAGCCTCGCGCTGCTCGACAGCTGCTACAGCGCTGGTTCTACTTGGCGGCGGCTGCCGGTACAATCCGCCCCCACTTCGCTTTCCCAAGGAACCTCCATGTCCGGGCTTGAACTGTTTGCCGCTGCCCTCGGTGTAATCGCCGTCTGGCTGACCGTCAAACAGAACCCCTGGTGCTGGCCGATCGGTCTGGTCATGGTGCTGCTTTATAGCTGGATCTTTTTTGAGGTAAAGCTGTATTCGGACATGCTCCTGCAAGTGATCTACGCCGCGCTGCAACTCTATGGCTGGTGGCAATGGACCCGCGCAGGCGAGGCGAAAACCGGTCGGCAGGTCAGTCGCCTCGATGGCAAGTCGGTAGCCCTTGGCCTTGCGGTCGGCGCGCTGGGCAGTGCGCTGTTGGGCGCCGCCATGGCGCACTGGACCGATGCCGCCCAGCCTTGGCTCGACGCCGCACTGACCGGCTTCAGTCTGGTTGCACAGATGTGGATGGCGCAAAAACGCGTGCAATGCTGGCCACTGTGGATTGCCGTCGATGTGGTTTTCGTCGGGCTGTTTATCTACAAAGGCATGTACATCACATGTGCCCTCTATGCACTGTTCCTGCTGCTGGCAGTGCAAGGCTGGCGTGAATGGCGGGCCGAGCCGGCGCTACGCACGTGAAGGTGCTGGTGCTGACGGGGCCCGAATCCAGCGGCAAGAGCTGGCTGGCGGCCGAGTTACAAGGGCATTTTGGCGGCGTGCGAGTCGATGAATTCGTGCGTTGGTTCATCGAACAAAATCCCCGCGACACCTGCCTGGGCGATATTGCTGAGATCGCCCGTGGCCAGTTGCAATGGGAAGATGAAGCACGTTCCCGACAGCCTCGACTTTTGATTCTCGACACCCATTTGCTGAGCAATATCCTTTGGAGCAACACCTTGTTTGGCGACTGCCCTGCATGGCTTGAGCCCGCGTTGCTGGCCCGCCATTACGATCTGCACCTGCTGCTGTCACCGGAGCAGGTCGATTGGACGGACGACGGCCAGCGTTGTCAGCCCGAACTGAGTGAGCGCCTGGCATTTTTCACGTCGACCCAGACCTGGCTCGAACAACACCGCAAGCCGTTTCAGATTATTCAGGGAAGCTGGACACAACGGCGGTTTCAGGCGATTGAAGCGGTGAGCCATCTGCTGGATTGCTGAGCCTTCATTGGGGCGATTTCCCCAGTGATCCCCCCTGTTTTGGGGGGAAAGTGTCCACTCCTGAAACACTCATCTGCCCGCAAACAGGCTGTTTCAGCGCTCTTCATCATCTTGTCATGGCGCTTGTTAAACCGTTGAAACACATCAGCGCAAACCCCCGTGCTAGAGCTTTGCGTCGGGATTAGTCAGTAAAACCTCGCCCCGGTTGTCTCACGCATGAAACATTGAGCGTATCGCGCACTTTTCACAAAAGCCTAACCCATTGAATTAACACAACAATTCAAAAGCGGCACAGCTTTCGCTCTCTCCTTCCCAACGCTGACTAGGGCCAGCCCACAAAAGAAGGAATTGCTGCCGTGGGGACTTTCAACAAAGGCATTTCAAAAGGTATTTCATACCTGCTGCTGATCGGATGTGCCGCCGGTTCGGTACTCAGCCTGAATGCTCAGGCCGATGGCAATGGCGTCATTACTCTCAAACGCGATGTTCAGCCTATTCCTATTGGCCGGAACGGGGGCAAAGACCCCTATCCGACCACAGTCAACGCCAACCCTTCACAACGCATCAATACAACCATGACCAACACTGAATTGAGCGACGGTGAATTCGCCAGTGTGGCCAGCGGTTCGACCATCAGCGGCAACGTCAACCCGAACACAAACGGTGGCAGCATGCCAGGCCTCAACGTCGTGACCAATCCCAACGGCATGCCAGGCATGAGCGCCGGCCACGGTGGTGGTAGCGGTGCCGCGATTTCCGGAACCATCAACCGGGCCATGAGTTCCGGCCTGGCCCCACTGACCAGAATGGCCGGAGGTCAATGACATGAATCGCAGCCTCATTTTCCTCGCCCTGTTCGCCAGCGCAAGCGCCATGGCCGACTCCGGCGTCGCCAGCATGAACAACGCCAACATCCAGGATTCCGGCGTCCAGTACAAAGGCAACTTCAACGTCAACCAGGCGGCCGGGGATCAGTTGCAACAAACCAACACCCGGGCTATCGCCATCGGCACCAATGCCGGCGCGTCCACCCACATCAACCAGAAAATCGATACCCCCGCCAACCCTTCGATGAACGCTACTTCCACGATCGGTGGCACCTCTTTCAGTAATGGCAACGGTGTACTGGGCGTTAACCAGAGCGCCGGGGCCAACAACCAAATGGCCAACGCAATGCGCGTCAGCATCAGTGCTGCACCGCAGAGCGTCGACGATAGCGCCCTTTCCCAACAGAACGTGGCGTTGTTACCAAACTCAGGAGCAACTGGACCCCAAACCGGCAGTCGCCAGGTCGTTACCAGCGACCAGGCCTTCACCGGCAGCCGGGGGATTATCCAGGTGAACCAGAGTGCTGGGGTGGGGAACCGAATGGCTAACACCCTCAGCATCCGGGTCGCTGACTGACCCAAACGCAGTGCGATTAGAAAGTACCAACACTTAACCAACTAATAAGCACGGAGAAACACCATGAAACCTACAATGGCCTTAAAACCACTGGTTTTCGCTCTCGCAGCAGTGATGGCAATCGCAGCACAAGCAGGCGGTCGTGATGATGATCACGGTCATGGCAACGGTCACGGCAACGGGCATAACAACCATCAGCCTAAACACCCTACTTTTGAAGAAATGCTTTCAATCTCTGCCGGTGCCGGCGCCACTGTGATGGACCAACAGGACAGCAGTGACAACGGGGTATTGAACCAAGGCACCAAAAACGACGCTAGAGCTGACAGCTCGTTGAATAACTCCAACGGCAACATGGGCGCCAACGTTGCAGCCGGTGACGGCAACCAACAAGACAACGCCGCCGCTTTGGCCACTGCTGACGAAAGCTTTATCTTCGGCTCCGCAGTCGCTATTTCCAGCGCGACTCAAAACAACACCGGCAACACCGTTCTCAACTACTCTAATACCAACAACGCAAACCTGAACAACGCAGGCAATAGTGGCTCAGGCAACATTGGCATCAACGTGACGGCTGGCGATTTCAACCAACAGAAAAACAACCTGGCCATTGCTGTATCCGGCGGTCGTGTAGCCGCAGCAGCAGCCGAAGCCAACCAAACCTCGACTGGCCTGTCCGTGTCTAACTATGGCACTGAGACCTTCAAAAAAGACGAGCTCAAAGGCACCTTCTCTGCTCATGGCAAGTTCTATGCTTCAGGCAAAGCAGTGTCCAAACCAGCTGACGATGATCATGGCCACGGCTATGGTAATGACAACAAAGGCGGTCATGGAGACCACGACGGTGGCACAGTCAAATCTGACTTCACTGCAGTCGGCACCTTCGATCTGGCCGGTGTGACCACTCAACAAGTGCTGACCCCTGATGGCTGGAAAAACCCTGTGACCAACAATGCAAGCATGACTAACTCGATGAACAACTTCTCCGGTAATGGCGGAGCCAACGTATCAGCCGGTAACGGCAACCAACAAAGCAACTCGCTGTCCATCGCCGCAGGTTGCAAAGCCTGCCTGTAATCGCGATCGCAATGAAAGCCCCGGAAACGGGGCTTTTCCACAGTCCCAAAAGGCGTAATCGATCATGCGCAAGACTGCCCTTTTCGCCCTACTCTGCCTGTCTGGCCTGACTCAGGCTGCACAGATGCCAGTAGCCGCCCTGCCTGGCGGCGTGCTGGTCTATAAGCAGGTACAGAGTTTGCGTGAGCGCAAGTTTGCCGACATCGTCGAACAGAAAACCGATTTCAGCTGCGGCGCCGCCGCACTGGCCACGGTGTTACGCCAGGCTTATTGGCTCGACGTCGATGAGGAGCACATCATCAAAGGCATGCTGGTCAACGCTGACCAGAACCTTGTTCGTACTCAAGGTTTCTCCATGCTGGACATGAAGCGCTACATAGAAAGCATCGGCATGCGCGCCAGGGGCTACAAGATCCCACCTGAAAAGCTGGATTCAGTAACGATTCCGGTGGTGGTACTGATGGAAATTCGCGGCTACAAGCATTTCGTGGTGATGCAGCGTGCGGACAAGCAGTGGGTCTACATCGGAGACCCGGTACTCGGACACAAACGCTACTCCCATGATGACTTTGTCAAAGGTTGGAACGGCATAGTCTTCGCTATCGTAGGTCCCGGTTACGACAAAACCAATGCATTACGCAGTCCACCGGTACCGCTGACAGCCAAGAACAAGCTGGATACCTTCAACCCTGTCAGAGATGCTGAGTTGATGGATTTTGGTTTCATACAGAGCGACTTCTTTTAATCGCCAAATGATGATATTGGAGCAGGATGCTCCGGGAGCAGCAGATGAAAACCTCATACTGGCTGGCCGCTGTGTGTCTGGCAGCGAGCGCATCAGGCTATGCCAATGGATTCAAGCCAATCGAAGTAAAGGATCAGGAACTCGCCCAGTTGCGCGGTCGTTATGTGATGCCGGGCCGTATTATCAGCTTCGGCGTTGTAATGAGCAGTACCTGGCGCAATGCCAGTGGTGACGTCATCGGGGCGGCGACGTCCATGCAGATCCAGGCGGCAACGATCAAACCCGAATTCTATGTATCAACCATCAAACAATCAGGCAATTCCGGTCCTGGCGGTACACCTGAACAAGGCACCGGCAATGTAGTCGGCGGCGCTGGACTGTCCACCAGCCAGGGCATTACCCAAAGCGTGCGTGCAGCTGGCGATAGCAACACCGCTTACAACAACGTTTCGATCGATGTGAAGGAAGCTAACCAGGCACCGGCGCTTGTACCGGGGCAGGGCCAGGCTTTGCTGGCAGGGCAAACGATCAGCGGCAGCAACGCCGCCGGTAGCGTGGCAGTGACTGCCACTGGGGGTGGCGTTCAAATGGCAATTACTGCCAACAACAATCAAGGCAACGCGTTGCAACAAGTGGCCCAGGGCGGATTGCTCCAAAACACCCGGCTGATGGGCAACAGCAACATGGTTAACAACCTTACCCAGCTCAACGTAGTACTCAATAATAATGGCCCGAGTGCTGGCGCATTGGACTGCAACCTGACCCAACTTAACGCCCTCCGTACCTTGGGATATTGAACTACGCTCAGTCTCGATCATTGGGTTTAAAGGGACGGCTTATTCATGTATCGATCAGTATCACTGCGTGCAGTAGTTTGTCTGAGTGCTCTATTTCCGGCCGCCGTGCTTCATGCGGCACCCAACTCGGATGTAGAGGCCTTGAAGCAGGAACTTCTGGAGCTAAAGCAACGATACGAAGTACAACAAAAAGCCCTGGCGGTGCTCGAACAACGGGTCCGCCAGGTAGAGGATCAACCCGCAGCGCCCCCACCGAAACGCCTGGCCAAGTCGCCAGCCGACATGAGAGGGAACGCGGTAGCCGCAGGGACTGGCGCAGCAGCAGCATCGGGGGGCGCAGCCGGGGGCAGCGGCAGTTCTTATGGCCAGTCGCTGGCCGATGATTCACAACCGGCACAGAGTGTGTCCAACCTGTATGACGAAGCCAGCGGGTTCTTTGGCGGCGGCAAATTCAGCGTCGAGACCGGGATCACTTACTCCCGATACGACACCCGCCAGCTGATCCTCAACGGTTTCCTGGCACTGGACTCGATCTTCCTGGGCAACATCAACCTCGACCGGATCAAGGCCGATACCTGGACGCTCGATCTCACCGGTCGCTACAACTACAACAACCGCTGGCAGTTCGACCTGAACGTGCCGGTGATTTACCGCGAGTCGACTTATCAGTCCGGCGGCGGCAACCAGGGCGCGGCCAACGTTACAACCGAAGACACGGTCACCAGAGACCCGACGATTGGCGACGTGAACTTCGGGATCGCCTACAAGTTCCTGGACGAATCGGTGAATACCCCGGATGCCGTTGTCACCTTGCGGGTCAAGGCGCCGACCGGCAAGGACCCGTTCGGGATCAAGCTGCGTCAGACCGATGCCAACACCAACCTGTTCGTGCCTGACACCCTGCCAACCGGTAACGGCGTCTGGTCGGTCACCCCGGGTATTTCGCTGGTCAAAACCTTCGATCCGGCGGTGTTGTTCGGCAGCTTGTCTTACACCCACAACTTCGAAGAATCCTTCGACGACATCAGCGCTACCGTCAACCAGAAAACGCCAGGCAAAGTACAAATCGGCGACAGCTTCCAGATCGGCGCTGGTATTGCGTTCGCGCTGAACGAAAAGATGAGTATGTCGTTCTCGGTGTCCGACCTGGTGCAGCGCAGAAGCAAGCTGAAACAGGATGGGGGTGACTGGGAATCCGTGGTCGCCAGCGATGCCAACGCCGGTTATTTCAACATCGGCATGACCATTGCTGCTACCGACAACCTGACCATCGTACCCAACCTGTCCATGGGCATGACGGACGATGCCCCGGACTTCCAGTTCAGCCTGAAATTCCCTTACTACTTCTAACTGTTTCAAGCCCAAGGAAAAGGCCCGCTGCGACGTCAATCGCAGCGGGCCTTTTCGTTTCACCGCGCCCTAGCGGATCTGGTGCTTGTGCAGCAATCGGTAGAAAGTCGGTCTGGAAACGCCCAGGACCCTGGCGGCAACGCTCAGGTTGTCACTGTGCCGATTGAGTACATCGCACAGTGCCTGGCGCTCGGCACGGGTCTTGTAGTCTTCGAGGGTGCCCATGGGGGTGGCAAAGGCTTGCTGGCTGATCAACCCCAAGTCTCGCGCTTCGATCTGCCGCCCCTCGGCGAGCACCAACCCGCGCCGCACCCGATTGGCCAGTTCACGGACATTGCCCGGCCAATCATGTTTGCCCATGGCAATCAGTGCGTCTTCGCTGAAACTGCGAGGCCGTCGGCCGGTTTCGTGGCTGTAGAAATGGGAGAAGTGGTTGGCCAGCATCGACAGGTCGCCGTGACGTTCACGCAGAGGTGCCGTCACCACTTGCAGGACGTTCAGGCGGTAATATAAATCTTCACGAAAACGCTTCTTCTCAATGGCGGCCTCAAGGTCGACGTGCGTCGCCGCCAAAACCCGCACATCCACCGGAATCGGCTGACTCCCACCTACGCGTTCGATGTGTTTTTCCTGTAGGAAACGCAACAGATTGGCTTGCAGTTCCAGCGGTAAATCGCCGATTTCATCAAGGAATAATGTGCCGCCGTTCGCGGCTTCTATCCGCCCGACCTTGCGCTGGTGAGCGCCGGTGAAGGCGCCTTTTTCATGGCCAAACAACTCGGACTGGATCAAATGTTCTGGAATCGCACCGCAGTTGATCGCCACAAAGGGTTTGCTGTGACGCTGGGACTGCCGGTGCAGCGTGCGCGCGACCAATTCCTTGCCCGTGCCGCTTTCACCGCGGATCAAGACCGGTGATTCGGTCGGTGCCAATTTGCTCAGCAACTTGCGAAGTTCGCGAATCGGTTTGCTGTCGCCCAGTAGTTCGTGTTCTGGCTGATCGATGTGAATCGTGCCCTGCCCACGCAGGCGCGCCATGCCGAATGCCCGCCCCAGCGTGACCTGAACCCGAGAGACGTCAAAGGGCAAAGTATGGAAGTCGAAAAACCATTCGCACACGAAGTCCCCGACATTCTGCAAGCGCAGGACTTCCTGGTTAAGGACCGCGATCCACTCGGTGCCGCTGCGGCTGATCAGTTCTTTGACGGCTTCGGGACGTTCCAGATGAAAGGGCTGTAATCGCAACAAGCCGACGTCGCAGGTTCTATCGGCGGCGTTCTCCAGGGAACAGCTATCAACATCCCACCCCACCGAGCGCAAACCCGGTAACAGACGATGGCAGTCGTCACAGGGGTCTACTACTAACAGACGTCGTAACGCAGGCGCTTCGATCATGACTGTTCCTTGGCGCCAAATTTTAGGAAATATTAGTAAAAACAGTCATTTGGCGGACTTGGCTGTAACATTAGCAAGAATTTGACACACCCTTGTATCGATTGACTATAGAGAGGCTGCTTAAACAGTTATAAGAACGACTTGGTTAGTGACCTAACGAGTTGAACCTTTCATTCAGCTTTCAAATCAATACCCCTGCATTGAGTATATGAAAGAAAGTTGAAATTTCTTTTGTTTGTGTGTGACCTGACCCCATGTTGGGGGCATCAGTACAAGTAACCAGCCGAACGGTAAGCCCAACCGACGGCAGATCACTTGATTGGGCACACAGAGAGAAAATCCTATGACCGCCCCGCTCCGTATCAACGAAGCTCTTTTGATTGCCGACCGCGCTTTTAAACCTTTCCAATGCGTGGCCTGGGCCCCACAAGACGGCAATGGTGAACTCAGCATCACCGTCATCGACCGCACCAACACCCACATTAGCCGCGCCCAAATCCCTAGCAGCGAGTATTCCGACCCTGCGCAACTCGAACACCTGCTGCAGCAGGCCCGCGCCGAGTTGAGCGAGAAAGGTTATCAGCTGCAATCATGGTCTATGCCGCACTAAGGGTCTCTGCGGACTACTTCAACGTAGTCCGCCCCCCTGCCTTCTTTTAGTTGGCTGTTTTAACAGTTACAGCGCATCCAACACTCTAACTTTTTCGCCTCGAATTACTTGGCGCACTTGTCTTTGGTTCGAAAAGACACTGTTCTGGCACAGTGCGACCCTCCGCCTGTTAGTTATGACAGTTGTGTGATTGCCCATTCAGGGATTGAATGTTTCACACAGGCAGTTGCCCTCCCGCCCCCCGGTTTCGGACAGCTCGCAAGGAGAGGCGCGCATGCCACACCAGACTGCTTTTGCCCTACCTGTATCGCGGTATACGGCTGGCGATCTCGATAATAGTTTCGCCGCCCGCGGTAAAGCCCAGGTGTATTTCGCCGGGAGTACGTCAAGTATCGCCAACAGCGTGGAAATTGACTCCAGTGGCCGCGTGCTGGTGGCGGCGACGGTTGGCCTGCGAGGTGGTAACTGCTTTGGCCTGGCCCGTTTACTGGAAGACGGTTCGGCGGACCTCGCATTTGGCCATAACGGCAGCGTTATCGGGCAGTTCCAGCGCGGCTTCGAAGCCATGGCGGGCAAAGTGCATCTGTTGGCCAACGGACACATTCTGGTGGCCGGGCTGCACTATGAAGACACTCACCGAACGCTTCCAGCCTTGGCGCTGTTCGATTCCCAAGGTCACCCGGTCAGGCATTTTGGTGACAATGGGATCAGTGTCATTCGCCTGCCGGGAAACTTGTCCCTGGGCACCCGCGATGTCTGGCTTCCCCCTGGCGTTCCAGGCGCCGAAGCCTGCGACGTGCAAGTGCTGGCTGACGGCGGGATTCTGCTGCTGGCCAACCACCATTTTGAACTGGCCGATCATGTCGGCCTGTTGATACGCCTTACCCGCCATGGCCAATTGGATACGTCCTTCAATGGCCGCGGCTTTGTCATCGTCCGGCACCTGCTGATGAACTCCTGGCTCAGTAGCCTCATGGTGCAACGAGACGGCCGGATCATGGTCGGTGGATCGATTAATTTCCCTGTGGAAGGTTTACTGGCGCGCTACCTCCCCGATGGTCGTCTGGATGACTCTTTCGCCGTGGATGGCTTTATGGCGTTCAGGGCTGAAGAGCGCGGCGCTCAGGTCAACCAGGTCATCGAGATGGAAAATGGCGACCTGCTGTGCTTTGGCAGCAGCCGCGACCCGATGCACTGCCTGGCCTTCAAACTACACAGCAATGGCCGCCCCGATGTTCACTGCAACGGCGGCCAGCCACAACTACTGAACATCGGTCACAGTGGTTGCCAATGGACCGCCGCCCGGCATCAGGTAGATGGCCGAGTGCTGGCAGTTGGCGCCACAAACGGCGGCGTCGAAGCCGATTTCCTTTTAGCCCGGTATTTGCCGGGTGGGCAGCTGGACCCCGGTTTCGCCGAAGGCACTTGCTGGGTTCGCACCCGCCTGGGCCGCAGCCTGGATACCGCTATGTCGGTAGCGGTTCAAGCTGATGGAAGAATCGTCGTAGGCGGTTATTCGCTGGATGGCAACTACAAGGCCGTTGTGGTGCGCTATCTCGGGTAATCCATTACCTTTCCCGGACTTGATATTCCCATCTTGTTACGGCAAGTTGCGCGCTTCTTTAAACAAGGAGTAGCCGATGTCCGGTTCAATGGCCCAGGCGTTCGCGCACAACTTTCTCGGCCACTCACCTCGCTGGTACAAGGCGAGCATTCTCGGTTTCCTGATTCTCAACGCACTGGTGCTGTGGACCGTCGGCCCCGTTGCGGCCGGTTGGCTGCTGGTGCTGGAGTTCATCTTTACCCTGGCCATGGCACTCAAGTGTTACCCGCTGATGCCCGGCGGGTTGCTGCTGATTGAAGCCCTGCTGCTTAAAATGACCACGCCGCAGGCGCTTTATGACGAACTGGTGCATAACTTTCCGGTCATCCTGTTGTTGATGTTCATGGTGGCCGGCATCTACTTCATGAAAGACCTGCTGCTGTTTCTGTTTTCGCGCTTGCTCCTGGGGGTTCGCTCCAAGGCGCTGTTGTCGTTGATGTTCTGCTTTCTCTCGGCATTCCTCTCGGCCTTCCTTGACGCATTGACCGTGACCGCGGTGATTATCAGTGCGGCCGTGGGGTTTTATTCGGTGTATCACCGCGTTGCCTCGGGCAATGATCCTCGCCAGGACAGCGAGTACAGCGATGACCAGCAATTGCCCACGCTTCACCATGGCGACCTCGAACAGTTTCGTGCCTTTCTGCGCAGTCTTTTGATGCACGGTGCCGTCGGCACGGCGTTAGGCGGTGTCTGCACACTGGTGGGTGAACCGCAGAACCTGCTGATCGGCCATGAGATGGGCTGGCATTTCTCCGATTTCTTTTTGAAAGTTGCCCCCGTCTCACTGCCGGTACTGGCCGCCGGTTTGTTGACCTGCGTGCTCCTGGAAAAACTGCGCTGGTTCGGCTACGGCACACTGCTGCCGGACAACGTTCGGGCGGTGCTGGCCAACTTTGCCGCCGAAGACAACGCCGAGCGCACTTCGCGCCAGCGTGCCGCCTTGCTGGTGCAGGGTGCCGCCGCGTTGATCCTGATTGCAGGGTTGGCGTTTCACATCGCGGAAGTCGGCCTGATCGGCTTGATGGTGATCGTGTTGATCACGGCCTTCACCGGCATCACCGACGAGCACCGTATCGGCAACGCCTTCAAGGACGCCATGCCCTTCACCGCGTTACTGGTGGTGTTTTTTGCGGTGGTCGCGGTGATTCACGACCAGCAATTGTTCACACCGCTGATCCAGTGGGTACTGGCACTGCCGGCCGACCAGCAACCGGGCATGTTGTTTATTGCCAATGGCTTGCTGTCAGCCATCAGTGACAACGTGTTTGTGGCGACCATTTACATCACCGAAGTGAAACGCGCCTTCATCTCCGGCCACATGAGCCGTGAACACTTCGAGACACTGGCCATTGCGATCAATACCGGGACGAACCTGCCCAGCGTGGCGACGCCCAATGGACAAGCCGCGTTTCTGTTTTTGCTGACCTCGGCAATTGCCCCGCTGATTCGCCTGTCGTACGGCTGCATGGTGTGGATGGCGTTGCCGTACACCGTGGTGATGGGTGTTCTTGGGTGGTACGCCGTTAGTTTCTGGCTGTAACACAGAACAAAAACTGTAGGAGTCAGTCAGCGAGCGAGGATATAGCGCTCGATCGCCTGGGCAGCACCGTCTTCGGTGTTAGGCCCGGTCACCACATCCGCCTGGCGCTTGACGGCCTCCTCCGCCTGCCCCATGGCAATCGACAACCCGGCACGATGAAACATCGCCGGGTCATTGCCACCATCGCCCAGCGCGGCAGTCTGTTCCAGCGGCACACCGAGATGCTCGGCCAGTGTCGCCAGCGCCGCGCCCTTGTTCGCCTGCATCGCGGTCACGTCCAGATACACCGGTTGTGAGCGCGAGACCTGGGCCTGGCCTGCGACATTGGCCAGCAATTGCGCTTCCAGTTCGATCAGCAACCCGGTGTTGTTGCTCGCTGCGACAATCTTGTCGATGCGCTCCAGGTAAGGTTCAAAACTCTCCACCACTATGGGCGGATACCCCAGGCCATGCTGTTCCCGGGGAACCATGGGGCCGTTTGCATCCTTCAGCAGCCAGTCGCCGCCACTGAACACCCAGACTTCGATGTCCGGCAGATCGGCGAACAGCGTCAATGTGGTGAGCGCAGCCGTCGCCGGCAAGTAATGGGCAACCAGCAAACTCCCGTCCGGATTGACGATCGTGCCGCCATTGAACGCCGCCGTCGGCAGATCGACACCCAACGCTTCAATCTGCTGCAACATCGCTTTGGGCGGGCGCCCGGTGGCCAGGCTGAACAGCACGCCCGCCTCGCGCAGCGAACGTACCGCCGCAATGGTGCGCTGGCTGAGCGTGTGATCAGGCAGCAGCAAGGTGCCGTCCATGTCACTGAGCAGAAAACGGATGGGCTGCTGCGTTTCCCCCTTCATCCGAGGCTGTGCCAAACGCGACCGTCACGGGCCAGCAGCTCGTCGGCGGCTGCCGGGCCGTCTTCACCGGCCGCGTAACTCTGGACCGTTGCGTCCTGCTGCCAGGCATCGAGGAACGGCTGCACGGCGCGCCAGCCATTCTCGATATTGTCGGCGCGCTGGAACAGCGTCTGATCGCCCGTCAGGCAGTCGTAGATCAGCGTTTCGTAGCCGGTGGACGGCTGCATTTCGAAGAAATCCTTATAGGCAAAACCCAGCTCGATATTGGCCATGTTCAAGGCCGGGCCCGGTCGTTTGGCCAACAGGTCGAACCACATGCCTTCGTTGGGCTGGATCTGGATCCGCAGATAGGTCGGTTGCAACTCATCGACCTCGGTGTCGCGAAATTGGGCATACGGCGCCGGTTTGAAACAGATGACAATCTCGGTGTCGCGCACGCTCATGCGTTTGCCCGTGCGCAGGTAGAACGGCACGCCGACCCAGCGCCAGTTGTCGATCATGACTTTGAGCGCGACGTAGGTTTCGGTATTGCTGTCGGGCGCCACGTTGTTTTCCTGGCGATACCCCGGCAACGGCTTGCCATCGACTTCGCCCGTGGCGTATTGACCGCGAATCGAATTGGCTCGGGCGTCTTCGGTAGACCAAGGGCGAATGGCCCCCACGACTTTGGCTTTTTCACCGCGTACCGCATCAGCGCCAAACGCCGCTGGCGGTTCCATTGCCACCATCGCCAGGAGCTGGAACAGGTGGTTGGGCACCATGTCCCGCAGGGCGCCGGTGTGTTCATAAAAACTGCCACGGGTTTCCACGCCGACGGTTTCGGCGGCAGTTATTTGCACGTGGTCGATGTAATGATTGTTCCAGAACGCTTCGAACAGGCTGTTGGAAAACCGGCTGATCAGAATGTTCTGTACGGTTTCCTTGCCCAGGTAGTGATCGATCCGGTAGATCTGGTTTTCCGTCATCACTTTGAGCAAGCAGGCATTCAAGGCTTCTGCGGTTTGCAGATCGGACCCGAACGGTTTTTCGATGACCACCCTTCTGAATGCGTCGGGTGTTTCCACCAGCAAGCCTGCGGCGCCGAGGCGACGCACCACTTCGCTGAAGAAACGTGGCGCGGTGGCCAGGTAGAACACCGCATTGCCAGTGCCGCTGGCGGCGATTTTCGCCGCCAGCGCTTGATAAGTGCTGTCGTCCAGGAAGTCGCCCTGGACGTAGCTGATGCCTTTGGCCAGCTTGGCCCACACCTGCGGGTCAAGGGCTTGATCGCCCTTGCCCGACTTGGCCGCCCTTTCGCTCCGAATGAAATCTTCGAGCTTGCGGGCGAAGGCTTCGTCAGTAATGGCGTTGTGATCCACGCCGATGATCCGCAAGCCATCACCCAGCAAACCATCGCGACTCAGGTTGTACAACGCCGGCATCAGCAGGCGCTTGACCAGGTCACCGTGGGCACCGAACAGGAATAACGTGGTGGGCGGTGCGGGTTCTGCCTTGGATTTCTTGCGGATCGCGTGGGTCATTTTTTCGCAGTCTCCACATGGCCGCCGAAGCCGAAGCGCTGGGCCGAGAGAATCTTGTCACCAAAGGTGCCTTGCCCACGCGAACGGTAGCGCGAGAACAGCGAGTTCGACAGTACCGGTACCGGCACCGATTGCTCCATGGCGGCTTCGATGGTCCAGCGACCTTCACCGCTGTCAGCCACGGAACCGGAAAAACCGTCGAGTTTCGGATCGCTGGCCAGCGCGTCGGCCGTCAGGTCGAGCAGCCAGGACGACACCACGCTGCCACGACGCCAGACTTCGGCGATGTCGCCGACGTTCAGATCAAAGCGCTGATCTTCCGGCAGGTTGGTGCTGGACTTGGTTTTGAGGATATCGAAACCTTCGGCAAAGGCCTGCATCATCCCGTACTCGATGCCGTTGTGGATCATCTTCACGAAGTGGCCTGCACCTGCGGGGCCGGCGTGGATGTAGCCACGTTCGGCGCGATCGTCATCGGACTTGCGGTCCTTGGTGCGCGGGATATCACCCATGCCAGGTGCCAGGGTATCGAACAGCGGATCAAGGCGCTTAACCACCTCGGCATCGCCGCCGATCATCATGCAGTAGCCGCGTTCCAGGCCCCAGACGCCGCCGGAAGTGCCAACGTCGATGTAGTGCAGGCCTTTTTCCGACAAGGTTTTCGCCCGGCGGATGTCGTCCTTATAGAAGGTGTTGCCGCCGTCGATGATGGTGTCGCCGGCTTCGAGCAAGGTGCTCAGGGTGTCGATGGTGTCTTCGGTCGGCGCGCCGGCCGGCAACATGACCCAGACCGCACGCGGTTTGGCCAGGCCAGCCACCAGGGCCGGCAAGTCTGCGGCGCCCTTGGCGCCCTCGGCAGTCAAGGTGTCGATGAAGGCGGTATTGCGGTCGTAAACGACAGTGGTATGCCCATTGAGCATCAGGCGCCGCGCAATATTGCCGCCCATGCGGCCCAGTCCAATGATCCCGAGTTGCATGTGCTGATGCTCCCTACTACAAATAAAGTGTGTCAAAGGTATAGCCCAACGTGACTCATGGGGTTAGTCCAGAGCGTTGGCACATAGTTTCCGGGCATTGTGCCCGATCCTGATGGATAACGTCGGTAATCGCGCCGAAGACACAACGACCATGAAAAATAAAAAAGTTCCCTTGAGGGGCAAAAGAAATCAAAATCAGCGCCGATAGTAGATCAGCACCTGATTGCAGGGGGCGGTTCTACAGTTGAGTCAACCATTTGCGAGGTGAGCAATGGGCACAGTACACGCAGCACGGCCAGCACAAACCCTTTACGTCACGATCCATCGTGATGAGTTGCGTCAGTTGAAAGAAGAGCGCGACCTCTTGAAGCAGGAACTTGCGCAACTGCGCCAGTTGACTCAAGGCACCCAATCACCCCCCCTGCCCGTCACCCAGCACGCCCCCCACGCCTGATCTGCTCAGGTGATTCGGAAACAGTCTCGAACTGTTTCCGACCTCGTTTTGCCCCTCGTTTTTCACAATTTTTTCACATTTACCTATTGATACTCCCGCCCCCTTATTGCCGCTCGGTTTTCGGGTGGTTTCTGTTCGTCGGCAATGGATGGTTCGACGTTGAAGTGATTTCTGGCTGGAGCGTTGAATGGCATTGTTTAAACGCAGCAACACGTCTGCGAAAGGTCTCGATTGGGCAGCACTTCTCTGGTTATTCCTGTTCTTCTGGTATTTTTCCGGTATCACTCAATTACTCATTCAACTGACCGGCACCTCGGGCTTTACCGGGTTTCGCCAAGCCTTTGTGATGAGCGCCATCTGGCTTGCACCGATGCTGTTGTTCCCTAAACAGACGCGTGTGATGGCGGCAGTGATCGGCGTCGTGCTGTGGGCCTGTTCGATGGCCAGCCTGGGTTATTTCTTTATCTACCAACAGGAATTTTCCCAGAGCGTCATCTTCATCATGTTCGAATCGAACATCTCTGAAGCCGGCGAGTACATGACCCAGTATTTCGCCTGGTGGATGGTCGCTGCATTCCTTGCCCATACGCTGTTCGCTTATTTCCTGTGGACCCGCTTGCGCCCGGTGGTCCTGCCGCGCTGGCAGGCACTGGTTGCCGCGACGGCGATCGTGATCGCCGTGGTTGGTTACCCGCTGGTCAAACAGACCGCGCGCACCGGCAGTTTCGCGGAAGGTTTCGATAAGTTCGAAACCCGCATCGAGCCCGCCGTGCCTTGGCAGATGGCCGTGGCCTATCACCGCTACCTGGAAACCCTGGCTGGCATGCAAGACATGCTGCACAGCGCAAGCAAGATCCCCCCGTTGAAAAACCTGACGGACACGATGGCCAACCAGCCCGCGACCCTGGTGCTGGTGATCGGCGAGTCCACCAACCGTCAGCGCATGAGCCTCTACGGTTACCCGCGCGAGACCACGCCGGAGCTGGACAAGCTTAAAGATCAACTGGCGGTCTTCGACAACGTCATCACCCCACGCCCTTACACCATCGAGGCGTTGCAGCAGGTGCTGACTTTCGCCGACGAAGAACACCCGGACCTTTACCTGTCTACGCCGTCGCTGGTCAGCATGATGAAACAGGCGGGCTACAAGACGTTCTGGATCACCAACCAGCAGACCATGACCAAGCGCAACACCATGCTGACAACCTTCTCCGAGCAGGCCGACGAGCAGGTGTACCTGAACAACAACCGCAATCAGAACGCCGCCCAGTACGACGGCGATGTCATCGAGCCGTTCAACAAGGCACTGGCCGATGCCGCACCGCGCAAGCTGATCGTTGTGCATTTGCTCGGTACGCACATGAGCTACCAGTACCGTTACCCGCCGACGTTCGACAAGTTCACCGACCGCAAAGGCGTGCCGGACGGCGTGCGCGACGATCAGGTGCCGACCTACAACAGCTATGACAATGCCGTGTTGTACAACGACTTCGTCGTATCGAGCCTGATCAAGGACTACGCCAAGTCCGACCCGAACGGCTTCCTGCTGTACCTCTCCGACCACGGTGAAGATGTGTTTGACTCCGTGGGGCACAGCACCCTCGGGCGCAACGAGAACAAGCCGACTGCGCCGATGTACACCATTCCGTTCATGGCCTGGGCTTCGCCGAAATGGCGTGAAAACCATGACTGGAGCTTTGCCGCCGACCTGAGCAGGCCTTACAGCAGCTCGCAACTGATTCACACCTGGGCCGACCTGGCCGGGTTGAGTGCTGATGAACTGGACCGCAGCAAAAGCCTGGTCAGTGACAGCTTCAAGCCGCGCCCACTGATGATCGGCAACCCTTACGAGCGTGAGGCCCGCCCGCTGATCGACTTCAGTTTGATGAAGCCTAAAGTGGCTCCAGCCGTCGTTAAACAGTAGCTCCATTCAGGGGCCGGTTCCGGCCCCTTTTTGTTGCGCATCGCGCAGTTCCTCCTCCCCCTTTTCAATCACGGGCGCCCGGCTCTGGCGTGCTCATTCCCATTTGACGGAATCGGCAGATAATGTCCCTGCGACATAGCTTCATGGACGAAAGGCCCTGAACCCGTAATGGGAGGCACCCATGAAATATACGACCCTGATCGTTGCTGGCCTGATGACGTTCGGCTCTGCCACTGCCTTTGCAGAATACGGCTCCGAACGCATGCAGTATTACTACGAGACTTTGCATCTCGCGCAGCAAAAGGCAAATGGCTTTGAGGTCAAAAACATTGAACTGCGCGTCCCCAGCGATCAAACCGCACAAATGACCGAATCCTACAGACCGAAGTAATCGAAGCCAGCCGGGCGTCCTGATGGACGCCCTTTTTTATGCCTGCTCGAAAGCGCTCAAGTGCCCCCGGTTAAAGGTTCTTGGTCCAGAACAGCATGCGGCCATGGGCCGGGTCGAACATGCCAGCGGCAAAACCGAACTTGCCGTAAGACGCTTGCGCGACGGCGTTACCTTCAAGGACTTCCAGGGTGATCTTGCAGCAGCCACGCTGGCGGGCAATGTCTTCAACTTTTTGCAGCATTTTCTGGCTCAGGCCCAGGCCACGAAACTGCGGCACCACCGACACGTCGTGAACGTTGACCAGCGGTCGGCAGGCAAAGGTCGAAAAGCCTTCGAAGCAGTTGACCAGCCCCGCCGGTGCACCGTCGACAAAGGCCAATACACTGAAGGCGTGGGGACGCTTGGCCAGCTCCCCCGGCAACTGCTGCAGAATATCTTCGGGCAACGAATGCCCTCCGCCCATCGGGTCTTGGGCATAGGCATTGAGCACCACGCCAATGGCTTCGGCATGCACCGGGTTGGTATAGCTGGCCTGAAGTACAAGAATGTCTGCGGATTCCATTTCCATTGTCGCTATCCCATCAAGTGGTTCCGGCGCGTCACTCGCGCCGCGAAGTCGATGGACAGTATCGCGAGTCGTCATCATCGACAACCTGAACCTGCCTCAAACACCCCATATCAGCGTCTCGGTCCATCCCAACTCGGCAAAGTCCGCCGCTCTCAGCCCCGACTCGCCGGCACAGAAAAACTCGTCCAGTTGAGGCGGTGCGACCGAGGTGCCGCTGAGCATGGCATGGACCTGGCCGCGATGATGAATCTGGTGCTCAAACAGA
The DNA here is from genome assembly GCF_024748695.1 of Pseudomonas sp. B21-040. Classification (NCBI taxonomy): domain Bacteria; kingdom Pseudomonadati; phylum Pseudomonadota; class Gammaproteobacteria; order Pseudomonadales; family Pseudomonadaceae; genus Pseudomonas; species Pseudomonas sp. B21-040. The sequence continues at coordinate 3,600,829 of NZ_CP087176.1, forward strand.
TGAGACAACAAGCGCAGACGGCTGTCGTGTTGCGGTGTGTCCCGGGCAATGGTCACGACTCGCCCCAAATCTGCATCGCGCAGTTGCTCGCAGTAAGCGATCAGTCGATTGTCCACCAGTGATTGCTCACGCTTGAGATCTGCGCCGAGGGTGAACGGCTCATCCACTTTGAAAAACACGTAGCAATCGGGGTGCGGATCGTCACCGCGCAATTCGCGTTCCAGCGCATCCACGTAAAACCAGTCGCACGTCAGGATGTGATTAAGGGTGGCAAAAACACTGGGGAAGAAGCTGACGCGTGGCGCCGCCAGTTCCGCCGGACTCAATTGACGCCAGGCGTTGGCGAGTCGATGGTTGGCCCAGGCATTTTGATAGGCCATGGTCAGCAAGTGATGAGACAAGGGTTGATGCATGATCGCGGCTCCCAAGTATCAAGCGTCGGCAAAACGCTTTAGCTGCATTTCCTGTAACCGGCTCAAGGTGCGGCGGAACGGGAACTCCAGATACCCCTGCGTGTACAGGGCCTCCATCGGCACCTGCGCTTCGAGGTACAGCGGCACCTTGCGGTCGTAGCACTCGTCCACCAGCGCAATGAAACGCCGCACGCCATCGTCGTTGACTGACAGTTGCGGCAACTCACGGTCCCCCGCCACGACGCGCTCGACACCGTCTTCGGTACCTCGGGCGATACGTCCTTCACGTTTTTTGGCGCTGAGGTTCGGCACTTCACTCAACAGGATAGCGCTGTAGGTGTCACACAGCGCCATGAAGTCCATCGCCGAAAAAGGCTGCTCGCACAGGTCGGTATAACGACACCACAGCACGCTGGCACTGGCTTGAACGACATTGACGCAACGGTAGCCAACCGTGACCGGCTCGCTGGACACTGTCTGGCCGACGGTCAACGCCTTGAACACGTCGCCGAGCGCGTCGGGATGCGCGGCATCGGTCACCCAGTAACGCTGCAAGGCAGTGCCCGGATGCAGGCGATGATCTTCGCTGCCTTCCACGGCGATCACCTGCATGTGTTGCTTGATCGCCTCAATGGCGGGCACGAAGCGGTCACGATTGAAGCCATCGGCATAGAGCTGATCCGGCGGCTGATTGGACGTACACACCATCACCATGCCTTGCTCGAACATCACTTGGAACAAGCGCCCGAGAATGATCGCGTCGCCGATATCGTTGACGAACAGCTCGTCAAAACACAGCACCCGCACTTCCTGGCTCAACTCGCGCGCCAACGCCTTCAAGGGGTCGGCGGTGCCAGTCAGTTGAAACGACCGCTGGTGCACCCAGCCCATGAAATGGTGGAAGTGTTGACGCCGGGCCGGCACGCGCAGGTTTTGATAGAACTGATCCATCAACCAGGTCTTGCCGCGCCCGACCGGCCCCCAAAGGTAGACGCCAGTGATTGGCGTGTGACCTTCAAGCAACGCTTCGTGGCATTTTTGCAACGCCCACACCGCGTGTTCCTGGGCTTCGTCCTGGACGAAACCCAAGTGTTCAACGGCGTGTTGCCAGGCGCTTAACGGAGAGTCGACATTCATGCGCGGGAGTATACGTCCGATCTGTAACCACTGCCGAACGCCGCACACGGGCTGTAGCAGCTCGGCCTGTAGCAGCTGCCGAGCCTGCGAGGCTGCGTCCGGCGACGCAGTCGTCGTAAACCCTGCGAATGCGGTTTTCCTGTTACACCGCAGAGCCTGATTTCACGACGACTGCGTCGCCGAACGCAGCCTCGCAGGCTCGGCAGCTGCTACAGCACGGACGCAGACTCGGTAGCTGCTACAGAGAGATGTCCAGCCGGGCGATCTTGCCCTGGTCGTTAAGGCGGAACATGTAACGCAACTCAAGCGGGCTGCCGGGAAACGTGCCGGAGATCAGGTTGTGTACCAGCACTTTGCCCGTGCGCTGCTGCACATCCAGCACCTCGACCCGGGGTTGATAACGCTGCGCGGTGTCTTCCATCCATTGGGCAATCGCGCGGGTGCCGATCTGGTGCTGACCCTCATCGAACACATTGGCGTCCTCGGCAAAAAAACTGGCGACCCTGGAGGTGTCACGCGCATTGGCGGCGGCAATGTAAGCAGCGATGGCGGGCGCCAGTGAAGAGGCGGGATTGGACATGTTTGCGGCTCCTTGTCAGTTGATTCTGGAGCCATGCTAAAACAAGCCTGTGTCAGTTCTTGTCAGGAGTGAAACGCCCGGCCTCATCCAGTTGCATCTGCTTGCGCCAGATACGCAGCAAGTCACTACGCCGCCCCGGATATCGCTCGCCCTGCTCATTGGCGGCCGAAATCCGGTCGGTGCGAAAGGTCCGATAGGCACTGCGTAATTCGCACCAGGCAACAATGATCCGCACTTCATTGAGAAACCCCAACGCCAGCGGCCAGATCAGCCGTTGGCTAGGCACCTTGTTGGCGTCTGCGTAGTCGATGCTCAGCTTGGACTGGTCGCGGATGGCCTGGCGAAACACGCCCAACGGCACGGCATTTTCCGGATAGCCATAACCGGGCGGGCCCGGCAGCACCGTCGGGTTGCGCAACGCGTCCTGGGCTTCAGGGGCCAGTACGGCGGCAATCTTGGCCAAGGCGTCGGCTGCCGCTTTGCTCAACACCTCGTCACCGCGCTGATCGACGTAGCGCAAACCCAGCACGATGGCTTCGGTTTCGTCGGCATTGAGCATCAAGGGCGGCAGAAACAGACCGCTGCGCAGCACATAACCGACCCCTGCTTCGCCGAAAATCGGTGCGCCAAGCGCCGTCAGTTCGGCGATATCGCGGTACAGCGTGCGCTCGGAAATCTCCAGTTCGCTGGCGAGCGTTGCCGCCGTCACCGGCCGACTCTTGCCCCGCAGCACTTGCAACAACGTGAGTAGACGAGTGGTTCGCGACACGATGGGCAGGCTCTTTCTGAAAAAGTTGTCGGAGCTTAGCAGAGGCCCCTGTCAGAAAGTGGCAGCAGCGAGTGGGTCCGTTGGTCGCTTGTTTGGCCTCCATGGAAAAGCGTGTTGACGCCATAGATTATCGGCATCATATTTAATACATGTCGCAAAACATCTATATTAAATCCCGGCGTTTTTCCTTCAGGAGTAACCCCATGCATTACAAAGTTTTTGGTCGCAAAACCGGCTTGCGCGTTTCGGAATTGGCGTTGGGCGCCGGTAACTTCGGCACCGGTTGGGGGCATGGCGCGGAACGTGACGAAGCCAAGCGTATTTTCGACGGCTACCTGGAAGCCGGCGGCAATTTCATCGACACCGCCAACGGCTATCAGGCCGGACAATCTGAAGTGATGCTCAGCGAATTTATCGCAGCAGAGCGCGATCGCCTGGTCATCGCCAGCAAATACACCTTGGGGACGACACCGTCGGCGAGCATTTCCCACACTGGCAACAACCGCAAAAACATGGTCCGCGCCGTCGAAGAAAGCCTGAAGCGGCTCAAAACCGATCACCTGGACGTGTTCTGGGCGCACATGAGCGATGGCGTGACACCGATGGAAGAAATCCTGCGCGGCTTCGACGACCTGGTGCGCGCCGGCAAGATCCATTACGCCGGGCTGTCAAACTTTCCGGCATGGCGCATCGCCCGCGCCGACGTGTTGGCCGAGGTGCGCGGTTTTGCACCCATTACGGCGATTCAAGTGGAATACAGCCTGGCCGAACGTACCGCCGAGCGTGAACAACTTCCGATGGCCGAAGCCTTGGGGCTGGCCGCGACGTTATGGTCGCCGCTGGGTGGCGGGTTCCTCACCGGCAAGTACCGCTCCAACGATGGCGACAACCGCGGGAACAAACTCGGCATCCTGATCCACGCGGAAAAAGGCGCCCGCGAAACAGCCCTCCTTGACACGTTGCTCGCCGTTGCGGCCGAACTGGAGGCCAGCCCGACGCACGTAGCCATTGCCTGGTTGCGCGCAAAAGCCCAGCGTTCGACTACCGCGCTGATTCCGATTCTGGGGTCGCGCACCCGTGAGCAACTGGACGCGACGCTCGGTGCGCTGAATGTGCAACTGAGCGTGGATCAATTGGCGCGACTGGATGGCGTCAGCGATGTGGCCAAAGGTGTGCCGCACGAAACACTTGCCGGATCGTTTTCACGGTTTAGCGGTGACCAAACCCTCGACCTGCCGATCATCCCGGTGGCCTGACATACATCAAACCTGTAGGAGCGAGCAGGCTCGCTCCTAGAGGGGATTGTGTTTACCGGTCGACTTTATGTCTGGCCGCATACAAACACAGCATTTCCATCGCCAATGTCGCCGCCGCCAGTGAGGTAATGTCGGCGTGATCGTAGGCCGGTGCGACTTCCACCACGTCCATTCCTACCAGATTGATCCCGCGCAACCCGCCCAGAATTTCCAGCGCTTGCACCGTGCTCAAGCCACCGCACACCGGCGTCCCGGTGCCCGGTGCGAACGCCGGGTCGAGGCAATCGATATCGAACGTCAGGTACACCGGGTTATCCCCTACCCTCGCCCGGATCGCCTCGACGATCGCTTCGCAGCCCTGGCGATGCACCTGACGCGCATCCAGCACCTGAAAACCCTGGTGATCGTCGTTGGTGGTGCGCAAACCGATCTGCACCGAGCGCGATGGATCCACCAGCTCTTCCTTGGCGGCGTGCCAGAACATGGTGCCGTGGTCGACCCGCTTGCCGTCCTCGTCCGGCCAAGTGTCGCTGTGGGCGTCGAAATGGATCAGCGACAACGCACCATGCTTGCGCGCATGGGCCTTGAGCAGCGGATAGGTAATGAAGTGGTCCCCGCCAAAGGTCAGCATCGCGCTGCCGCTGTTCAATATGTGCTCCGCGTGGGTCTCGATGCTTTCCGGGATCGTGTGTGGTGAGCCGTAATCGAAGTCGCAATCGCCGTAGTCGATGACAGCCAAGTGATCGAACGGATCGAACGTCCAGGGCCAGTGACGTTCCCAGGCAATCCCGGTCGAGGCCGCCCGAATCCCGCGTGGCCCGAAGCGTGCGCCGGGACGGTTGCTGGTGGCGGTGTCGAACGGGACACCGCTGACCGCGACGTCGACACCGCGCAAGTCACGGCTGTAGCGACGGCGCATGAAACTGGTGATGCCGGCGTAGGTGCTTTCGGCGGCAGTCCCATAGAGGCTGTCGCGGGTCATGGCCTGGTCGTTTTGCATCGGGACGTCCATGGTGATCTCCTTTTTATTATTGATGGCTACGGAACGTGGTCCACAGACGCGTGCGCTGGCGCAGATCCTTGAGGCTCATGCTTTGGTCGGCGTACAAGCGTTCGCGCATCTCGGGCAACGGAAAGATGTCCGGGTCGGTGCGCACAGCTTCATCCACCAGCGGCGTTGCCGCCTGGTTGGCCGTGGCGAAAAACAGCGTGTTGGTCAGCGCCGCGACGGATTCGGGGCGCAACATGAACTCGATAAATGCCCGGGCAGCTTCAGGGTGCGGTGCGTCCTTGGGGATCGCCAGGTTGTCCTGCCAGACCAGCGTGCCCTCCTTCGGAATCCGGTAGACCACTTCGAACGGTTTGTTGGCCTTGTGCGCCTGATCGGCCGCCATGCTGGCATCACCGTTGTAGGTCAGCGCCAGGCAAACGCTGCCATTGGCCAGATCGCTGATCTGCCGGCCGGTGGCGACGTACAGCACATTCGGTTGCAATTGATGCAACAACGCCTCGGCGGCAGCCAGATCCGCCTTGTCGGTGCTGTAGGGATCTTTACCCAGATAATGCAGCGCCAGGCCGATCACCTCTTGCGGCGAATCGAGAATGGCGATGCCGCAGTCTTTCAGTTTGCTGGCGTATTGCGGATTGAACAGCAGGTCTAGGCTATTGAGCGGCACGTTCGGCAAACGCTGCTGGACCGCTTGCACGTTCATCCCCAAACCCAATGTGCCCCAGGTATAAGGCACGCCGTAGCGGTTACCGGGGTCGACGGCGGCGAGTTTCTCCAGCAAATCGGGGTCGAGGTTGGCGTAACCCTTCAGGCCTTCATGGAGGATTTCCTTCAGCGCCCCTGCCGCCAGCCCACGGGCCAACACGCTGGACGATGGCACCACCACGTCATAACCGCTGCCGCCGGTCAGCAGCTTGGTTTCCAGCACTTCGGAGGAGTCGAAGGTGTCGTAGCGCACGTGAATACCGGTTTCCTGCTCGAACCGCTGCAAGGTTTCGGGCGCCACGTAATCGGCCCAACTGTAGAGATTGAGGGTCTTTTCCTCGGCCTGTGCCGAGGCGGCCATGGCGAGGAACAGCGCGGGTAAACACAACTTGAAGACGGGAACCATGACGAGCACCTGACCAGGGGAAGTGGATGCAGCGTGCGCGCTCGGATACATTGGCGAAATACCAAGTTTGTTAACCTGACTTTATGGCGGAGTAATGTTTGATGCTCGGGCAACTTCACGACCTCGACCTGCAACTGCTGCGCCTGTTTGTCCGTGTGGTGGAGTGCGGCGGTTTCAGCGCGGCCCAAGGTGAGCTGGGTTTGAGCCAGTCGAGCATCAGCCAGCAAATGGCCAGGCTCGAAACCCGGCTCGGTTATCGCTTGTGCAGTCGTGGCAAGGGCGGGTTCAAGATCACGCCCAAGGGTGAGCAGCTGTTGACCGCGACGCGCGGGTTGTTTGAGTCCATCGAAGCGTTTCGTCATCAATCCAATGGCGTGGCGGGCCGATTGATCGGCGAAGTGCGCCTGGGCCTGTCCGAGGCCCTCGATCAATCGGTGCTGCAGCGGGTGGCCGATGCGATACGACGCTTTCGTGAGCGAGACGAATCGGTGCGCATCGAGTTGATCAGCGCCATGCCCGGCGAAATGGAACGCCTGCTGCTACAACAACGACTTGACCTGGCCATCGGCTATTTTTCACAGGTGCAGAGCGCCTTTGACTACCGCGAACTGTTCACCGAAACCCAGCATTTGTATTGCGCCGCCGGCCATCCGTTGTTCACCGATGACGCGCCGAGCGACGACGCCCTGCACGCCTGTGACCGAGTCGATCACCCCTACCGTTTTTTGCGCAGTGACGAGCCGTTTCAAGGCAAATTGTGCTCGGCGCGCTCCGAGCAAGTCGAAGGCACCCTCGCCTTCATTCTGTCGGGCAAACACGTGGGCTACTTGCCTGATCACTTTGCCCGCAGCTGGGAAGACAAAGGTTTGCTGCGCGCCGTGCGAGAAGGTGATTTGAGCTTTGAGGTGGCGTTCCACCTGGCCCGTCACCGCGCCGTGGTACCGGGCGATGCGCAGAAGGCCTTTGAAGAAGACCTGCTCGCTGCATTTGAATGAATTCCCAGCGATGATCGTTCCCATGCGGAGCATGGGAACGAGAAAACCCGACCTTTCAGGCAGTTATTGTGCGTTGCCCTCGCTGTCCGCTGCTGGCATCCTGCGCCTCCATTTTCCGACCCGGCCCGCCTTTTGGCACGCAAACCATCATGACCGCCTCTGAAAAAGCCCCCGCCTCGCGCAACAACGATCTCATCTACGGCCTCAACGACCGCCCGCACCTGACCGCGACGGTATTCGCCGCCCTGCAACATGTGTTGGCGAGTTTTGTCGGCATCATCACCCCGACCCTGATCATGGGCGGCGCGCTCGGCCTGCAAAGTGAAGTGCCCTACCTGATCAGCATGGCGCTGTTCGTTTCCGGCCTGGGCACCTTTGTTCAAGCCCGGCGCTTCGGCCCGATCGGCTCCGGCTTGCTGTGCCTGCAAGGCACCAGTTTCTCGTTCATCAGTGTGATTCTCAGTGCCGGGTTCATGGTCAAGGCACGGGGCGGCGGCACCGATGAAATCCTCTCGACGATCTTTGGCGTGTGCTTTTTTGCGGCGTTCATTGAAGTGGTGCTGAGCCAGTTCATCGGCAAACTGCGGATGCTCATCACCCCGGTGGTGACCGGCACCATCATCACCCTCATGGGCTTGTCGCTGGTCAAAGTGGCCATGACCGACATCGCCGGCGGCTTCGGTGCACCGGACCTCGGCGCGGCCAGCCACTTGGCGCTGGCGGCGCTGGTGCTCGGCACAATTGTGCTGTTGAACCGGGTCGATGTGCCGTTCCTGCGCCTCGGTGCGATCGTCATCGGCCTGACGTTGGGCTATGTCGTGGCCTGGCTGATGGGCGACGTCAGTTTCGCCAGCCTGCCCGATGTTCCGCTGATGAGCGTGCCGGTGCCGTTCAAGTACGGTTTTAACTTCGATTGGGTCGCGTTTGTGCCGGTTGCGGTGATTTTCCTGGTGTCGCCCCTGGAAGCCGCCGGTGACCTGACCGCCAACTCGATGATTTCCCGGCAACCGGTCAAAGGCCCGGTTTACATTCGCCGGATCAAATCCGGCCTGCTCGCCGATGGCCTCAACTCGGCCATGGCGGCGGTATTCAACAGCATGCCGATGGTCACGTTTGCGCAGAACAACGGCGTGATCCAGCTCACCGGCGTCGCCAGTCGTTACGTGGCGTTTTTCATCGCCGGTTTGCTGGTGCTGCTGGGGTTGTTCCCTATGATCGGCGCGGTGCTGCAACTGATGCCAAAACCCGTGCTTGGCGGCGCCGAGCTGGTGATGTTCGGCACCGTGGCAGTGGCCGGGATCAAGATTCTCGCCGAAGCCGGCCTGCATCGACGCAACATGCTGATCGTGGCGATATCCCTCGGCATGGGCCTGGGTGTGGCGGCGGTGCCAGAGGTGTTGCGCGAGTTACCGATGGCGTTGCACAACATTTTTGAATCGCCGATTACCGTCGGGGCGTTGTGCGCCATCGTGTTGAATATCTTCCTGCCCGAGGAGTTCATCGAGCTGGAAGAAGACGATTTCGACCCGGAAGCCTCGATCCTTCAGGTCATGGAAAACCCCGATATTACGAGGTGAAGCGTACGCCGGGCTTAGGTCGTTCATCGACGGTGAGCTCAAACACATCCGGGCGCGCATAGTGCCCGACCACGTCGTAGTCATATCGCGCGCGGATCAAATCGTCGGTGTCGATATGCGCCGTGAGCAAACCGGCGCCGTCACGCAGCGGCCCGGCCAGGATATCGCCCATCGGGCCGACAATGACGCTGCCACCGGCAATCAGTGGCCGATCCGCCGGCCAGTTGGCGATGTCCACGCCCAAGGCTTGCGGTGAATCCTGGACCTGGCAAGCGCTGACCACGAAGCAGCGGCCTTCATGGGCGATGTGACGCATGCTGACCTGCCACATCTCGCGCTCGTCTACCGTCGGCGCACACCACACCTCGATGCCTTTGGCGTACATCGCAGTGCGCAGCAGCGGCATCATGTTTTCCCAGCACACCACAGCGCCGATGCGCCCGACCTGACTGTCGATCACCGGCAACGTCGAGCCATCGCCCTTGCCCCAGATCAGCCGTTCGGTGCCGGTGGGCATCAACTTGCGGTGTTTGGCCACGAGCCCGGCCTGCGGGTCGAAATACAGCGCCGTGCAATGCAGCGTACTGCCTGAGCGTTCAATGACGCCGACCACCAGATTGGCCCCGGTACGCGCCGACAAACCGGCCAGGGCTTCAGTCTCGGCGCCAGGTACATCGATGGCGTTGGCAAAATAGCGGGCAAACGCCTCACGACCTTCCGGCAGCCGATAACCCAGTTGCGTACCAAACCCTTCGCCCTTGGGGTATCCACCCAGCAATGCTTCGGGCATCACCACCAATTGGGCGCCGGATTCGGCAATGGCGTTTTCCCAGGCAAGAATCTGCTCCAGGGTGTCGGCCTTGCCACCGGGCAAGGAGCCGATTTGCAGCGCGGCAACAATTGACTTGGGCATCGCAGTGACTCCATTGGCATCAGGTGTTGCTCATTCTCCGGCGCCACGGGATCATGAATAAAGCCCGATTCGCTGCTGAATGATATGAACCCTATGAATATCGCCACCGTCGATCTCAACTTGCTCAAAGTCTTCGAAGCGTTGCATGAGGAGTCCAGCGCCAGCCGCGCGGCCTTACGCCTGGGCGTGACGCAATCAGCGGTCAGTGCCGCGTTGCGTCGACTACGCGAGGTGTATGGCGATCAATTGTTTGTGCGCACCGGACGTGGACTGGCACCGACGCTCAAGGCCAACCAACTGAAACCGGTGGTCAGCGACGCCTTGAACAAATGCCGTCAGAGCCTGGCCATGGTCGATCCGGCGGCCAATCATTACGAAGGTCGCTCCGTAACGGTGGGGATGTCGGATGATTTTGAAATCGCCTATGGCCGGCGATTGATCGAAGAAGTTGCGCGTACAGCACCGAAGCTGCGGCTGATCTTCCGGCAAACCCACAGCCAGATCGTCGCCCACGCGTTGATGGATCGCAGCATCGATCTGGCGATCACCGCCGGTGGATTCGCCGAACGGTTGCTCAGTCGTCAGGTATTGGGTGAAGGCGGATACAGGTGCCTGGTGGATCGCGCCAGCCTGACCGAAGGGCAATCCATCATCAGTCTTGAGGAGTTTGTTGCCCGCGATCACATCCTGGTGTCGTCCGGTGGTTTTATCGGTATCACCGATGAAGGGCTGGCGGCACTGGGGCTCAGTCGGCGGGTGTGTGCGTCGACCACGCACTTTGCCGCGTTGCCCCATCTGCTCAAGGGCAGTCAGGCGGTGGCGACCATTCCGGCGCACGCCGCGCAAAGCATCGCGGCGCTCAGTGGCCTGGCGTTGCTGCCCTGCCCTTTGGCGTTGCCGCGTTACCCGATCGAACTGGGCTGGCGTACCAGCACTCAGCTCGATGCGGTGGTGTTGAAAGTGCGTGAGGCGATTGTCGCGTGTTTTGCCTGAAAAACGGCCTTACTTGTTGGCGGCCATGAGGCGGTTGACTTCACTGCGCACCATGTTGGCGTATTCCGGTGGTGACATTGCGTCGAGTTCGGCCCGGACCCACTCAGCCCACTTGCCTTTACGCTTGGCGCGCTCACCGAACAACCGCGCGGCCTCACCCTTGGATTTGCCCAGGTTGCTTTGCCAGAGGTCGAACAGACGGGATTTTTCATCTTCCAGCGCCGCGCGCTCGGCGAGGGGTTTGTCGGCCAGATTGAAGCTCATGGGAATTTCCTGCTGCGTAAAATAGGCGACATCTTACACTGTAGGACGAAATGTCCGACTCGGGATTTTCCATCCTGTAGGCTCATCGGAAACATTCACTGCAACTTTTTCGTTGCCGCCAGACTCCATTGTTCACTGTCTACTTACCTGCAAGGAGTACCTCAATGGCTCGCAAAACCGCCGCACAATTGGCCGAAGAGCAAATCAAGGACCTGGCATTCAGCGAGCTGGCAACGCTGATCGAAGAGTCGGAAAAGCTGCTTAACAGCAGCGCCGCGCTGGTCGGCGATGACGCAGAGACCCTGCGCGAGCAAATCGCCTTGAAACTTCAGCAGGCACGGGACTCCGTCAGCCGTGCGCGCGACCGGGCCCAACCCGCCGTCGACGCCACCGAAACCTACATTGGTGGTCACCCATGGCAAACCGTCGCCATTTCTGCCGGGTTCGGGCTGGTGGTCGGATTGTTGTTGGGTCGACGTTAAACGGTGCTGGGTTAAACAGCAAAAAGGCGAGCATTGCGCTCGCCTTTTTCATGCCTGCCTTACACAGGTTTGTAGCAGCTGGCGCAGCCTGCGTCCGGCTGCGCAGCAGTCGTAAATCCTATACACGCGGATGTCCTGAAACACCGTATCGTTTGATTTTACGACTGCTGCGCAGCCGGACGCAGGCTTCGCCAGCTGCTACAGGATTGTCGTTTCCTTGTTACTGCGCGAGTGCTCGCAGGTTCGCCAGCGTCTCGGCGTCCAGCGAAATGCCTTGAGCAACGGACTTGGCCCGTTGCTGGTGGCGTCGATCACCCGGAAGGCGCTTGAGGCCCACGCCGTGCATCTGCCGCACCAGTTCCTGACTGCGTTCGGCAAAATTTTGCCCGGCCGACTTGCTTGGATCGATCACGATCAGCAATTGGCCAGTCCAGGGAGTCTTGGCGCCCGGGTGATTAGACCAATCGAACTCAAAGGAAAAATTGCCGCCAGTCAGCGCTGCCGCCAACAGTTCCACCATCATCGACAGTGCCGACCCTTTGTGCCCGCCAAAGGGCAGCAATGCGCCGCCTTCGAGAATCGCTTTCGGGTCCTGTGTTGGCTGGCCCAGACTGTCCACGCCCATGCCCGCCGGCAAGCGCTCCCCCTTGCGTGCTGCAATCTGCACATCGCCATGGGCAATGGCACTGGTGGCAAGGTCAAAGACAATCGGCTCGCCATCGGCCCGGGGTGCGGCGAACGCAATCGGGTTGGTGCCGAACAGCGGACGATCGGCGCCGTGCGGCACCACGCAGGTCATGCTGTTGACCACGCTCAGCGCCACCAGCCCTTCATAGGCAAAGGGCTCGACGTCCGGCCACAAGGCGGCGAAATGGTGCGAGTTGCGAATCGCCAGCACCGCAATGCCGGCGCTGCGGGCCTTTTCCACCAACAGTGCGCGTGCCGCCGCCAGCGCCGGTTGGGCAAAACCATTGCCGGCATCGACGCTGACGAACCCCGAGGCAACGTCTTCTACCACCGGCACGGCCTGGCCATTGACCCAACCGCTTTTCAGGGTCGAGACATAACCGGGAATACGAAACACACCGTGGCTGTGAGCACCATCACGCTCTGCGCCGGCGCAGTTGCGGGCCAGGGTACTGGCGACCTCGGCAGAGGTGCCGTGGCGTACAAAAATCTGTTCGAGCAATTGAACGAGCGCGTCGAAATCGAGCGTTTGGGTGTTCGAACTGACGGCCATTTCGGGCGATGCGGTCATCTGAAGCTCCAGTTTTATTATTGAGTACGGGCAACAGGGTGAAACAAGGTTGCAAGGCAACCCAAAAGAGTCGCCGATTAAGCGCTGCTGTACCGGCGTCCTGTCAAGCCTCGGCCACCTGATTGGTTCAAGCAATATGTACCGCACGCAACCTGTCGACTGACCGTATCGTTTTTCCTCCAGCCAATAGTCAGCGATTGCCAACCGATCGCGGCAAATCGAGGAAGAACAATGATTGATCCCTCCGCCCCCTATTTTTTCGACGAGGCAGAACGCGCCTCCACCGCCCGCCAGCCCGGTGACCGCGAAAAAGCACTGAACTTCACCCTTGACGACCTGAAGTGGTTGAAGAACGTGTATTTGGCGACCGAGGTCGCCCGTATCGCGCAAAAAGACCCTATGCACGTTTACCTGCTGCTACTGAACAGGCCGGGCACGCCGGATATTCCATTGGCTGGCACTTTTGCCATGAGTCGCCCGGATGATGGCGAAGTCACGCTTTACACGCCGTGGAAAGGGTTGGTCAAGTTCGCGGACATGGACGACCTCAAAAGCAAGCTCAAGGAATGGCTGGCGTCGAACCCTGGCAAACGTGAGTTGTTACGCTTTCTCACTATCGATCAACGCCGCGCGCTATCTGCCACCGCGGCAGCTGATATTTCCACGACAGAAATCCCGGGCGCGGTGTTTCAAGACCAACAGGTCCGGCTTGAACGCAACCAGGAACAGAACATCCAGACCATGATGGACCAGTTGCTCAACCTGCCAACGCTGCAATCAATGCTCGATGACACATTGAAAAACGTGTTGCACAAACCGTTTCCGGCCCTGGACCAGCGTCTGACGCGACTGAAGAGTTTTGTCAGTACCCCTTCGGCCTTCGACGAACGTGAACCCCGGCACACGATAACGTCGCTATCGCTCAATGACGCCCTCCTTCACTTTTACCTGACCAACCAGTGGCCTGCGGGCGACTCCAGGCTCTTTGCCCATCCCGGACACGGCCTGAGCAGCGATGCCGATAACCTGGCGTGGGAAAGCGCGGTAAAAGAAATCGCCCACAGTTTCACGCCTCACTTGCACAGCCAGCTCGATGTGTTCTGGAACACCGCCATGAGCAATGGTCTGTCGCGGCGGGCGTTTTTCAGCGAAGGCTTGCGCGATACGTTCCACCATAAGCTTCTACTCCAGCGCCAGGAGGGCACGTTGACGACGCAGGAGTACCTGCAACTGATGAACCTCAGCCTCGCGCCCACGGATGCTCTGAGCATTGAAAAAGTGCGGGTGACCGCCCCCTTCAAGCATTACGTGGAACTGGCCTCGGCCTTGATGATTGGAGGCGCCGACACATTGGCTTTTCTGTACACCCCGTCTCGTGGCATTGAAGCCGCTGACACACTGTCGGCAGTCAAAAAAATCGTGCTGAACATGCTCAAAAGCGAGGGATATGAAGACACCTTGCTCAACTTCATGTCGCTGGAGGAACGCACCACGTTTCTGGGCCTGCCGCCAGATGAACGCTTGATTGAAGGCGCCCCCGTCGTGCAGCCGGCATTTGAAGACATCATGACCACCATCATCGACAAGCAACGCGACAACCTCAGTCATGCCTTGAGCCGTTACCGCGAAAGCGAAGGCACGCTGTCGCCCTATGCCTTGCTCGATAGTGCACTGGATGTCCGTGGTCTGATCGACGACCGCCTGCTGGCCTTCGACGCTGCCGGCCGCTGGAGTACACGGGTCGATCAGCGCTGGAGTGCGCAACCGGTGACCGTACGAGCCGAGTCGGCCAAGGAAGGGCTGGTGCGGCTTGATTCGGTTGCGCAGGCGCTTGATCAACTCCTGGACAAGCATCCGGCCATTCCCCCAGGCCTGCGCACCCTCACCCAGGTACAGAGCCTTGTCAGTTCGTCCGTGGAGAACTTGCAATCAAGTTTTACCCAGACCCTGTCAACGGCGTTGCGCACTGAGTTGAACCTGCGCACGGTCGCAAGGACCTTGGGATCGGCGGAACAGGCCATCATCAAAACCGTGCTCGACAGCCCGGTGCATTTGCAGCGAGCCGCATTGAACGGTTTTTTGCCGCAGGTGTTTTCCCTGGCGTTGCAGGCAAGCGGCGTGGCCGCCCCTCTGAAACTGGCCAGTTGTTTTGTGCTGACCGAACGCGGTGGCCTGGACCCGAAGCATTCGGGCAAGGCCATCTTGTGGACGCCGGCATTGGGATTCGAAGCCTTCGAGGCACTGCCTCCATTACATGCCGAGCTCGATCATCGCCTAAATGACGACACGTTGCGCTTGACCCTTTTGGAGAACCTCAGCCGTAGCGAACGATTACCGGGCAGACGTTACACACGGGCGCCACTTCAGCAGATACACGGGCATTTTCTCGATCACCTTCAAAAGCCCCATGTCCATCTCGACCAGACGTGTATCACTCGCGCATTGGCCACGCCACTTCCCTCCGCGCCACTGACCGACCTGCTGAACCTGGTGGCGTTACGACAGCCGCTGACGGGATTGCGCCGTGCGACGGAGATTGCCCTGTCACTGACGACTCAACAAAAACTGCCGGCATGGCTGGCCAAGGCGTCCCTTAAAGATCTGGTGCTGCACGGGGAACTGCTGCAGCAATACCTCGATTGCGTCAAGGACGACCAGGATTACCTCACGGGCCTACAGTCACTGCAGCGCACGGCTCACGCGGAACTGGAAAAACAACTCAAGACAGACGATTTCAATATCGACCCGGACAAGGTCCTGATCCGGATCAGCGCACGCCCCACTTCGTCGCCCCGTACTCAAACCCTCACCGACTTTGCATTGACGCCTTTCAAGGAACTGGACCAGGCCCGATTCAATCTGGAATCGCTTGAGAACACCGTGATTCCCAAGGAGATGGACGAGCGCTACATCAACGAACTGATACGAAACCTGAAATCGGGTGAGCAACAGCAGAAAATACTGAACGAAGCCCTTGCAGACACCCCGGCCAATGCCGATCGCAGAAAACGCTTTTACCGACAACTGCCCTGGCAACTGATGCATTACGCCCACACGGAAAAACTGCAGGAACGCCTGAGTGAATCGGGATTTGATCTGGTCCGGCAAATCATGGACATGCCCGACGCCATCGCCCGCGCGGCAGTCGACGGTGCCCATGCAATCATTCGTCCGCTTGAATTCCTGGGGATCAAGCCGGCACAGACGATCAAGGTTGCGGGTGTCTACTTGATCGGTTCGGCAACAGATAGCGCAATGCCCCAAGTCCTTGTCGCGCCACACAGCCCACTTCACGGGATCAAGGAATATGAAAACGAAGGGCAACTGCTGGCGGAGTTGAAAGCGCGGGGACCGCTGCTCGACTGGCTACTCACACACCTGCCGCAACCCGACCGGACACTGCTGGAATACCGGATGGCAATCACTCACAACCGTGGCACTCGAGCAGCAACGTCTTCCGAACCCCGCACCAGCGAGGTAACACTGGCGTCCAATCCGATCAATGGGCACCTGTTCAGCCAGTTGTTCAATGACAATGCGGCGCTGTTGGGTCGATTGCTCGGTTGTCAGGCCGACGACAAAAAACACGGTGAATGGGCGACCATCAAGCACGTGCTGAGCGAAGACCTGCACGAGACCGTCTCGTTTTTCATGGGAAAACTCACTTACCCCATCACTGTGTGGCGCAGTTACCGCGACATCAAGCAATCCGCTGAAGACCTTCAGACGCATAAGTGGGGCGCGGCGATAAGAGCGTTCATCAGCGGCATTGCTCAACTGGCATCGTTACGGCAATCGCAGGCGTTTCAAAGCAAGATACCTTCGACGCCGGACTCCACTGTGCCGCAGGCGCCCGCCCCCGAATTCAAATGGCATGACGTCGACATCACCGGCCCTGAACGCACGCACTTGAAGCGCCATGAAAGCATCGAAGTCGACCTGGGTTCACTGACCCTGGACGCATCGCGTGGACTGTATACCCATCCAAAAACCGCAAAACATTACGCCCCCGTTGAAGGAAAGGTGTTTGCGGTCGCCAGGCATGGCACTCGCTGGCGCATTGCAGGTAACCAAATCCGTGGCCCTCTATTACTCCAAAACACAGCGAAACAATGGGGCCTTGACCGAAAAACGTCACAGCCCCACTTCAGCCTTCTCGACCGATTGGATACGGCCATGGCGGTGTGGGGCGGCATGAACATCGACGCCAGTGGAATGGTGCAAATCCGACAAAGGTTTCCGTACAAGGCGCGTCAGATCGAAGAGGCACTGGACCAGGCCACTACCTATGCCTGGACCTGCTTTCGCAATCTGCACTTGCTGAAGAATTCCGAAGAGACCCAGACCCCGGTTCATCAGATCGTCACCGACTTTATCGGCATAGAGCATGTATTGCCCGCGCACGTGGAACAGTTGGAAAAAACCGTGACCGAGGTGTTTGCAGCCTTGCTCGACCCCACGCTCAGGAAGCCCGACTCCGATCGTTTTGTGGTCGGCCGGATGGTCGCCGGCGCGGCGGATGCGTTTGCCTTCATCGCGCCGAAGGATGCGAAGCGAAAGCTACACCTGGTTGAAAAGTTCTTCAGTCCCGGCTTCGAACACTACCGCCAGCACCTGCGCGACAGGCAATTCCCTATCGGTGCCCATAGCCGTGCGATGACGATTATTCATGAGCTGTCACACATCGTCTGCAAGGCTGAAGACATTGCCTACCTCGATGTCAGCCGCCCATTCGCGGATCTGATAGGGACGTCCACCACGATTGCCAAGATGCTCAAAACCGCGTTGTCCGAGGCTCAAAGCACCGGGCTTTCAATCAAGACACCCTATACCCAGCTATTCATGACCCCAGACCCTGATACCGGCGAGTGGGAGGAACTGGGTGATACGTCTCATGAAGATACTCAGCGGGTCAAAGATCATGTTTTAAAGTTGACCGGCGCAGAAAACCTCAGCGGCGCCCGTCATACCTTCAAGAAAGATCCCCTGGTCCGGCTTAAGGTACAGCTGAGCAACGCCGACAGCATCGCCTGGTTGATCGGTCATTTGGGACGACAACTTCACGTCAATGCCCCCTGACCTGAAAAACTCAAATGATAGTTAATTGCCATGACGGCAGTTAGAATGCCGGAAATCAGGACGAGTCAATGACCGACAATTCTCCATTGCCAGCCAAATATGACGCGATCACCGATGCCGCAGCGCACTGGTGCTTGCGTCTGCACGCTATCGACTGCACGGCCCAGGAGCGGGTCGCCTTCGAACAATGGCGTGACGCTCATCCGCTGCATGCGATTGAGTACGAGGCCATGCTGGAGATCTGGGAGGTCGCAGGGGAGTTACCGCGCGCCAAAGCGGACGACCCCGCTGCTCGCTCCAGACCCGCCATGCCGTGGCGCCGTGTCGGCATCGCCGTCGCGTTTTGCGCAGTGGTGCTGCCGCTCGTGGCTTTCAGCGGCTGGAACTTGGGGTGGTTCCCTGATTCGTACCAGCACTTTGAAGCCAGCGACACGGTCCGTCAGGTCACCCTGAGCGACGGCACCCAGGTTGAACTGAACCTTGGCAGTGAGTTGACGTTCAGCCACTACAAGGATCAACGTCGGGTGACGTTGAAAAAAGGCGAAGCCTTCTTCAGCGTCCACCCTGACACGGTGCACCCGTTTGTCGTCAA
Source organism: Pseudomonas sp. B21-040 (assembly GCF_024748695.1). NCBI lineage: Bacteria > Pseudomonadati > Pseudomonadota > Gammaproteobacteria > Pseudomonadales > Pseudomonadaceae > Pseudomonas > Pseudomonas sp. B21-040. The sequence continues at coordinate 3,619,257 of NZ_CP087176.1, forward strand.
GGCCGCCAGCGGCAGGATTCGGGTGACCGGCACCCGATTCAATGTCTGGATGTACGAAGATCAGGTCCGTGTGAACCTGATCGAAGGTTCGTTGCTGGTCACCAGTAACGATGACCTTCCCGGCAATGGTTTATCTCTGGGGCCCGCCATGCAAGCGCGCTACAGCGAGGGCGACTACACACCGCAAATCAGTCAAACCTCTTCCGGCGATAATGCCCTGGCCTGGCGCAGTGGCAAACTCATCGTCGATGATCTGGCGCTCATCGATGTCTTGCCGCTGATCAATCGTTACCTGAGCAAACCCGTCACGGTGGCCGATCACCGCACCGGCCAGATCCGCCTTGGCGGTATCTACAACATCAAGGACCTGAACAACCTGGTGGCATCTCTGCCCAAGGTGCTACCGGTTTACCTGACCCGAAACCAGGACGGTAACCCGGTCATCAATTCCATTCCGCAACAAGCCCCCAAAAGCTGAAGGCCGCAATCCTGTGGCGGGTGTGGTCGCGCCGGGTTGACCCTCCAGGCGCACTTTTTGGAGTGCGGCACAGAATCCTCGTGCGAAAACAAAAGACAAAAAAGTGACCCGGCAACGGCATTCCAGATGACCGTCATCACATGCCACTCACATACTGCCGACAAATTTTCTACATTCCGGCCCTCATTATTTGTCGTGCTCGTTCAACTCAATGAATGAAAGCACCCATCACATTTCCTGGCCGGTTCGGAAAAGGAGTTTTTGCATGTACAACTCGCATCTGCCAACGGACGGTAGCAACGCGCCCACAAGCCCAGCCATGGGCACCGCAATTTTCGAGCAACGCGGTGAGCACCATGTCAATGAACGGATCAGATTGCTGCTTAAAAGCTTTGGCCTGCGAACCAGCCTGATTCGCCTGAAAGTGATCGACGCCTTGCTGGTCGCCGCCGAAAACGAACGCAGCCTTGGCGTGCGCGGTGTACACAGCCAGTTGATGGACCTGGATGTTCCCCTGTCCTTCCTCAGTGTGCGAGAAGTGTTGAAACGATTGTGCAGCGAAGGCGTGATCATGCTCAATCCGGACAAAAGCTACAGCCTGCATCCGCACGCCATAGCCATGCTCCATCGCGAGCCCTCAGCTCAAGATGCATCGCTCAAGGCTTGACCTTGCGACGCATCACGCCATTGATCACCACCACGATCACCGCCACGCCGATGGCGATGTACTGAAACACCTTCTCAGTGATGACACCTTCATTTTGCAAATACGAAAGGCCGAACATGATCCCCAGCACGACCAGAGAGATCAAAATCGAGTATTTCAAACGTTGCGATTGAGTCATTGCCAGTTCCTGAACCTGTAAAAGTATCCACTTTGTATCCGAATGCATGCCAACCCCCTACCTGTCTGCGGGGATGATGCGCTGCAAACGGAGTCTCATGTTACAGCCGATGACGAGTTTTGGCTCCATAGCGGCGTAACCATGAGGATTTTGAAATGTTTCGTCGAATCACACAGCTGATTCCCCTGCTTGCACTCCTGGCCTTGAGTGGCTGCATCGTTTTCCCCCATGGTGGCTGGCACGGCGACCACCACTATGACCGTGGCGGACCCGGTTATTATGAACATCGCTAACTTCCGAATGACTCAAAGGGCCAACCTTATTCACTTTTATTTGTAGGAAACTTCCAAAAAACACTTAACTAATGCCCGCCCCTGCTGCGGGCATTTTCATTAGTTTTGCACCCCCTTCAAACACTTGTACCAGCATCGAAATATAGTGAATACCTTTGAAACACCGGGTCTCATTCATTGATTAGAACCGCCCCTACTCAATGACTACTCTTGTCGTGCAAAACGATAGTCCGTTAATCAACTTGCAGCGAAACAGGAAAACCATGCACAGGCCTTTGATAAACATAAGTCCGTCTCATTTGCTTGGCTTTTGCTTCGCAATAACATTATTCGAACTACTCACTTATATGGCCAGTGACATGATCATGCCCGCCATGTTGACCGTCACCCATGAACTGAACGCCAGTGCCCGACATGTTCCTTTTGCCTTCAATCTGTATTTGGCGGGAGGCATACTTTTGCAATGGCTTATCGGGCCTCTCTCCGACCACTTCGGTCGCCGCAAAATGTTACTCATCGGCTGCGCGGTATTCGCTCTGGCGTGTAGCGCTGCCTTCGGTGTGCAAAGCATTTATGCATTCAACGGATTACGCCTGATCCAGGGGCTGGGCCTGGGGTTTGTCATTGCTGTCAGCTATCCCGCCTTGCAAGAAGTGTTCTGCGAAGCCGACGCAGTAAAAATCATGGCGTTGCTGGGCAACGTGGCACTGCTTTCTCCCCTCCTGGGGCCGTTGCTTGGCAGCCTGCTATTAGAGTGGCTGACGTGGCGGGAGCTGTTTTTACTGTTGGGAATCGGTGGCGTAATGGTCTGGTCGGGGCTTTACCTGTTCATGCCGGAAACCGTGGGCACATTGCGCCATGACGGTGTGCGCCTGGTGGCTGTGCCGTTTGAATGGCGCGGCACTGTTCGTCGCTATGCGGCGTTGCTCACCAACCGGCGATTCCTAAACGCCACTGTCGCGCTGGGTATCATGAGCCTGCCCTTGATTGCCTGGATAGGGCTGGCACCGGTGTTGCTGATGCAGAACCTGAAGTTATCACCGCTTGAATACGGACTGTGGCAGATCCCGGTATTTGCTGCCGTCATTGTCGGCAACCTGATACTCAACCGATTGATCGCCAAGACTGACATCCCACAGTTGATTCGATACGCGCTCTGGCCGTTGTGCGCAGGGCTCATCGCATTGGTCATCCTCAGCGCCTTCGGTGCGTCGACTCCCTGGTTGATCGCGTGCCTGGCGCTATACGCCGTCGGCCTGGGCATGAGCAATGCCGCACTGTATCGCCTGGCGTTATTTACCAGCGACGACAGCAAAGGCCTGGTCTCGGCCATGGTGGGCATGCTCTCGATCATGGTCATGGGCAGCGGCGGGTCAATCCTCGCAGCCGCCGGCGCCGGCAACAGCCATGAATCCTTCTCCCTGATGGCGGGTATCGCGGGGCTCCTGTGCCTATGGCCCCTGCGATTTCTTTTCCGGCGCAACGCTGTCGCGATTGCCGCCTGATCCCTGAGCAAAGGTCTTTTGATGATCCATTTACCTCACACCGATGCGCTGTGCGCGCTAACGAAACCCTATTGTCTGGATTCGGTGCCAGACGGCCTGTTCGATCGGGCGATGAGCGAAATCAGTCTGTTCCATTGCCAGTACACACCTGGCTATGAACGCTGGCTGCACGCCAATGGACTGGATGCCAAGGCGTTAATGTCGATGGATGACTGGTCAAGATTGCCGCCGGTTTTCGCCAACTTTTTCAAACGCCATTTACTATTGGGACCGTCGGGCGAAGGCGCGCTGGAGCTGACATCGTCAGGCACCAGCGGCCAAAAAAGCCGGATGCGCTATGACACGCGAAGCATGGCCGCAGCCCAAGGCATGGTGAACCACATTTTCCGACATTACGGCTGGGACACCCCCGACAGCCCCTGCAACTACTTGCTTTTGAGCTATGAACCCGAAGCGACCATCAGTCTGGGAACCGCCTACACCGATCAGTTTTTATGCAGTTATGCGCCCGTCAACCGGGTCGTTTACGGATTGCGCCTGACTGGCAGTGGCCACGCGTTTGATCTGTTTGGCATCGTCCGCGCCTTGCAGGAATTCGCCGAAGAAGGTTTGCCCGTGCGCATTCTCGGGTTTCCGGCGTTCCTGTCCCACGCGCTGCAACACATGATCGACACCGGCATCGCGGACCTCAAACTGCCAGCCGAGTCATTGGTGTTTCTCGGTGGCGGCTGGAAAACCCAGGCCGCACAGCAGATTCCTCTGTCACAGCTGTATGAGCGAATCAATCGCCAACTGGGTATCGAGTTGTCCCGCTGCCGGGATGGCTTTGGTGCCGTCGAACACGCCGTGCCCTACGTCCAGTGTGCTCACCAGCACTTCCATGTGCCGGTGTATTCAAAAGTCTTCGTACGCAACCCCACTGATTTCAGCGTCCAGCCTTATGGCCAGCGCGGCTTGCTTGGGTTTGTGTCGCCGTACATTTCTTCAAGCCCGGCGCATGCCGTAGTGATGAGCGATCTGGCAACGCTACACCCCGGCGCAACCTGCGGGTGCGGCCTGGCGACCGACTGGTTTGAACTGCATGGACGCGCCGGAACCTCTGCCAGCCGAAGCTGCGCGATGGCCGCGTCCGAACTTATTGGAGGGATGTGACATGTATTTGATCAATGGCCAACTGCGTGACGATGTCCCTCTTGAGTCAACGCTTGAGCGTCTACACCAACAACTGCCACGCCTGCTGAGTGGGCCGATCGACAGTGACACCGTGATCGAAACCGCCGCTCGTTTTGCGTTGCGATTACAGACCAATCGGCTTGATCTACCCCTCGATGAAGAACAACACCAAGGGCTAATCGACTTCTGCCAACGCGAAAATCTCAGTACAAAGCTTGAGCGAGAACTGGGCGTTCAACCACGCTCGCTACGCCGAATCGACTACCGGCAAACGAGTTTTGAAAGCTGGCACCCACTGGGACTGGTGGTTCATGTGACACCGGGCAATGCCCCGATGCTGGCGTTCTGCGCGGTCGTCGAAAGCCTGCTGGCCGGCAACATCAACTGGCTGCGCCCCAGCGCCAGTGATGAAGGATTGACTGCGCGGCTGCTCGCCGCCCTGGTGCAGTGCGACAACAGTGGCAAACTGGCCGATTTCATTGCGGTCTTGCCTGTCAGCACGGCGCAGATCCCTCAACTTTGCGCTCACGCTGATGGTGTGTCGGCCTGGGGGGGTGAAATGGCCCTTCACGCCATTCGCCAGCACCTGCGCGCCGGCTGTCGCTGGATCGATTGGGGGCACAGAATCAGTTTCGCCTACCTGTCGCCAGACGCGGCCACTGTTCCAATGCTGGATGCTTTGGTGGACGAGGTTTGCAGTCTGGATCAACAGGCCTGCTCCAGCCCGCAATGGTTGCTCGTCGACAGCTGCGACCCGGGTGTCTTGCAGGGCCTGGGTGAACGACTGGTCGAAGCGTTCAATCGTCGCGCCCCGCAGTGGCCGGCGCTGGTACCGACAGATCAGGAAGCTTCGGAAATCATCACCCGAACCGCCATGGCCCGGCTGGAGCAGTGCTTTGCGGACAAGGTCGGTCAGATCTGGACCGGCGCCGGATGGCGAATCATCTGGGAGCACGATCAAACGTTGGCGCCGTCGCCGTTGTTTCGCACGCTGCTACTTAAACCGGTGCCGCAACACTTGATCGCCGAGACGTTATTGCCGTGGCGCACCGTGCTGCAGAGCTGTGCATTGATATGTTCTCCCACACAAACTCCCCTTCTGGTGCGCACGTTGGTCAGCGCCGGGGTCACGCGCATTGCGCATTGCGGGTTTATTCACGATGGCTACACCGGTGAGCCGCATGACGGCGTCTACGCCCTGTCTCGCCTGAGTCGTCGCCTCTCGGTGAGCTTGTCACCGGATGCCGCGACTGGCCGGGCGACACTCGACCCGCGACCTGCGCAACCCGACACACGCCAAGCCCCGATCATGGATAAAAACGCGTTCATGACTCAGCCAGTCAGTGCCGCGGCACAGCTGTACTTTCGTTCGGGAGGAAGCAGTGGCACACCGGCGTTGGCGGGATTCAGTTATCGCGACTTCCAGCGACAGATGCGCGCAGCCGCCGATGGCATGTTTGCCGCAGGCCTAAATCCTGCTACGGACCGGGTGATGAACCTGTTTTACGGCGGAAACTTGTACGGCGGTTTTTTCAGCTTTTCCACGATTCTTGAACAAATGGGTGTGACCCACTTCCCGATGGGGGCACCGCCGAATGACGACTTCAGCGAAATAGCCCGGATGATCGTGGACCACCACGTCACCGTGCTGATCGGCATGCCAAGCACCTTGCACCGCTTGTTCTTCAATGAACAGGAGCTTCTTCGGGCTTATGGCGGCATCGACAAAGTGTTCCTCGGCGGCGAACACCCGGCTGAGGCCAGCCTGCGGCTGATGGAAAGTTGTGGGGTGGAAGAGACTCGCTCGGCGATCTATGGCTCGGTCGACGCAGGCCCTCTTGGACATGCCTGCGCCGCGACGGCCAATGGGGTGTTTCATTTGATGTGCGATACCCAGCACCTGGAGATCGTACACATCGAACAGGATGTGCCGGTTCGGGCCGATGAGGTCGGTCGTTTACTGTTCACTTCCCGGGCGCGGGAAGGTCAGGATGTGCACCGGTATGACGTGGGCGACACCGGTCGCTGGGTACCCGGAGCTTGCCCTTGCGGGCTCGACTCGCCGCGATTCGAGTTGCTTCAGCGCCACGGCAAGTTGCTGCGGATCGGCACACAATTCATTTCACCGCAGGCGTTGCAAGACAGCGTCGGCCGACCGATTCAAATCCTCCTGGACCATGCGCCGGACGGTATGGAACGGCTGCGTGTTCTGGTGAATTCAGACGCCGATGAAGTTCTACACAATCTATTGACTGATGAATCACTGGCTAACGCGGTGAATGATTCATTTTTATCGGTGGACGTTCAAGAGTGTGCTGAATCAGCGTTCACTAGAAACACACACAGCGGTAAAACTCCGTTGGTCATTGATAAACGAACATAAATAGATCGCTATTTTACAGCGACATGTCTTTTAACCCTGAAACACCTGATAGATAGAGAACCCAGTGAATTCAATTTATTCGCTTGAACAACTCGTGCCTTATATACGGCAGCATTCAAACTTCTACCGTAAACATCTGCAACACTTGCCGGCGCAAGACGTGACGCTAAATGACCTGCCCTTGACCAATACGGCTGACTATTGGGCAGACAGTGATGATTTGAATCTTTGGGGCGTGCTGACCGGCAAAATCGAGGACGGGCTGGTATTCAAAACCGGTGGATCGACCAGCCATGGCAAACTGAGTGTTTATACCAACAGCGAATGGCAGACGCTGGTGGGCACATTCGGTGCCAGTGTTTCTGCCCAACTGGAGAACGGTGACCGCGTCGCCAATCTGTTCTTTTCCGGCGATCTCTACGCGAGCTTTGTGTTCTTCCACGACTCACTCGCGCAGGTCAAAAAATCCATCTGCGAGTTTCCCTTCACGGGTAACGTCGATATGGCTGTACTGGCCGATGCGGTAGATAAACACAGGATCAACGTATTGGCCGGCATACCCGCTCAATTGTTGCAATTTGCCGCCTACCTGCACCAACACCATCGGGCGCTGCTGGGAGTTGAAACCTTGCTGTACGGCGGCGAAAGTCTGTTTCCCTCGCAAATCGCCGTCCTTAAAACAGTGTTCCCCAATGTGCGGATTGCCTCCGCCGGCTACGCCAGCGTCGATGCTGGCCTGATCGGGGCCAGCGCTCGTGATTGCGCCTTGGGTGAGCATCGGACGTTTGAACCGCACACGTTGCTGGAAATCGTCGATGAACTCACCGGAGAAGTCATTGAAGAGTGTGATCGCACCGGTTTGCTGGTGGTCACCAACCTGACCCGCCAACTCATGCCAATGCTGCGTTATCCGGTAGGCGACCGTGCTTGTTGGCGTGAGCCGGCCACGACGCCGATGCGCAAATTCGCACTCAAGGGACGTAGCGCCCACAGTCAGCGAGTTCGGGTGGGTTCGGTGACCTTTCTGGTCGACGAAATCCTGCAGATCCTGCAGCGTGTCGCTTCCAGTGAGCAATGGCAGTTGGTGATCGAGCAAGAAGAATGCAGGGATATCGTAACGGTGAGGTGGGTACCTGACACGCATTCAACCGCCTCCGTCCCCACCTGCGACGCGCTGCATAAAGCACTGGTCGACCACTATCCCGGCATTGAGGAACTGAATCGCGCGGGGTTGCTGACCTTGCGCGTATTGTCCTGCGCGGTCACTGATTTGAAACTTCACCCGCGCTCCGGCAAACAGATGCGGGTCCTGGACCTGCGGGTATACGACACCCCCGTTACGGAGCGCATGTGATGTTCAAGCTTGTTTATCGCCGCTACCAACCCGGTGATGGGAGCGCCGTAAGCCAGTTGTTTCGCGAGGTCTACGGGGATCATTACGCTCGACCGGATGTTTATCTGCCAAACATGATCAGCCAGCACAACGCCGACGGCCACTGGACATCCATGCTGGCGGTGGACGGCGAACGTGTTCTGGGACACGCCGCGTTATGCCATGACACGCTCTCAGATACCACTGAACTGGCCCTCAGCGTGGTCCATCCGGCCGCGCAAGGGCGAGGAATCTCGTCACATCTGAGTCGGGAATTGCTGTTCCTGTCGCAAGCACAGGGGGTCAAGCGCATCCTGATCAAACAAGTCACCCACCATCCCTACACGCAGCGCATGGCGTTCGGCATTGGCTTTCACAGCACGGGACTGCTTCCCGACTACGCGCCGTCACCACTCACCGCGCCTCTGCCGGAAACCATCGTGATCGGTTGCTACTCGGTGGAAGAACACGCTCGCCCCCTTCCCGACCTCGCATGGCCGGAGAGTTGCCGCAGGTTGATGCAGCGTTTGAGCGCGGTGTTCGGGACGTGCCAGCTCATGGCATCGCCACCTTCGATGCCGTTGCAAATCCGCCAACACTATCAACGCTACGTCATCGTCATTCACCGCTTGAACGAGCGCCTGCTGGACCAACTCTGGCGGCTGCCCGGCCATTGGCTGATTTGCGCCAAACTCCAGTTGTCACAGCACTTCACCGAGGACCTGCAGCGAATGACGATGCTCGGTTTCACCTTCACCGGGTTGATGCCCGCTCCCGGCGACCATGGATGGTTCGCCCTGTTTCATCGAGGGGCGAGGCCACGCCACCTCAGCCTGCATTGCCCGGACATGCAACAGTTGCACGACGACTTGCAGCGCAACGTCGGGGCACTGGACACCGCGTGTTCAGCCGCTTGAGTCCTTCTTGTAAACGTTAAGACCCGGCTGTGCGCAAAGCTCCACCAGCCAGTCGACAAACACCCTCACCCGCCGAGACAACTGGCGGTGAGGCGGATACAGCGCCGTCAGCGGCATCACCGGTGGCGGCACGTTCGCGAGTACTTCACACAGTCGCCCTTCCTCGAGTTGGCGGGCGACGTGGTAATACGGCGTCTGAATCAGCCCATACCCGGCCTCACAGGAGGCCAGATAGCCGTCGGCACTGTTCACCGACACCTGTTTGGGTAAATCCATGTGCTGTACTTGATCGCCGAGCTGGAATTCGAGCCCGAAACGCTTGCCGGTGCTCGCGGAGAAGTACTCCACCATCCGATGCCCTTCGAGGTCTTCCAGACACTGAGGCGTTCCGTGGCGTTGCAAATAGTCCGGGCTGGCACACGTGACCTGATCCAGCATGACCAATGGCCGTGCCACCAATGAATCGTCCAGTGCCTGGCCACCGCGCAACACGCAATCGACACCTTCGCGAATCAGATCGACGGGACGGTCGTTCAACCCGAGCTCCAGTTCGATCAACGGATAACGGCGGGTGAATTCGGGCAGCTTCGGAATCACCATCAAGCGCCCTATCCCCGCCGGCATGTCCACACGCAGCAGCCCTTTGGGGTTGTTCCGTGCGGCGGAAAATACCGCTTCGGTTTCCTCCAGGTCTGCCAGCAATCGCACACAACGGGGGTAATACGCCGCGCCGTCGAGGGTCAGGCTGATCTGTCGCGTAGTACGTTGCAGCAGTTGCACCCCGAGATGCGCTTCAAGTTGCTTGATCAAAACAGTGACCGATGCCCGGGGTAATTGCAGGCTGTCCGCCGCTTTGGCAAACCCGCCGAGCTCGACGATTCGGGTAAATACGCGCATGGCGTTGAAACGGTCCATTGCTGTGGTGCTCTTGCTGATTATTTAGATTTTACGAACAGTGATAGCAGTTTTAGCCGGTTTATCTTGTTTCTGTCGAGGTCGACACTGTGCGCTCACACCACAGGGAGTTGATTTCATGCAAACACGTCAATTGGGCAAAAACGGCCCGCAAGTCTCCGCCATTGGCCTCGGCTGCATGGGCATGACCGATTTCTACACCACGGGCGTGGACATCCGCGAGGCCACTGCCACCCTGCATCGTGCGCTCGAATTGGGGATCAACCTGCTCGACACCGCCGACATGTACGGCCCTCACACCAACGAAGCATTGATTGGCAAAGCCATTGTCGGCAAACGCGAGCAGGTGTTTCTGGCGAGCAAATTCGGGATCGTCCGCGACCCGTCCAACCCCACGGCACGGGGCGTCAATGGACGGCCGGAATACATTCGCACGTCTATCGACGGCACCCTCAAACGCCTCGGCGTGGAAACCCTGGATTTGTATTACCAGCATCGGATCGATCCGCAGGTGGCCATCGAAGAAACCGTCGGCGCCATGGCCGAGTTGGTCAAGACCGGCAAGGTGCGTTACCTCGGTTTGAGCGAAGCCTCGGCCGCCACGCTGGAACGGGCGCACAAGGTGCATCCCATCAGTGCGCTGCAAAGTGAGTATTCGTTGTGGAGTCGCGATCAGGAAGAGAACGGTTGCCTGGCCGCGTGCCAGCGATTGGGCGTCGCGTTTGTGCCCTACAGTCCATTGGGGCGCGGCTTTCTGACGGGTGCGTTAAAAAGCCCGGATGACTTCGCGGCAGACGACTACCGGCGTTTCAGTCCGCGTTTCCAAGGCGAAAACTTTGCGAAGAATCTGTTGCTGGTGCAGCAGGTACAGGCATTGGCGACAGACAAAGGCGTGACAGCCGGTCAGTTGGCGTTGGCCTGGGTACTGGCGCAAGGTGACTACCTGATTCCGATTCCAGGGACCAAGCAGCGTAAATACCTTGAAGAAAACGTCGCCGCCCTGGAGGTAAAACTCAGCCGCGACGAGTTGCAAGCGCTGGAAGGAATCTTTCCGGCAAATGCGACGGCAGGCTTGCGCTACCCGGAGGAAGTCATGAAGTTGCTTGACCGCTGACAACATTGCCGGCCCGTTCGTTGTCCGGAACGGGCCGGCAACCGATCATGCCTTGGCGTTGACGCCCTTGTCCAAAGGGACCGTGGTTCCGTTGCCTTTGCCATAAGTGTGCAAGTTCTGCAGCACGTAAATAGCCGTCTTGTATTCCGGGATCAGGCCAACGGCGTACTTGTCACCTTTGATGCTGTTGTTCTGGATGGTGTCCAGTTGGGTGGCAAAGTATTCCAGCGCATTAAACTTCGCATCCGGGTCGTTCTGTACCCCGAACCGGTCAAACTTGTCACCGGCGTTCATCAATGTCATCGAGGTGATATCAGAAATAAGCCCTCTGCCTCGTAAGAAGGCGGCGAGATTGCCCAGTTGTTTCGACGAAACATTGGCCGGGTCGAAGCCTTTAACGTTTCTATGCAGTTTTTGTTCATCCATTTTCGCCGTATTCAGCGCGTTGAGATTGGTGCCCACCAATGCCAGCATCTGCTTGACTCTGGCGTTTTGCGTCACAGGCTTGCCGTTGCTACCTGTGTTCTGAATCAGCAGACCGGCCTTGGCCGTCCAGCCCCCGGTATAGCCGATAGTCATGACTGAATTCCCGACTGCGTCACCATAAACAACTCCTTGTCCGACCGAGTTTAAAGTCGGCGAGTATCGGCGTGGCAACTGGCCACACCAACAACTTATTCCATATTTTTACAATTTCCGTACATTTCAAATACAAACGATCAAGTGTTTAGTTTTATTGCTCTAAACACACTGTCCATAAAACGTATGAACAACTGAACAGGCTCTTTGTACGTCTTGTTTAGTTCGTTTATTTCAGACTCGATACGCTCAGTGCCTGACACCTCGCTATCACACCTCCCAACCTTGGACGGTCGTACCTAAAGCTATCCCTGCGCAGGCCGATAGCCCGACGAAGCACCGCCGCTTAATCCAAGCCCAATAATAAAAGTGCTGCACACAAGGACCGGTCCCATGCCCCCATTCCGTACCATTCAGGGTCGCTACACACTATTTCTGGTGCTGTTTATCCTGCTGCTGTTTGGCCTGACGGTGGCCGGCATCAGCCAGTTGGTTGCGCCTAAACTGCGCCATACCGAGGAACAGGTCGCCCTCAATCGCATCGCCGAAGTCGCCCAACAAATTCAGGGTGAACTGAACAAGGTTCAGGCCCAGCAGCGCAGCATTACCCAAACCATTCCTTTGCTCGACAGCGCCGCCATTGACACGGTGTTGCCAGGCCTGGTGGATCAGTACGGTGAATTGAAAGTGTTCGGTGGCGGGATCTGGCCATTGCCCGGCCAGCGCGAAGCCGGGCGAAACAAGTTCAGCACTTTCTGGCACCGCGACGCCTCGGGCAAGCTGGCGGCCAATGCCTTCTGGAACAGCGACGCCGCGCCGAACTATTACGACCAGGCCTGGTACAAGGGCGGCATGCAAACACCACGAGGCCAATGCGCCTGGGCGGCAGCCTACAAAGATGACGCCAGCGCCGAGCCACGCACCAACTGCGCCATGGCCATTCAGAAAAATGGCGTGGCGTACGGTGTCTCGACCATCGACGTGACGCTGGGCTTCTTCAACGACCTGATCGCACGCAAGGAGAAAGACCTCGGCGCTGAAATGCTGATCGTCGAAGCCGATGGCAAGATCATCAGCAACAGTTCGCGCATCAGCGGCCCGATTGTCCTGAAAAACATCAGTGAACTGGCAGGCAACTCGCCGTTCGCCAACCTAGTGAAAGCCGGCCTGCAAAACCGCGACCCGTCGCAGCGCGTCGAATTTGATAACAACGGTGAAGACAGCACCTTCTTCATGCGCCCGATCGAAGGCTCGCCGTGGTTTCTCGCCACGGCCTTGCCGACCAAACTGATCACCGCCCAGCGCGATGACGTCCTGAGCACATTGAGCCTGTTGCAAATTCCGATGGTGATCCTGCTGGCAATGCTGCAGATCTACGCGATCCGCCAACTGGTCCAGCGCTTGAAAATCCTCAAGGGCAATATCGATGCGCTGTCGACCGGAGACGCCGACCTGACCAAGCGCATCATCATTCGCGCCGAAGACGAACTGGGCGCCATCGGTCATTCGGTCAACGCGTTTCTTGTCTACTTGCAGAACATGATCGGTGAAGTGACCGAGGCCACCGGCGCAATGGCGTCCAGCCTCGACAATCTGCAACGTACCTCGGCGCATACCAGTCAGATTCTGGTGCGTCATGCCTCGGAAACCGATCAGACCGTCACCGCCATCACCGAAATGAGTTCGACCGCTGAAAGCGTCGCGCAAAACGCTGCCGAGACGGCCGCTTTCACCAAGCGCGCCAACGAAAACGCCGACCGTTCGCGGGTAGTGGTCGGCGAAGCGTCCAGCAGCGTGATTGCATTGATCGAAGAGGTGGCGAGCGCCACCCACAAGGTTGAAAGCATGCAGCAGGACGCCCAACGCATCACCGAGATTCTCGGGGTCATTGGTGCCATCGCCGGGCAAACCAACCTGCTGGCGCTCAACGCGGCCATCGAAGCCGCGCGGGCCGGTGAGCAAGGACGAGGCTTTGCGGTGGTTGCCGATGAAGTCCGCGCCCTCGCCGGCCGCACGCAGGACAGCACCTCGCAGATCAATGAAATGCTGACGCGCCTGACCCAAGGTGTCAGCTCATCGGTCAGTGCGATGGAAAACACCCAGGCCAGTTGCCAGTCCGCCGCCGATGCGACAGCACGGGTCAACTCCGGCCTGGATGAAATGGCCGGTTCCGTCAGCCACATCAACAGCCTGAGCACCCAGATCGCCACCGCCGCCTCGCAACAAAGTGCGGTCACCGAAGAGATCAACCGCAGCATGGTGCAGATCCGCCACATGGTGGAAGAACTGGTGAAGAGTGGTCAGGCCAGCGAGCTCAATACCCGGCAATTGCTGGAAGCCAATGCGCGGGTGAGCTCGATCATGGGGCGGTTCAAGGTTCGGTGATTGCCTGAACCTTGAATTGAACCCGAATCCGAATCCGAATCTGAACCCGAACCTGTACCTGTACCTGTACCTGTACCTGTACCTGTAGGAGCCGAGCTTGCTCGCGATAGCGGTGTGTCAGTCAACAATTATGCTGGCTGACACATTGCTATCGCGAGCAAGCTCGGCTCCTACTGGTTTTGCATTGTCTGTGCGGTTATTTCTGCATTACTTAGAAACACTCTCCTCCCTCATCCGTGGCTAAACTGGTCAAAATGCGTCTTTTTTGACCGTCACCCGAGTCGAGATCCCTCCCATGCGAACCCACCTGCGTCTGGCCGCCCTGAGCGCCCTTCTCATCTCCTCCCTGGCCCAGGCCGCCGACCTGATCCCCATCGAAGTTCACCGCGACGCCAACTGCGGCTGTTGCAAAAAATGGATCAGCCACCTTGAAGCCAACGGGTTCAAGGTTGAAGACCATGTCGAAACCAACATGAGCGAATTCAAACAACAGCACGGTGTGCCGCCGCGTCTGGCGTCGTGTCATACCGCATTGATCAACGGCAAGTTCGTCGAAGGCCATGTCCCGGCGGATCAGGTGCTGGCGTTGAGCAAGCGTGACGATCTGCTCGGTGTTGCAGCCCCTGGCATGCCCATGGGTTCGCCCGGGATGGAAATGGACGGCATGAGCGATGCCTACCAAGTGATCGGCCTGAAAAAGGACGGCACGGATGTCGTGGTGGCGGATTACCCCGCCCATTGATGTCGGGTGCTTACCTCGGGCTGTTCTTCGCGGCGTTCGGTGCCGCGACGCTGCTGCCGTTGCAGTCCGAGGCAGTGCTGGTGGGGTTATTGGTCAGCGATCGCTATTGGCTCTGGTCGCTGTTGGCCGTCGCCACACTGGGCAATGTGCTCGGTTCGCTGGTGAACTGGTGGCTGGGGCGCGGCATCGAACGCTTTCGCGACCGGCGCTGGTTTCCGGTCAGCCCTGGTCATCTGGAACAGGCGCGAAAGCACTATCAGCGTTACGGCCATTGGTCCTTGTTGCTGAGTTGGGTCCCGATCATCGGTGACCCGCTGACGCTGGTGGCTGGCGTCATGCGTGAGCCCCTGGGGCGATTCCTGGTGATCGTGACCCTGGCCAAAGGCGCCCGCTATGGCGTGCTGGCCCTGGCCACGTTGGGCTGGGTGGGTTGAACGATCAGGCGCGGCGATTGCCTGTGTTTAATGTCGCGCTAATCATGTCGATTCAGCATCGGCGGATTTTCTACGGAGTTCACCCATGCCCCTCGCCCTCTCCCGCTGGCTGCCCAGCCTGCTGTTGACCGCCGCACTGCCCCTTGCCGCCCATGCCGAAGGACCGGAATACGGCCCTGAATTGCAAGGCTTCGAATACCCCTACACCGTCAAGCATTTCGCCTTTGAGTCCCAAGGCAAATCCTTGCAAATGGGTTACATGGACGTCGCCGCCCATGGCAAGGCCAACGGGCGCAGCGTCGTGCTGATGCACGGTAAGAACTTCTGCGGCGCAACCTGGGACAGTTCGATCAAAGCCCTCAGCGAGGCCGGCTATCGCGTCATCGCACCGGACCAGATCGGTTTCTGCACCTCCAGCAAGCCCGATCACTATCAGTACAGCTTCCAGCAACTGGCAACCAACACCCAACAACTGCTCAAGGCCCTGGGCATTCAGAAGGCCAGCCTCCTCGGCCATTCCACCGGTGGCATGCTCGCCACCCGCTATGCGTTGCAATATCCCGATCAAGTCGAACAACTGGCGCTGGTCAATCCCATCGGCCTGGAAGACTGGAAAGCCCTTGGCGTGCCCTACCGCACGGTCGATCAATGGTACGCGCGCGAACTGCAGCTCAATGCCGACGGTATCCGCACCTATGAGCGCAACACCTACTACGGTGGCCGCTGGAAGCCAGAGTTCGATCGCTGGGTCGACATGCTCGCCGGCCTGAACAAAGGCCCGGGGCATACACAGGTCGCGTGGAACTCGGCGCTGATCTACGACATGATCTTCACCCAACCGGTGTATTACGAATTCAAAGACCTGAAGATGCCCACGCTGTTGCTGATCGGGACGTCCGACACTACCGCCATCGGCAGTGACATTGCCTCGCCAGAGGTCAAGGCCAGACTCGGTCACTACGACGTACTGGGCAAGGAAGTGGCAAAACTGATTCCGCAGTCGACCCTGATTGAATTTCCCGGCATGGGCCACGCGCCGCAGATGGAAGAACCAGCGCAATTCCACAAGGCCTTGCTCGACTGGCTGAACAAAACCAACCCTGTTCATTGATGAGGTAAGGCGGATGGCGGTGCAAATTGCGGTGATCGATGACTGGCAGGATGTCGCTCGCGACGTGGTGGACTGGTCGGTGCTGGAAAACGTCGGCGAGGTGAGTTTTGTCCATGACTACCCGGCCGACAATGAAACCCTGGCCGAGCGTCTGGGCGCCTATGAAGTGATCTGCGTGATGCGCGAACGCACCCGGTTCGATGAAGACCTGCTGCGGCGGCTACCGAAACTCAAACTGCTGGTGACCGGCGGCATGCGCAACGCGGCGCTGGATTTCAAAGCGGCGGCTGCGCTGGGGATTCAGGTCTGCGGCACGGACAGCTACAAACATGCCGCGCCAGAACTGACCTGGGCGCTGATCATGGCCGCCACTCGCAACCTCGTGGTCGAAGCCAACGCGTTGCGCGCCGGTCAATGGCAACAAGGGCTCGGCGGTGATTTATACGGCAAGACCTTGGCGATCCTCGGGCTGGGCAGCATCGGCAAGCGCGTCGCGCAGTTCGGGCAAGTGTTCGGCATGCGGGTGATTGCCTGGAGCGAGAACCTGACCAGTGACGCGGCAGCCGAAGTCGGCGTGACCTATGTCAGCAAGCAGGAACTGTTCGAACAAGCGGATGTGTTGTCGGTGCATCTGGTGCTCAGTGAGCGCAGCCGGGGCTTGGTCGACGCACAGGCGCTGGACTGGATGAAGCCCACGGCACTGTTGGTCAACACCGCGCGCGGGCCAATTGTCGACGAGGCGGCGCTGATCAAGGCGTTGCAGAAGAATCGGTTGGCGGGGGCGGCACTGGATGTGTTCGAAGTGGAGCCACTGCCTGAACATCATCCGTTCAGGACCCTGGAGAACGTGCTGGCGACGCCGCATGTCGGGTATGTGAGCCGACAGAACTACCATTTGTTCTTTTCGCAGATGATCGAGGATATTCAGGCATGGTCGGTGGGGAATCCAATCCGGCAGCTCACCTGAGACCGAGTGATCGTTCATCGCGGGCAAGCCCGCTCCCACAATTGATTTGTAGCGTTCACAAAATCGTGTGGGAGCGGGTTTGCCCGCGAAAGGGCCATAAAAACCGACATAAAAAATACAAACTGAACGCACCGCAACAGTGCACCACCTCTCCCCCCACGCCCATTTCCGTGACTCGCCAGTCCCGTTTTGACCCGCCCCCAAAAATAAACCTGCACTTCGTCGGTGCGTTTGCCCCTTCCGGACGTTGTTCTTTTACCCTCTAGAAACCGATTGTCGAACAATTTCACCACTTGACCCGCCCCGCTCTAGGATCTGGCCTAGACTCATTTTCGCGAGGTAAAACCGGTCGGTCATCTGGCTGTAAAAAACTCGAAACTTTCGGTCCTGGCCATGGGTCAGGTTAAAGGTAGGGCTACAGCGACTGGTGCATTCCTTGCAACGGCCCCTCCACCCATCTGCTTCAACGCATTGGGCAGCATTTGCCACGATGCGTGCGCGTTTGCGCCCGGCCACAGGATAGGGCCACCCCCTTTGTGCCAGACCTAAGCATTAGATCAACACCACGGGAGATTCATATGATTAGTGCGGCTTTAGATATTCAGGGAGAACGTGCTCATCAGCAGGTCGGCGAATCGAGCGCCGTCAATGCACCGAGCGCGCAATCGATCAGCGTCCCCGGGACCAAGACGCTGACACCAGCTGCCAGTCAGAATCCAAACAGAAAAAAAGTGTTGTTCGTCACCTCCGAAATTGCCGATCTGGTGAAAACCGGTGGCCTGGGCGACGTTTCCGCCGCGCTGCCTCGCGCCATGTCGCACCTGCACGATGTGCGGGTACTCATTCCCGGTTACCCGCAAGTGCTGCACAGCGAAAACCCGATTCATATCATTGGTGAACTGGGTGGGCACGCCGCACTGCCGCCCTGCAAGATCGGGCGCATGGACATGCCGGACGGTCTGGTCATTTATGTGTTGATCTGCCCTGAGCTCTACGAGCGCGAAGGTTCGCCGTACGGCGCCAACAATGGCCGTGACTGGCCAGATAACCACATTCGCTTCGCCCGCCTGGGCCTCGCCGCCGCCGATATCGCTGCCAATCTCGCGCAAATTCACTGGTGCCCGGATCTGGTGCATGCCCATGACTGGCCTGCGGGCCTGGCGCCGGCCTACATGCACTGGCGCGGGCAGCGTACGCCAACGCTGTTCACCATCCATAACCTGGCCTACCAGGGCGTGACCAGTCTGGGTTCGTGCCCTGAACTCGGCATACCCGCACACGCCCTGCAACAGGAAGGCATGGAGTTCTACGGCAAGATGTCGTTCCTCAAGGCCGGCATGGCGTATTCGAGCCACATCACCACCGTCAGCGCCACTTACGCCCAGGAAATCACCACGCCGGCCTTCGGCTGCGGTCTCGATGGCTTTCTTGCCGCCAAGACCCAGCAAGGCCTGCTGAGCGGCATTCCCAACGGCATCGATGAGAGTTGGGACGCGGCCACCGACGCCCACCTGTTCTGCCCGTTCAGCATTGGCGACTGGGACGGCAAAGCGGTCAACGCCGCGCACGTCCGCGAACTGTTTGGCCTGGAAGACTCCAAGGGTCCGCTGTTTGCAGTGGTCTCGCGGCTGGTCTATCAGAAAGGCCTGGACCTGACCGAAGCGGTCTCCGAATACATCGTCAAATCCGGCGGCCAGATTGCAATCATCGGCCGTGGCGAGCCGGAAGAAGAACAAGCCATGCGTGAGCTGGCCTTGCGTTTTCCGGGGCAGATCGGCGTGCGCATCGGCTTCAACGAAACTGACGCCCGTCGCATGTTCGCCGGCAGCGATTTCCTGCTGATGCCTTCGCGTTATGAACCCTGCGGCTTGAGCCAGATGTACGCCCAGCGTTTCGGCTCGTTGCCGGTGGCGCGCAATACTGGCGGCCTGGCCGACACCATTGAAAACGGCGTCACCGGATTCCTGTTCGACGAATCCTCCGTCGAGAGTTACCAGGAAGCCCTGAGCCGTGCATTCAAGGTGTTCGCCTTCCCCGACCTGCTGCATGCGATGCGTTGCCGGGCGATGGCAGCCCCCTTCAACTGGTGCAAGGCAGTGGAACCCTACGCCGAACTCTACGAACAGCTTGTGGCGAAGGCCTTGGGTAAATCGGGCCGACAATAAGAGAAGAGGTTTTCAACGATGCCGTTACGGACCCTTGAGACCTGGCCCCACGGCGCAATCATGCTGGACGCAGAGCACACGCGTTTTGCCTTGTGGGCGCCTGATGCGTTTTACGTCAGTGTCGAACTGGAAAATGGACAATCCTTGCCGCTGCTGCCTCAGGCGGATGGTTGGTTCGTGATCAAGACCCGCTGCCTCGCGGGCACCCGTTACCGCTACAACATCGATGGCGAGCTCGAGGTGCCGGACCCGGCCTCCCGCGCGCAGGCCGGCGATATCGACAGCCACAGCGTGGTGGTCGATCCGCTGGCCTATCAATGGCAACACAACACCTGGCAAGGTCGGCCATGGAACGAAGCGATCATCTACGAGCTGCACGTCGGTGTACTCGGCGGTTACAGCGCCGTCGAGCAGCACCTGTCGCGCCTCGCTGAACTCGGCATCACGGCTATTGAACTGATGCCATTGGCGCAGTTTCCCGGCGAGCGCAATTGGGGATACGACGGTGTTTTCCCTTACGCCCCCCAAGCGTCCTATGGCTCGCCCGAGCAACTCAAACACTTGATCGACACCGCCCACGGCCTCGGCCTGGCGGTGATTCTCGACGTGGTCTACAACCACTTCGGCCCGGACGGCAATTACCTGCATCATTACGCCAAGGGCTTTTTCCGCGACGACAAGCACACACCGTGGGGCGCGGCGATCGACTTTCGGCAGCGCGAGGTGCGGGATTTTTTCATCAATAACGCGTTGATGTGGCTGCTCGAATATCGCTTTGACGGTTTGCGCCTGGACGCGGTGCACGCCATTGAAAGCCCGGACTTCCTTGAAGAACTGGCGCGACGGGTGCGCCAGCAAACCGAACCCACACGCCATGTGTGGCTGATGGTGGAAAACGAACACAATCAGGCCAGCCTGTTGGAAAAAGGCTTCGATGCACAGTGGAACGATGACGGCCACAACGCCCTGCATGTGTTGCTGACCGGCGAAACCGACGCCTATTACGCCGACTACGCTGAACAACCCACCGAACAACTCGCTCGCTGCCTGAGCCAGGGCTTCGTGTTTCAGGGCCATATCAACCGCCACGGCACGCCACGTGGCGAGCCCAGCAGTCACTTGCCGCCGACAGCCTTTGTGCTGTTTCTGCAAAACCACGACCAGATCGGCAACCGCGCGTTAGGCGAACGGTTGCACCAATTGACCCACCCCGATGCACTTTATGCGGCCACCGTGTTGCTGCTGCTGTCGCCGATGATCCCGCTGATGTTCATGGGCGACGAATTCGCGGCACAGTCACCGTTCCTGTTTTTCACCAGCCACCACGGCGAGCTTGCAGAACAGGTGCGCGAAGGTCGGCGCAATGAATTCGCAGCGTTCAGAGCCTTTGCCAATCCGCAGCAGCGCGAACAGATTCCCGACCCCAATGCGCCGCAGACCTTCCAAGCCTCGCAACCGCAGCGAAGCGCCAGCGCACTGCCGGCAATACACGAGCTTTACCGGCGCCTGCTGCAACTGCGCCACCAGCACCTCATCCCGCGCCTGCCCGGCACCCAGGCATTGGGCACCGACGTATTGGGCTACGCGGCGGTGAGCGCCCGCTGGCGACTGGGCGATGGCAGTGAGCTGCGCATTGACCTGAACCTCAGCGACGCGCCGGTGGTCCACACCCCACAGGCCGACACGATCTTGCTGTTCGAACACCCGCCCCACTCGGCCGGCCTGTTGCACCAGGGCAAACTTGCCCCGTATTGCGCGCTCGTCAGCCTCACGGCCGCAGCCCCTTTGCCAGATTCGAATGGAGAGCGCCCATGAGCGACGCGCAACTAGAAATACTGGCCAGCCGCGCAGGCCTGGCCGTCGACTGGATCGACGCCAATGGTCGCCCACAGAAAGTAGCGCCGTCGGTGTTGCGCGCGGTCCTCACTGGCCTCGGCCATCCGGCGGGCAGCGCCCAGGAAATCGATGCGAGCCTGCTAGAGCTGCAAACCGTCCAGCAAACCCACCACCTGCCGCCGCTGATGACGGTCGACGTCGGTGGCGGCCTCGATCTGGCGCGGTACTTCGAGCCCGAAACGCCCTGCGACATTCATCTCGAAGACGGCTCGCGGATCTACCTGAAACTCGACGCTCAGGCCGTGCTGCCGGGGCTGATTCCGGTCGGCTACCAGCACGTCAGCATCGACGGGCAATCCTTCACCCTCGCGGTGGCGCCCGACCGTTGCTACAGCGTCGGCGACGCGGTCGACAATCCGATCCCACGTACCTGGGGCCTGAGTGTGCAGCTGTACTCATTGCGCCGTGTCGGCGATGGCGGTTTCGGTGATACCCAGGCGCTGGAGGACCTCGCCCGGGTGGCGGGTGAACGCGGTGCCGAGGCGTTGGCGATCAGTCCGTTGCACGCCATGTTCAGCAGCGACACCCAGCGCTACAGCCCGTATTCGCCGTCCAGCCGCTTGTTTCTCAACAGTCTGTACGCCGCACCCGGAGCCGTCCTCGGTGAACGTGCGATGCGCGCGGCGATTGACGCCACCGGGCTGACCACCGAACTGCAACAGCTCGAACAACAGCCACTGATTAACTGGCCCGTGGCCGCGCAAGCCAAGCACCGTGTATTGCTGGCGTTATACGAAGGTTTTGTCCACGGCGAACACCCGCTGCAAGAAGACTTCAGCAGCTTTCGCCATGCCTCGGGTGAAGCGCTGGAAAACCACTGTCGCTTCGAAGCCCTTCAAGAGCACCGCGCCGCCTTGGGTGAAAGCCTCGACTGGCGCGAGTGGCCCGAGCAATGGCGCGACCCGCGCAGCGCCACCCTCGCCGAATTCGCTGAAGAGAACGTGGCACGCATTGGCTTCTTCGCCTTCTGCCAGTGGCTGATTACCCGGTGCCTGGAGCGCGCGCAAACCGCCGCCCGGAGCGCCGGCATGAGCATTGGCCTGATCGCCGACCTGGCGGTGGGGGCCGACGGCGGCGGCAGTCAGGCCTGGAGCCGGCAAGACGAGTTGCTCGCCTCGCTGACCGTGGGTGCGCCGCCGGACATCCTCAACCGTACCGGCCAGGGCTGGGGCATCTCCGCGTTTTCGCCCGAGGGCCTGGTGCGTAACGGGTTTCGCGCCTTCATCGAAATGCTCCGCGCCAATTTCGCCCACGCCGGCGGCTTGCGCATCGACCACATCATGGGCCTGCAACGACTCTGGGTGATCCCCAACGGCGCGCCCCCCAGCGACGGCGCGTACCTGTATTACCCGGTCGACGATTTACTGCGGCTCCTGACGCTGGAATCCCATCGGCATCAAGCCATTGTGCTGGGCGAAGACCTCGGCACCGTGCCCGATGGCCTGCGGGAAAAACTCATTGCACGCTCTATCCTCGGCATGCGCGTGTTGCTGTTCGAACAGGACAACGCCCACTTCAAACCGATCCTCGACTGGCCGGACAACGCGCTGGCGACCACCAGCACCCATGACTTGCCGACGCTCAATGGCTGGTGGCATGGTCGTGACATTGACTGGAACGCCCGGCTCAGCCTGATCGACGCCAATGGCGAAATTGAATGGCGCCAACATCGCGAGCGCGAACGTGAAGGCTTGCGTCGGGTGTTGAGCCAAGATCCGCAGAATTTTCGCGAAGAATCCTACGAAACCGATCAGGTGCTCGACGCCAGCATCCGGTTTCTCGGGCATACCCGCGCACCACTGGTGTTGCTGCCACTGGAAGATGCCCTCGGTATCGAACAGCAGGCCAACCTGCCCGGCACTATCGACACTCACCCGAACTGGTCACGGCGCCTGCCCGGCGACAGCGAGGCCCTGCTCGATGATCCAGACGCGGCCCGGCGCCTGGAACTGCTCGCCTGTGCGCGGCTTCAGGCAGGTGAGCGTGACCAATGACGCCTGTGTTTATCCAACCGCCGCGGGCGACCCTGCGGCTGCAATTTCATAAAGGATTCACCCTGGATCAAGCGGTGCCGCTGGTGCCGTATTTCGCCAGTCTGGGCATCAGCCACGTGTATGCCTCGCCCCTGCTTTCCGCCCGCACAGGCTCCCTGCATGGCTACGACGTGGTGGACCCGACGACGGTCAATCCCGAGCTGGGTGGCGAGGCGGCGCTGCGGCGTCTGGTCGATGCCCTGCGCGCACAGCGGATGGGGCTGATCCTCGACATCGTGTCCAACCACATGGCCGTGGGTGGCGCGGATAATCCCTGGTGGCTGGATTTGCTGGAATGGGGGCGCTTGAGTCCCTTCGGCGAGTTCTTCGACATTCAGTGGCACTCGCCGGACCCATTGATGGAAGGCCAGTTATTGCTGCCCTTCCTTGGCAGCGACTACGGCATCGCGTTACAGGACGGCACCCTGCCCCTGCGTTTCGATGCGCAAGGTGGCAGCTTTTACGTGCAGCATTACGATCACCGCTTTCCGATCTGCCCGATGCACTTCGGCGAACTGCTGACAACCGGTGCCGAACCGCTTAAATCGTTGGGGGAACGCTTCACCACCTTGAGTTACCAGACCGACGCTCATCGCCTGGCGGCGCCACTCAAAACCGAGTTGCGCGAACTGGCCAGCGACCCGCTGATGCGCCAGTCGATCGAGCAACACCTCGGCGCCTACGACTCGCTCACACTCGAAGGCTTCCAGCGCTTGCACGCCTTGCTTGAGCGCCAGAGCTATCGCCTGGCAAGCTGGCGCACAGCGGCGGATGACATCAACTGGCGGCGCTTTTTCGATGTCAACGAACTGGGCGGCCTGCGCGTCGAGCGCCCGGCGGTATTCGAGGCCACCCACGCGAAAATCTTCGAACTGGTGGCGCAAGGCCTGATTGACGGCCTGCGCATCGACCATATCGATGGCCTCGCCGATCCCCGTGGTTACTGCCGCAAACTGCGACGTCGGGTCAATCGCCTGTCACCGGCTCGACACCTGCCGATCTACGTCGAGAAAATCCTCGGCCAGGGTGAAACCCTGCACCGCGACTGGTCGGTGGATGGCACCACCGGGTATGAGTTCATGAACCAGGTGTCGCTGCTGCAACATGATCCGCAAGGCGCCCTCACCCTCGGCAAACTCTGGCAGCGCTACAGCGAACGGCCCGCCGACTTTGGCCAGGAAGCCCAACTGGCACGGCAGCAAATCCTCAATGGTTCGTTGGCCGGTGATTTCGAAAGCGTTGCCCAGGCCTTGCTGCAAGTCGCCCGCGACGACCTGATGACCCGCGACCTGACCCTCGGTGCGATCCGCCGGGCGTTGCAGGAATTGATCGTGCACTTCCCGGTGTACCGCACGTATATCAGCCCCCGTGGCCGCTCTCCTGAAGACGAGATATTTTTCCAGCAGGCGCTGAACGGCGCTCGGCTGACCCTGAACGAAGCCGATTGGCCGGTGCTCGATTGCCTGGCCCGCTGGCTCGGCGGCGAGCCCTGGCGCAAGCGTCCGGTGGGCCGTCAGCGCAAGATCCTCAAACACGCTTGCGTGCGCTTTCAGCAACTGACGTCACCAGCCGCCGCCAAAGCGGTCGAAGACACCGCGTTCTATCGTTCGGCGGTGCTGCTGTCGCGCAACGACGTAGGGTTCAGCACCGAACAGTTCAGCGCCCCCGTGTCAGACTTTCACGCGGCCTGCACCCAGCGCCTGTCCGAGTTCCCGGACAACTTGCTGGCCACCGCCACCCACGACCACAAACGCGGCGAAGACACCCGCGCTCGCCTGGCCGTATTGAGCGAACTCAGCACCTGGTATGCCGACCAAGTCCCCCTGTGGCGCACGCTCGCCCGGCCACTGCGCGACGACGACCAGATGCCGACGGCGGGCGACGAATTAATCCTCTATCAGGCGATCCTCGGCAGTTGGCCGCTGACCCTGCGCGGCGACGATGAGCCGGCACTGGAGGACTACGCGAAACGTCTCTGGCAGTGGCAACAAAAAGCCCTGCGCGAAGCCAAATTGCAAAGCAGCTGGAGCGCGCCGAACGAACCCTATGAACACGCCATGCAGGTGTTTATCCAGCGTCTGTTTTCGGCGCCCGAAGGTGAACTGCTGCGCGCGGCTCTCGATAAAGCGGTTCACGCGATTGCAACATCCGGCGCACTCAATGGATTGGCGCAAACCTTGCTGCGAATGACGGTGCCGGGGGTACCGGACCTCTATCAGGGCAACGACTTCTGGGACTTCACCCTGGTCGACCCGGACAACCGCCGGCCGGTGGATTACGGCAGCCGTCAACGGGCACTTCAGGGAGCACTTCAGCGAACTGCGGACCTGCCAGAACTATTGGCGAACTGGCGTGACGGGCGCATCAAGCAATCGCTGATCGCCCACGTGTTGAACCTGCGGGCCGAGCATGCCGAGCTGTTTTCGCGAGGGACCTATCAAGCCCTTGAAGTGGTCGGCAGCCAGGCTCATCGCGTGTTGGCCTTTGCCCGCACGCGGGGAGGAAAACACGCCATCGTGATCGTGCCGATACGCTGCGCCGAACTGCTGAAAAACAGTGCCCAACCCAGGATTGATGCGCCGCAGTGGGGCGATACACGGGTCAAATTGCCGTTCGCCTGCTCCGACGAAAATCTGAAGGGACTTTTTTCCAGCGTCGCAGTCACAAAAAACAGGGAGCTGAACATCGGCGCCGCGCTGGGGGATGTCCCGGTCAATCTCTTTATCCAACTCTTTACCCAAGCTTGAGTTCAGTTCAGGAGCATTGCGATGAGTACCGACGATAAACGCGTTCGCGAATTTGCCTATCAGATCTGGGAATCGGAGGGCAAACCCGAGGGCCAGGAAGCCCGACACTGGGAGATGGCACGCAAGCTGGCCGAAGCGGAAGCCCTGGCGCCGAAAAAACCACCGAAAGCCACCGCTAGCAAAACCGCCGCGGCGAAACCTGCGGCCGGCAAGGCCAATGGCGCGCTGGACGGTAAAGCCAGCGAAGCCAAACCCAAAGCCAAGGCCAAACCCGCTGCAGCGTCGAAAGTAATTCCGCCGGGAGAAAAAGCGCTGGAGAAGAAGCCTCGCGCGTCGAAGAAGCCACCGGTCACCTGACGTTCCAAGCGCTTTGCCTTGATCGATGACGTGGCGAGTTCGCTCGCCACTTTGGGCATGCTCGTCCTCGAAAAAAACTTGATCCCCGTTTGCAGGAGCACCTATGACCACGCCAAAGAAAGCCGCGCCAGAACCTCGCGCCGAGGCCTCGCGAATTCGTGAAGGCCTGCCCTTCCCGCTGGGCGCAACCTGGGATGGTCTGGGGGTCAACTTCGCGTTGTTTTCCGCCAACGCCACAAGGGTCGAACTGTGCATTTTCGATGACTCGGGCGAGGTGGAACTTGAACGCATCGAGCTGCCTGAATACACCGATGAGATCTACCATGGCTACTTGCCCGACGCCCATCCGGGGCTGATCTATGGCTATCGCGTCTATGGCCCGTACGACCCGGCCAATGGGCATCGTTTCAACCCCAACAAATTGTTGATCGACCCGTATGCCAAGCAACTGGTCGGTCAATTGAAATGGTCCGAAGCATTGTTCGGCTACACCATCGGCCACCCCGACGCCGACCTCAGTTTCGATGAGCGTGACAGCGCGCCCTTCGTGCCCAAATGCAAGGTCATCGACCCCGCACACACCTGGGGTCACGACCATCGCGTGAGCGTGCCGTGGGATAAAACGATCATCTACGAAACCCACGTGCGCGGCATCAGCATGCGCCACCCCTCGGTTCCCGAAAATGTGCGCGGTACCTTTGCCGGGTTGATGGTCGATGATGTGCTGGAGCACATCCGCAAGCTCGGCGTGTCGTCCGTTGAATTGCTGCCGATCCACGCCTTCGTCAACGATCAACACTTGCTGCACAAAGGCATGACCAATTACTGGGGCTACAACAGCATTGCCTTCTTCGCCCCGGACCCACGCTACCTGGCCAGCGGCAAGATTGCCGAGTTCAAGGAAATGGTCGCGCACCTGCACGAAGCCAATCTGGAAGTGATCCTCGACGTGGTCTACAACCACACCGCCGAGGGCAATGAACAAGGGCCGACCCTGTCGATGCGCGGCATCGACAACGTCTCCTACTACCGCTTGCAGCCCGACGACAAACGCTTCTACATCAACGATTCCGGCACCGGTAACACGCTGGACCTGAGCCATCCGTGCGTCTTGCAAATGGTCACGGATTCCTTGCGCTACTGGGCCTCGGAAATGCACGTCGACGGCTTTCGCTTCGACCTGGCGACTATTCTCGGTCGCTACCACGACGGTTTCGATGAGCGCCACAGTTTCCTCGTGGCCTGCCGTCAGGACCCGGTGCTGCGCCAGGTGAAAATGATCGCCGAACCCTGGGACTGCGGCCCCGGTGGCTATCAGGTGGGCAACTTTCCGCCGGGCTGGGTGGAATGGAACGACAAGTTTCGCGACACCGTGCGCGCGTTCTGGAAAGGTGACGATGGCCAACTCGCCGATTTCGCCAGCCGCATGACCGCCTCGGGCGAGATGTTCAACCAGCGGGGCCGGCGCCCTTACGTTTCGTTGAACTTCATCACCGCCCACGACGGTTTCACCCTCAACGACCTGGTGTCGTACAACGACAAACACAACGAAGCCAACGACGAGAATAACCAGGACGGCAGCAACAACAACCTGTCCTGGAATCACGGCGTTGAAGGCCCGACCGACGACCCCGAGATCAACGAGCTGCGCCAGCGGCAGATGCGCAATTTCTTCGCCACGCTGTTGTTGTCCCAAGGCACGCCGATGCTGGTCGCCGGCGACGAATTCGCCCGGACCCAGGAAGGCAACAACAATGCCTATTGCCAGGACAGCGAGATCGGCTGGGTCAACTGGGACCTCAGCGAAGACGGCAAGGCCTTGCTCAAATTCGTCAAACGCCTGATCAAGCTGCGTCTGACTTACCCGATCCTGCGTCGCGGGCGCTTCCTGGTGGGCAATTACAACGAGGACATTGGCGTCAAGGACGTGACCTGGCTCTCGCCGCACGGTGGTGAAATGTCCCAGGAACAATGGGGAGAGGCCCACGGTCGGTGCCTGGGGATCTTGTTCGACGGCCGCGCCCAGGAAACCGGCATCCGCCGAAAAGGCGCGGACGCGACCCTGTTGCTGGTGGTCAACGCGCACCACGACATCGTCAACTTCACGTTACCGGAAGTGCCGGATGGTGGCTTCTGGACTTGCATGATCGATACCAATCAACCGTCGATTCGTGGGCAGGAACGTTTCGAGTTCGGTCACGAGTACTCAGTGACCGCCCGCTCACTGCTGCTGTTCGAATTGCAGCATGAGGACGAAGAGTGACGCACGCGCAGGTTTGGGCGGCGCTTTACGCAATCGGCTACAAGTCGACTAAAAATAAACGGACTTAGATGAAACCGTCACGCGACGAACAGCGTGACTTGAGCAATACTCTGTTGCCGACAATCCAGGGTACGGAGCGTTGCACAATTGTCATCAAAC
The DNA here is from genome assembly GCF_024748695.1 of Pseudomonas sp. B21-040. NCBI lineage: Bacteria > Pseudomonadati > Pseudomonadota > Gammaproteobacteria > Pseudomonadales > Pseudomonadaceae > Pseudomonas > Pseudomonas sp. B21-040. Next base: position 3,648,090 of record NZ_CP087176.1, read on the forward strand.
AGAACAAGGACGTAGGCCTGATGAAACCCGTCTGCATCATCGACAGCAGCCAGCCAGCACAAATCTGGAACAGTGCGCTGCAGCTGGACAATATCCCGGTCATCAACACCCAGACCCTGGTCCCCACCGGCGCCCGCGCCGTGGTGATCGCGCCGCATCCCGGCGATGAAGTGGTCTTCTGTGGCGGCCTGTTGCAACTGCTCTCTACCCTCGAACATCCCCTGCAATTGATTTCGATCACCGATGGCAGCGCTCCCCATCCGGGTTCGCAACAATGGTCGGAGAAGCGCCTGAGCGTGTTTCGTGGCCAGGAAAGCGTCGAAGCCTTGCGCCGGCTTGGCTTGCCGTTGCACAGCCTGAAATGGATTCGTGGCGGCTTCACCGACAACGCCCTGGCCGAACACGAGACGCAACTGACCCAATTCATTGCCCGTTATTTGCGCGCTGGCGACGTCGTGTTCAGTACCTGGCGCGAAGACGGCATGTCTGATCACAACGCCGTCGGTCGTGCCTGTGCCCTCGCGGCGAGCCAGGTCGGCGCGACGTTCCATGAAATGCCTGTCTGGGCGTGGCACTGGCCGGCTCGCGACCATGGCCTGATGCCCTGGCACCGAGCGCGCAAAGTGCGCCTCGACACCTGGACCGTCGCGCGCAAAAGCCACGCCACCCACGCCTATGCCAGCCAGCTCGACGGCGAGCCGGCCCTGGGCATTGCCCCCCTGCTGCCCCGAGTGATCCTGGACCGCATACGCATGCCTTACGAAATCGTGTTCATCTGAAAAACCCGTAGCAGCCGTAGCAGCTGTAGCAGCTGTAGCAGCTGTAGCAGCTGTAGCAGCTGTAGCAGCTGTAGCAGCTGTCGAGCCTGCGAGGCTGCGTCCGGCTGCGAAGCAGTCGTGAAATCAGACGGCGCGGTGTTTCATAAAGATCGCATGTGCAGGTTTTACGACCGCTACGCAGCCGAACGCAGCCTCGCAGGCTCGACAGCTGCTACAGCTGCTACACCTGCTACAAGCGCTACAAAATTGCAGTGGCACTGAACTGCTCGCAGCGACATCAGTCGCATGCATAAGCAGTCCTGATTCGAGGAGCAAACGTGACCAGCGATCCCGAGCAGCGGGCCGCCCTGCACCCGTCCCCGACGATTCATCGCCTGAGGGTGCTGACGGTCAACACTCACAAGGGGTTCACCGCCCTCAACCGGCGTTTCATCCTCCCGGAGCTGCGCGAGGCGGTGCGCAGTACAGGCGCCGACCTTGTGTTCCTGCAGGAGGTGGTGGGTGAACACGATCGGCATTCATCCCGTTACTACAACTGGCCGCAGACCTCGCAATACGAATTCCTCGCCGACAGCATGTGGAGTGACTTTGCCTATGGGCGCAATGCGGTCTACCCCAATGGCCACCATGGCAATGCCTTGCTGTCGAAATACCCGATCCGTGAATTTCGTAACCTTGACGTATCGATCACCGGCCCCGAACGACGCGGGTTGTTGCACTGCGTGCTGGAAGTGCCGGGGCACGCAGAAGTGCATGCGATTTGCGTGCACCTGAGCCTGCTCGAAAGCCATCGCCAGTTGCAGTTGCAGCTCCTGTGTCAATTGCTCGAGTCCCTGCCCGACCAGGCCCCGGTGATCATCGCCGGCGACTTCAACGACTGGCAGCTGCAAGGCAATGTCTCCCTCGCCCGTCGCGACTATTTGCATGAGGCCTTCGAACGCGCCCATGGGCGCCCGGCCAAAACCTACCCCGCCCGCTTTCCCTTGCTGCGCCTGGACCGGATTTACCTGCGCAATGCCAGCAGCCATGATCCACGAATTCTCGGCAACAAACCCTGGACGCATTTGTCGGATCATCTGCCGTTAGCGGTGGAAGTGCACCTTTGAATGACCGGTGGGCTCCATTCAAGTCCTTGCTTCGAACGAAAATACGCGCCCCTACCTGTTATTTCTGACAGTAGCGGCGTTCAACATCTGTTGTTACGGTGCAACTATCCATATCCGTTGCACGTTCGGATATACAACCCGTAGCAGCCACTGTTGCCAAAGACTTTTCAGTTCGGACCCTGCATTACCGATGTCGTCTCGCAATTCGCGCTGCCAAGGGCGCCTGACACGCTGTCACTCACCACGAGTGACGGTGTCGTGGCGCCGATCGATGCGTGGAGACGAACATGGAAGCGACCCACTACCGTTATTCGGCCTGCGCCTTGACGTTCTGGCTATGTGTGGGCTGGTCGCAAATCGCCGATGCGGCCTGTTCGCTCATATCTACCGCCGGCAACGACAACTATGTGTGCGACAGTGGCATTAGCGGGCCACTCACCGATTTGTCGGGTAATAACGTCCTGACCTTCCCCGCCAATGGCACTGGAACCATTAATGGCAATGTGACCTTTGGTGCAGGTAGTGACCAGGTATTGATGCGCTCGGGCACCCTTGCTGGCGTGCTCGATCAAGGTACTGGCGCCAATACACTGCAAATCGACAACGGGATAATTACCGGCGAAGTCCATCAACAGAGTGGCATTGACACGTTCATCATGAACGGCGGCAGGATTAAGTCCCTGGCGCAAGGCGACGGGTTCGACCGATTCCTGATGACCGGCGGCACCATTGTCGACGTGTTCGAAGACGGTGACTTTGCAGAAATGACCGGGGGAGTCATCGGCCGGGTCGACATGAAGCTCGACGACAATACCTATGTCATGTCGGGTGGGCAGATCCTGGGCAATCTGGTGACCGGTTTTGGCAAGGACACCATCATCCTTTCCGGTGGGCGGATTGGTGGCAACCTCAGCGTCAGCGGCGGCAATGACAGCATTACCGTGACAGGCGGGGAAATCGTCGGCCAGGTTCGCGCCAGTTTCGGCAATGACAAACTGCTCTGGGACGGCGGCGGTATCCTCCGTTCCGCCATCCTGATGGGTGACGGCAATGACAGCGTGACCCTGCGCAACCTGACCGAAAGCACCCTCGCCCTGACCCCGGCAATCGATGGCGGCAACGACAACGATGTACTGACTTTCGACCACGTCACCACCGCCGGCCCTGCGCGCTACTCCAACTGGGAGTCGGTCAACCTGAGCAACGGTTCGAAAATGGACCTTGCCGGCATTTTTGTCCTGGGAGACAGCGCCAGCGGCACCGGCGTGTTCAACATTGATAGCAGCAGTACGCTGACGTCCGCTCAGGGCAGCATGATGCCCTTTATCGCGGGAAAGCTTGCCACGTTGAATAACGCAGGGACCCTCGATCTGAGCAGCGGCAATAACCGCACCAATGACACGCTGACCGTGCAAGGCAGCTACGCGGGTAACGGCGGTCAGTTGCTGCTGCAAAGCCTGGTGGGTGACGACAGTTCACCCAGCGACAAACTGGTGGTCATCAATGGGTCGATAACGGGCAGCACGTTGATCACTGTCAGCAACCTGGGCGGGACCGGTGGGCTGACGCAACAGAACGGTATTCAACTGGTGCAGGCCCAAGGCACGGCCGTCAGCAACGCCAATGCTTTTGCGCTCAAGACTTCGGTGTCGGCCGGTGCCTTCGATTACCGACTGTTCAAGGGCGGCGTCACACCGGGCACAGAAAACAGTTGGTATTTGCGCTCGGCAGTCGTGGCCCCGGCCACCATGGCCGTTCCCAACCCCGATCCGACATTGCCGCAACTCATCGTTCCGGTTGTCGCAACGCCCGTGCCCGCCGAGGCACCGGCGGGCAGTCCTCCATTACCGGTTTTACCAGCCGCTGTATCGGGTGCGGCACCAATCCCGCTTTATCGCCAGGAAGTTCCCGTCTGGTCGATACTGCCGCCCGCCGCCGCACAACTGACCCTGAGCGCACTCGGCACCTTCCATGATCGCCAAGGTAATCAGCGGCTGCTCACTGAAACCGGGGCATTGGGCGCTGGCTGGGGCCGAGCCTATGGCAAGAACCTTGATCAGACCCGGGCCGGTACCGTGACGCCACGCCTGAATGGGTCGCTCAGTGGTTTCCAGGTGGGTAACGACCTGTACAGTTCGCAGACCTCCGGAGGTCAGTCCCAACGCACCGGTTTTTTTGTCGGTCACACGCGTTTGCAGGGGGATGTCGACGGTTTCAACGAAGGGTTCGAAGGCAAACGTGCTGGCAACGTAGAAGTTGAAGGCGACAGTTATGGCCTGTATTGGACATTGACCAACCCTGGGGGCTGGTACGTCGACACCGTCATCATGGGCACCCGGCTGGACGGCGATGCGCACTCCGAACGGGGTCTTAAGTTGGATAACCGCGGTCATGTGCTGACGTTATCAGCAGAAACCGGTTACCCCTTTCCAATCGGGGGTAATTGGGTGATTGAACCCCAGGCACAAGTCATCCACCAAAAAGTTTCGCTGGACAGCCAGGATGACGGTGTCTCCCACGTCTCATTCAATTCCGACAACGCCTGGACCGGTCGCCTCGGTGCAAGATTCAAGGGGCGCTATGAAGTCAGTGGCCGGCCGCTGGAGCCTTATGTGCGCGCCAATCTATGGCACACCTTTTCCGGCACCGACTCGGTGACCTTCGCCGGTGCTGAATGGATCGATACTGAACAGCGTTCGTCTTCGGCCGACCTGGGAGTCGGCTTGGTGCTAAGCTTCGCCAAAGCAGTGAGCGTTTATGGCGGCATAGACTACAGCAGTAACATCGACAGCAATCAGCTGCGCGCGATGGCCGTAAACGTAGGTGCGAGGGTCAGTTGGTAACTGGCAGAGTGTCTCAAAAAAGTGCCAACACGAGAGTTTTTTGACGGTTTATCGAACAAACAAGCGCTTAGATACGCGCCGTAAATCAGTCACTTGTAACACACAAAATACCCATACCATTTATCGGCCATTTTCTTGACGCACTGTCAACGGTCTTCTTAGCTACACCTTACTACCCCCGAAGTACCATCAGGGGCATCCCCAAGACACCCGCCAAACCGGGCGCCCAAAGGCGTGCCCCAATCCACTCGGTCGCCCCTCATTCGGGGTAGGAGAGACGCCACAGCGAGATACCGCATGCGATTGCAAGGTAGACCCCCATGAAAACTTCATTCACCCAACAAGAGATTAAAGTCACTTTTTGCACTGTCTCGAGCTCTATCCTGCTGTGCTCTACCCTGGAGGTCCAGGCGGGACCGACAGAGCAAGAAACCGCCCCGTGGTATCGCCAGGAAGTTCCGGTACTTGCCTTGCCCTCCAGCATCATCGCGCTCTATCCCGGCCACTTCGGCGCCGCATCCGATACAACAAGCTCAAGCCTGACCATCGAAGACGAAGCCCCTTCAACCTGGGATCAGGTGTACGGCAAACCGTCGCGGCAGGCGCAGACCGACTACCTGTCGCAGGGATTCTCGATCCCTGGCAGCACTGAACTCAAAGGCCCGGCGATCCTCACCTTGCAAAGCAGCAGCGGCCATACCCAGAAAGTCGGCCTGATCGGCGGCACAACCCGCTTGCAAGGCAACAGCAACGGCTTGCTGACCAGCCCGGCCCTGGCCGACCCCAACAGCGACACCCTTAACCTGCAAGGCCAGAGCCTCGGCGCTTACTGGAGCCTGATCGGCCCTCAAGGCTGGCATGTGGATTTGACGGCCAGCGGCGGCCGCGTCAGCGGCTTCAGCCGCAACGAACAGGGTGAACGACTAGCTACAGAAGGCAGTGCGATGACCTTGTCGGTGGAAGGCGGCTTCCCGATTGGCCTGACCGATAACTGGGTGGTCGAACCCCAGGCGCAATTGATCAATCAGCGCATTACCCTGGATACGCCGTACGCCGGCTCGGGCAATGCGTCATCGATCGAGCTGTCGTCCTGGAGCGGACGGGTCGGCGCCCGATTGAAAGGTAGTTACGACATCAACGGCCTGGGGGTCGAACCCTACGTGCGAACCAACTTGTGGCACACCGTGTACACCGGCAATACCGTGACGCTCGACCAGGTCGACAAGATCAGTAGCAGCCGTAATTCATCAACGGTTGAAGTTGGGTTGGGACTGGTGGCCAGAGTCACGCCAGCGGTCAGCTTGTATGTCAGCGCCGATTACAGCAGTGATGTAGATGACAATGATTTGAACGGGTTGATTGGGAGTCTGGGTGTGCGGATGCGGTGGTAAAAGTTTGTGTCGTTTTGGCTGTCACCACACCTGTAGGAGCCGAGCTTGCTCGCGATAGCGGTATGTCAGTCACCTTTGATCTCGACTGAAGTACCGCTATCGCGAGCAAGCTCGCCTCCTACAGGCGTGGCTTGCCGCGATGATAGATCAACCCTCCGGGCGCAAGATCAATACCGCCAGCGGTGGCAGGTTCAACACCAACGACAGTGCTTGCCCATGGCTCGGTGTTTCCTCGCTGAACGCCCCGCCACTGTTGCCGTAGTTGGAACCGGCATACAACGCCGCATCGCTGTTGATGACTTCGGTCCAGCGCCCGGCGAACGGCACGCCCACGCGATACCCCTCACGCGGCACCGGGGTGAAGTTGGCCACGACCAACACCGGCCTGCCCTCCTTGCTCCAGCGCAACCACGCGTAGACGCTGTTGATCGCATCGTCGCCAATCAGCCACTGGAAGCCTTGCGGGGCATCGTCCTGCTCATGCAGCGCCGGTTCTTCGCGGTACAGCCGATTGAGGTCGCCGACCAGTTTCTGCACCCCTTTGTGCTCGGGGTACTGCAACAGGTACCAGTCGAGTTGCTGATCGTGGTTCCACTCGCGCCACTGGCCGAACTCACAGCCCATGAACAACAGCTTCTTGCCTGGGTGCGTCCACATGAAGCTCAAGTAGGCGCGCAAATTGGCGAACTTTTGCCAGCGGTCACCGGGCATCTTGTCGATCAGCGAATGCTTGCCATGGACCACTTCATCGTGGGAAATCGGCAGGATGAATCGCTCGGACCAGGCGTACACCAGGCCAAAACTCAGTTCGTTGTGGTGATGCGCGCGGTACACCGGATCCTGCTGGATGTAATGCAGCGAATCGTGCATCCAGCCCATGTTCCACTTGTAGGCAAAGCCCAAACCGCCCTGTTGCGTGCTCTGGCTGACACCCGGCCACGCCGTGGATTCTTCGGCGATGACCAGCGCCCCAGGCGCCTCCAGTGCCACCACGTCGTTGAGATGGCGCAAAAAGTCGATGGCTTCGAGGTTCTCCCGACCGCCATGGCGGTTCGGCACCCATTCGCCGGCCTTGCGCGAGTAGTCGCGATAGAGCATCGAGGCCACCGCATCGACACGCAGGCCATCGACGTGGAAATGCTTGAGCCAGTGCAACCCCGAGGCCAGCATGTAACCGTGCACTTCGGTGCGGCCCAGGTTGTAGATCAGCGTGTCCCAGTCCTGATGAAAACCTTCCAGCGGGTTGCCGTATTCGTACAGCGCCGTGCCGTCGAACTGCGCCAGGCCATGGACATCGGTGGGGAAATGCGCCGGCACCCAATCGAGAATCACGCCGATTTCCGCCTGATGGCAGGCGTTGACGAACGCGGCAAAGTCATCGGGTGAACCGTACCGCGCGCTCGGGGCGAATTGCGAAAGCAGTTGATAGCCCCACGAGCCGCCGAACGGGTGCTCCATGATCGGCATCAGCTCGATGTGGGTGAACCCCAGATCTTTCACATAAGGAATCAGCCGCTCACCCAACTCGTGCCAGGTGTACTGGCGAGCGACTTCGCCCAAGTCATCCAGTTCACATTGCCAGGAACCGGCGTGCAATTCGTAGATCGACAGCGGCGCAGTCGGACGCTGACGTTCGCCCCGCGATTGCATCCACGCGTGATCCTGCCAGTCGATGGTCAGTGGTGACGCGACCTTCGAAGCGGTGTCTGGCGGCAAGGTGGTGGCCAGCGCCATCGGGTCAGCCTTGAGTGGCAAGATACCGTGGGTGCCGAGAATTTCGTATTTGTAGGCTTCGCCTACTCGCAGACGCGGAATGAACAGCTCCCAGACCCCGGTGGGATGACGCAGGCGCATCGGGTGGCGGCGACCGTCCCAGTTGTTGAAATCACCCACCACCGAAACGCGCTTGGCATTGGGCGCCCACACGGCGAAACGTACGCCGTCGACACCGTCGACCGTCTTCAATTGCGCACCGAGGCAGCTGCTCAGGTCACGGTGATTGCCTTCGGCGAACAGGTACAAATCCATTTCGCCGAGCAGTGGGCCGAAGCTGTAAGGGTCTTCGCACACCTGTTCGCCACCGGCCCAGCGCGTGCGCAACAGGTACGCCTGCGCCCGATCGAAGTGGCCGACAAACAGCCCCGGTGTCTGGGTGGCTTCAAGGTTGCCCAGTTCCTCCCCGTTGTCCCTGGCCAACACCTGCACGCTCAACGCGTCTGGCAAATAGGCTCGAATGAATTGCCCGCCGGCACCGTCGCCATGGGGACCGAGAATTGCAAAAGGGTCGTGATGTTCGGCGCGCACCAACGCATCGATATCCCGAGACCTGGGCAGTAGCGCCTCTTTGGCGTGACCCTGTTCCTTGTTCGAGAAACTCATGACTACTCTCCACCAAGATCGGAAAAGGGTTTAAGCCCACTCAATAATCCATACAAGCCGTGCAGCGGCACCGGCAGCCAAGTGGGTCGATTTTCGGCCTCATACGCCACTTCATAGGCCGCCTTCTCCAGACCGAACAACGCCAGCGCGGCGTCCTCGCCTTCCGGATCTTGCCACGCATGAGCAAGACTAGCTGCCGCCAGCCGATAAGCGTCGACAAATGCCTGTTTTGCTTCAATCAAGTACCGCTCGGCCACCCGTTGACGGGCAGCCTGTGCCTGCGCGGTGTTGTCGACGTTGTGCACATTGATCGTCATCGCAGCGGCGTAATCGAAAGAGCGCAACACACCACTGACGTCCTTGTACGGGCTGTGCTTACCCCGACGTTCATGCAACGTCCGCGCCGGCTCGCCCTCGAAATCGATCAGGTAGGCGTCACCCTTGATCACCAGCACCTGCCCCAGGTGCAAATCACCGTGGACACGCAGGCGCAAACCACCGGCGGCTTTTTTACCGAGTTCCAGCACATGGCCAAGGATGGTTTTTTTGTTGTCCAGCAAACGACTGACCAAGGCGTTGTCCGCCGGGCTCAGTTCATTTTGATGGTGTTTGAGCAACTTCAGTGCATGTTCCATTTGCGCTGCCACATCCTTGGCCGAGGCCAGCGCTTCTTTCTGTGTGGTGACCTGCGGGGCGAAGTCCGGGTCTTTCGTCGGGGTCGCGAGTACCTGATGCATTTCCCCGAGGCGCTGGCCGAGCATGCCGGCAAAATCCTTCAGCTCGCCGAGTGCGTTGTAGTGCTGCTCCTGCTCGGACACGGCGTCGGCCAACTCGTCACGCAAGGCGCGTTCAAGGTTGTTCTGAGTCCATTCCCAGGCATCGCCCTGATTGCTCAAATAGCCCTGAGCGATCATCAACAACGTGTCCTCGCCTTGTTCATCGCGGCGAACCACCGAGCCCAGCAACGGCGAAATATTGGCAAACCCGGCCTGGGTCAGGTATGCGCTCATTTCCAGTTCCGGGTGCACACCCGAGGCGAGTTTGCGGATCAGTTTGAGCACCAGGCTGTTGCCGATCACCACCGAACTGTTGGATTGCTCGGCGGACAGATAACGCACAGGCGATTCGTCGGTCAGACCGAGTTTCGCCAGCTCTGCGGTCGGTTCGAACCGGATGTCACCCGCGCTCGAAGGCAGCACTGTGTCGTTGTGCATGCCTTGCAACACTGCACGGACAAAGTGTTCAAGACTAAAGGCGTCGGTGATCAACCCCACCTGGCGCCCGCGTCGCACCCGCGACAAGGCCAATTGCTGGGGCAGCGCGGCCCCCACCTGGTCTTCGGGGATAAAGCCGAACGGCAACTGATAGCGATGGGTCTGGCCGGCACTCGTCACTTCGATTTCGCTCAGCAGCACCGGGTGCAGCGGATCACCGAAACGCACGCCGTAGGCCAGGCTGACCTGTTCGATGGCCGCGTCCTTGCCGGCAAACCAGCGACGGTTTTGCAGCCAGCTTGGCAGGATGCCTTGCTCCAGCGTGCCACGGGACGGCGCCTCGAGCAGTTCTTCCATGCGCTTCTTCAGCACCAGCGTGGTGAAGTCCGGCAGGCTCTGCGCCGGTTCAACGTGCCAGCTCGGCATCTGGTTTTCGGCTGCAAGCCCGAACCAATAGAAGCCGTAAGGCGCCAGCGTCAGCAAGAAATTCAACTGACCAATCGGTGGAAAGGCGTTACCGCCGAGCATCTCCACCGGCACCATGCCGACGTAGGCCGACAGGTCGAGTTCTGCCGCTTGCGCGCTGCGCGAGACGTTGGCCACACACAGGATGATTTCGTGTTTGCCATCGGCCCCGGTGAATTCACGGGTGTAGGCCAGAATCCTGCGATTGCTCGGCGACAGCATTTTCAGCGTACCGCGCCCGAACGCCTTGGATTGTTTGCGCACGGCGAGCATGCGCCGGGTCCAGTTGAGCAACGAATGCGGATCGCCCGCCTGGGTTTCGACGTTGACCGACAGGTAGCCGTATTGCGGGTCCATGATCGGCGGCAGCACCAGGCTGGCCGGGTCGGCGCGCGAAAACCCGCCGTTACGGTCGATCGACCATTGCATCGGGGTGCGCACGCCGTCACGGTCACCGAGGTAGATGTTGTCGCCCATGCCGATTTCATCGCCGTAATACAGGGTCGGCGTGCCCGGCATCGACAGCAGCAAACTGTTGAGCAGTTCCACGCGACGACGATCGCGCTCCACCAAGGGCGCGAGGCGCCGGCGAATCCCCAGGTTGATCCGCGCCCGACGGTCGGCCGCGTAGTAATTCCACAGGTAATCGCGCTCCTTGTCGGTGACCATTTCCAGGGTCAGCTCATCGTGATTGCGCAGGAAAATCGCCCACTGACAGTTGGCCGGGATCTCCGGCGTCTGGCGCAGGATGTCGGTGATCGGGAAGCGATCCTCCTGAGCCAGCGCCATGTACATGCGCGGCATCAACGGAAAATGAAAGGCCATGTGGCACTCGTCGCCGTTCAAACCCTTGGCGTCGGTGTCGCCGAAATACAACTGGGTGTCTTCCGGCCATTGATTGGCTTCGGCCAACAGCATGCGGTCCGGGTAATTGGCGTCGATCTCGGCACGAATCTGCTTTAAGACATCATGGGTTTCGGGGAGGTTTTCGTTATTGGTGCCGTCACGTTCGATCAGGTACGGGATGGCATCCAGACGCAGACCGTCGATGCCCATGTCGAGCCAGTAACGCATGACCGAGAGCACGGCTTTCATGACTTGCGGGTTATCGAAGTTCAGGTCGGGCTGGTGGGAGTAGAAACGGTGCCAGAAGTACTGGCCGGCGACCGGGTCCCAGGTCCAGTTGGATTTCTCGGTGTCGAGAAAGATGATGCGCGTGCCGTCGTATTTTTGATCGTCATCGGACCAGACGTAGAAGTCTCGCGCCGCCGAACCGGGTTTGGCCTTGCGTGCGCGCTGGAACCAGGCGTGCTGATCCGAGGTGTGGTTGATGACCAGTTCGGTAATCACCCGCAGGCCACGCTTGTGCGCCTCGGCAATGAAGCGTTTGGCGTCGGCCATGGTGCCGTAATCGGCGTGCACGCCACGGTACTCGGCGATGTCGTAGCCATCGTCGCGGCGCGGCGAGGGGTAGAACGGCAACAGCCAGATGGTATTGACGCCAAGGTCGGCGATGTAATCGAGTTTGGCGATCAAGCCCGGAAAGTCGCCGATCCCGTCATTGTTGGAGTCGAAAAACGATTTGACGTGAACCTGATAGATCACCGCGTCCTTGTACCAGAGCGGGTCTTTGATGAACGTGGCTGCCTTGGGTTTCTTCGCCATTTGAAACTCCTGTTAAAAACAGAAAACGCCACACCCCAGATCATTCCCACGCTCTGCGTGGGAATGCCTCAACGGACGCTCCGCGTTCGGCTCCGGGTGGGACGCGGAGCGTCCCGGGCTTCATTCCCACGCAGAGCGTGGGAATGATCGTGCTAGACGGTAATCCGCCAGATCCCGAACGGCTGGTAGGCCGGGTCGATGCGCATGAACTGGTACTTGCCATACCAGGTCCAGCGGTGGCCGTTCATCAAGTCCTCGCCCTGGGTGCTGGCGTCATCGGGCAGGCCCATTTCCCACAGCGGCAATTCGAAAGTGGCTTCTTGAACGTTGTGTGGGTCCAGGCTGACCGCCACCAGAATGAAGTTGCTACCGTCCGCGCTGCGTTTGCCGAAATACAGAATGTTGTCGTTCCAGGCGTTATAGACCTTTAAGCCCAGGTGCGTGTGCAGCGCCGGGTTTTGCCGACGAATCCGGTTGAGCTGGGCAATTTCGGCAATGATGTTGCCCGGCGCATTGAAGTCCCGCGGGCGGATTTCGTACTTCTCGGAGTCGAGGTATTCCTCTTTGCCCGGTATCGGCGCCGCCTCACACAACTCGAAGCCCGAGTACATGCCCCACAAACCCGAACCCATGGTCGCCAGCGCCGCGCGGATCAGAAAGCCCGCGCGCCCCGACTCATGCAGGAAAAACGGGTTGATGTCCGGGGTATTGACGAAAAAATTCGGCCGGTAGCATTCGCGCCACGGTGACTCGTTGAGCTCGGTGAAATACGTCGCCAGCTCATGCTTGGTATTGCGCCAGGTGAAGTAGGTGTAGCTCTGCGAATAGCCGACCTTGCCCAGCCGCGCCATCATCGCCGGCGTGGTAAAGGCTTCCGCGAGGAAAATCACCTCGGGGTACAGCGCCCGCACATCGGCGATCAGCCACTGCCAGAACGGCAGCGGTTTGGTGTGAGGGTTGTCGACGCGAAAGATCTTCACACCCTCTTCAACCCAACCGACCACGATGTCGCGCAGTTCGACCCAAAGGCTCGGGATGGCATCGTTAGCGTAGAAGTCGACGTTGACGATGTCCTGGTATTTCTTCGGCGGGTTTTCGGCGTATTTGATCGTGCCGTCCGGCCGCCAGTTGAACCAGCCCGGGTGCTGCTGCAACCACGGGTGGTCCTGGGAACACTGAATCGCAAAATCGAGGGCGATTTCAATCCCGTAGTCCGCCGCCGTGGCGACCAGGTGGCGGAAGTCTTCGCGGGTGCCCAGTTGCGAGTGAATCGCCTCATGCCCGCCCTCTTCGCTGCCGATGGCATAGGGACTGCCGGGATCGTCGGGACCGGCGGTCAGGGAATTATTCGGGCCTTTTCGGTAGCTGCGTCCGATGGGATGAATCGGCGGGAAGTACAGGACGTCGAATCCCATGTCCTGAATCATCGGCAACCGCGAGTGCACGTCATTGAACGTGCCGTGACGGGCCGGATCATCGGTGATCGAGCGCGGGAACAGCTCATACCAACTGGCGAACTGCGCCAGCTCCCGCTCGACATCCAGCGGGTACTCCGGGCTCAGGCTCACGTAGGCGCGATGATCGGCCTGAGCCATCAGCTCGGCGCTACGTTGGTGCACAAACAGCGCGACCTGCTCGTTTTCGAGCAGGCCGGACAACTCATGGTGCAACGCCGCCAATTGTTCGCTTAACGGACCTTCGCTGCGCCCGGCGGCCTGCTGGACCAGCGTGCGTCCTTCCTGCAACTCAAGACTGACGGGGATTCGCGCTGCGTGCTTCTTTTCCAGTTCGTAGCAGAAACTGGCGAACTGATCGATCCAGGCCTCGATGCAGAACAGATAGCGCCCCTGACGCTCGACGCGGAACTGGCCCTGCCAGCCATTGTTGCCCTGGTCGGCCATGACTTCACTTTGCCAGATGTCATCGCCATCGGCGCGCCAGCGCAGCCGCACCGCCAGTTTGTCGTGACCGTCGGCAAACACTTTGCTGGACACCACCACGTCCTGCCCCACCACGGCTTTGACGGCGAACTGTCCGCCATCAAGGGTCGGCTGGGTGTTTTCAATCGCGATTCGCGGCAGCAGTAACGCCTGCGACAGCGGCATGTGAGGGTTGTAGTTCAGCTCTGTCGGTTTTTGCGCAGTCATCGAGCATCGCTCCTTCACGCCCCATGGACGCTCTTGTACCGGGTTTCCCTGAATGGATTCGCTTAGGTTGGGAGCCACCGGATTCGATAAAAGTTCAGAGTGATTTGCCCAGGCTGATTGCCGGGGAATCAATTCGCGCGTCAGCAGGTCAATCCACTTAAGCACGAGTTACGCCATGTGCCACCGCAGACTGACACTCGGAGATTTCAACAATGAGTATTCCAATCCCCGCCGAAACGCCTGATCCGAACATCGACAGCCCGGTCATTCCACCCACCGAACCGGAGCCGGTGCCCGAGCAAGACCCGCCCGGCACCCAACCACCACCGCGGGAAGAACCACCGAGCACAATGCCGCCAGTGATTGTGAAACCGTGCTCATGACAATGACGGCGATGATCGTTCCCACGCTCTGCGTGGGAATGCCTCAACGGACGCTCCGCGTCCAGCTCCAAATGGGACGCAGAGCGTCCCGGGCTCTCATGCCACCAGGCGTTCATGCTGGGGTCCTTGTGCGTGTTGTTAGCGGGTGGACCGCGCTGACCACTAATCGGTTGCAGCGAACGATGGTCGTCAAATGCGCCCTAACGTTCATGTACTAGCAGAAAAAAGGACCCGCCCCATGACCGTGCGCATCGAAAACCAGACCTGCTTTTTTATCCTGGAGAACGGCGAGGAAATTCGCCTGTGCCCCGACGTCACCATCATCACCGACTCGGAAAAAGCCATGTCCGCTGTCGACCTGAACGGACAGCGCGTCTACATCACCGAAGCAGAAGCCGACGCATTGACCGTAGCAGGCGCGGTGGATGGTCGCCGGCATTTGAAGGTCACCGACAGTGATTCGGTGATTTGACTGACGCTGATCAACACTGTCCGCGCACGTCTGATTCACGCACGCACGTCCTGCTGTGGCAGGTGCTTCAAGTTGTCGCAGGTAGCGGGTCAGCGCTCATCTGATCCGCTTTTTATTGCAATACCTGAGTCTGTTATGCAAACAGATCGACGCTCATAGTGCGCTGGCCTGATGGAGGCTGATGAGCGACAGACCATGAGCGATAGAATCCCCGTCCGATTAGTTGAAAGCGCCCCTGTACAGACTTTTGAGCCTTCGCGTCCAAAGCTGAAGGCCAAGTCCAGCGACAACTTGATCCATACCCGCAGTTTTACCGGCCTGTTCCGCACCTTGCGCCTGAGCGGTGCGGGTTTTCTGTTTTTACTGTTTTTCGGCACGGTGTGGCTGAACTGGGGCGACCGCCAGGCGGTGCTCTGGGACCTTTCCGAAAGCAAATTCCACATCTTTGGCGCGACCTTCTGGCCGCAGGATTTCATCCTGCTCTCGGCGCTGCTGATCATCGCCGCATTCGGCTTGTTTGCGATCACCGTGTTCGCCGGCCGGGTCTGGTGCGGGTACACCTGCCCGCAGAGTTCCTGGACCTGGATCTTCATGTGGTGCGAGAAGATCACGGAAGGCGAGCGCAACCAGCGAATCAAGCTGCAAGCCGCGCCATGGGGCTTGAACAAACTCTTGCGCCGCTCAGCCAAGCACACGCTGTGGCTGGCGATCAGCCTGCTCACCGGCCTGACATTTGTCGGCTACTTCACACCGATCCGGCCGCTGGCCGAAGAACTGCTGACCTGGCATATGGGCGGTGTCAGCCTGTTCTGGGTGCTGTTCTTTACCGGTGCCACTTACATCAACGCCGGTTGGTTGCGTGAAGCCGTGTGCATGCACATGTGCCCGTATGCGCGGTTCCAGAGTGTGATGTTCGACAAGGACACCCTGACCATTTCTTATGATGCTGCCCGAGGCGAAAATCGTGGCCCGCGCAAACGTGAGGTGAAACCGGCCGAAGTCGGCCTGGGTGACTGCATCGACTGTCAGTTGTGCGTGCAGGTCTGCCCGACCGGCATCGACATTCGCGATGGCTTGCAGATGGAATGCATTGGTTGCGCGGCCTGCATCGACGCCTGTGATTCGATCATGGACAAAATGGGCTACGCCCGCGGGCTGATCAGCTATACCTCGGAGCATGAATTGCAGGGTGGCAAGACGCACCTGCTACGGCCACGGCTGATCGGTTACACGGCGGTGCTGCTGGTGATGATCGGCGCCCTCGCCCTCGCGCTGGTGGAGCGGCCAATGGTGTCGCTGGACGTGAGCAAGGACCGTGGACTGTTCCGCGAGAACAGCCAGGGCCAGATCGAAAACATCTACAGCCTGAAGGTCATCAACAAAACACAGCAGCGTCAGGACTATCGTTTGACCTTGGTTGAGGGTGACGGCTTTCAGTTGCAGGGCAAAACGCAGCTGAGCCTGGCGCCCGGCGAGATTGTCGATGTGCCGGTGTCGGTGGCAATGACCACGGAGCGGCCAGCCAGCAGCTCGCAGGCGATCACGTTCAGGGTTGTCGACAGTGATGAACCGGACATTTATAGCGAAGCGAAGAGCCGGTTTGTTGCGCCGATGAACCGCTGATCCCTTAGACTGCGGTGCTGCCATTCGCGGGCAAGCCCGCTCCCACAAGGACATCGCAATACCTGTGGGAGCGAGCCTGCTCGCGAAGAAGTCACCTCGGTTTTTCTGAATATCACCCATCCAGGCACCCGATGAAACGCTACGAAAAATTCGCCGACGACATCGCCGAACTGATCCGCTCCGGCGTCCTCGGTCCCGGCCAGCGCGTGCCTTCCGTGCGCTACGCCAGTCAAACCTACGGCGTCAGTCCGTCCACGGTGTTCCAGGCCTATTACCTGCTCGAACGCCGAGGCCTGATCCGCGCCCGGCCGCGCTCCGGCTACTTCGTCAACGCCCACGCCCCGAGCCCGTTTTCGGAGCCGGTGATCAGCAGCCAAGTCAACGAGTCCACCGAAGTCGACGTCAGTGAACTGGTGTTCTCGGTGCTCGACTCGATCAAGGACCCTAATACCGTCGCGTTCGGCTCCGCCTTTCCCAGCCCCTCCCTGTTCCCGCTGCAACGCCTGTCGCGCTCGCTGGCCAGCGCTGCCCGGGAAATGGACCCGCGCATGGTCGTCACTGACATGTCGCCCGGCAACCCGCAATTGCGTCGACAAATCGCCCTGCGCTACATGGTCGGCGGGCTGATGCTGCCGATGGAAGAGTTGCTGATCACCAACGGCGCGCTGGAAGCCTTGAACCTGTGCCTGCAAGCGGTCACGGAACCCGGCGACCTGGTGGCTATTGAAGCGCCGGCGTTCTACGCGTGCCTGCAAATTCTGGAACGCCTGAAACTCAAGGCGGTGGAGATTCCGGTGCACCCTCGGGACGGCATCGACCTGGGTGTACTGGCCCAGACGCTGGAACGTCATCCGATCAAAGTCTGCTGGTGCATGACCAGCTTCCAGAACCCCATGGGCGCGACCATGCCCGAGGCGAAAAAGCAGGAATTGGTCGAGTTGCTGCGCCGTCATCAAGTACCGCTGATTGAAGATGATGTCTACGCCGAGCTGTATTACGGTCAGCAGGCGCCGAAACCGGCCAAGGCGTTTGATACGCAAGGGTTGGTGATGCATTGCGGCTCGTTCGCCAAAAGCCTGGCCCCCGGATACCGCATCGGTTGGGTCGCCGCCGGGCGTTACGCGCAAAAAATTGAACGCTTGAAACTCATGACCTCACTGTGCGCCTCGATGCCGGCGCAGGCAGCCATCGCCGATTACCTGCAACACGGTGGTTACGACCGGCATTTGCGTAAGTTGCGTTACGCCCTCGAAGAACAGCAAAGCGCCATGCTCGCCGCCATCGCCCGCTATTTTCCGGCACAGACCCGCGTCAGCCAACCGGCCGGCGGCTATTTCCTGTGGCTGGAATTACCGGCGCAGATGGATTCGCTGAAGTTGTTCCAGATGGCTTTGGCGCAGGGCATCAGCATCGCGCCGGGGCCGATTTTTTCGCCGACGCAGCGGTTTCGCAACTGTATCCGCTTGAATTACGGCAGCCCCTGGAATGAGGCGGCGGAGAAAGCCATGGAGACGTTGGGGCGGATTGTGCGGTCGTTCTGAACGATTGATGGTGCCGCTCGTTCCCACGCTCTGCGTGGGAATGCCGCTACGGACGCTCCGCGTTCGGCACTGGAAAGTGACGCAGAGCGTCACAGGATGCATTCCCACGCAGAGCGTGGGAACGATCAATCCCAATGGCTAAGGCTTACCGCCCACCGCCGAGATCAACAAACGTCCCGGTCGCATAAGAAGCCTTGTCCGACAACAACCAGACAATCGCCTCCGCTACTTCATCCGGGCGTCCGCCGCGCGCCATCGGAATCGCCGATTCAAGCTTGCTGACCCGGTCCGGGTCACCGCTCAGGGCATGGAAGTCGGTGAAGATGAAGCCCGGCCGCACGGCATTGACGCGAATGCCCTCGCCCGCGACCTCCTTGGACAAGCCGATGGTGAAGCTGTCCAGCGCACCTTTGGACGCGGCGTAATCCACGTACTCGTTGGGCGAGCCCAAACGCGAGGCCACCGAAGACACGTTAACGATGCTGCCACCCTGTCCGCCGTGTTTGGGTGACATGCGCAGGACCGCGTGCTTGGCGCAAAGTATCGGTGCCAGGACGTTGGTCTTGAGGATTTTGAGAATGCGGAATTCGGACATTTCGTCGACCCGGGATTTGTGCCCGACGGTGCCGGCGTTGTTCACCAGCGCCGTGATCCGACCCAGTTCAGTGTCCACCCGGTGGAACAGAGCGATCACTTCATCTTCAATGCTGACATCTGCGCGCACCGCAATGGCTTGAGCGCCCAGTGCTCGAACTTGCTCCAGCACGCTTTGCGCGGCGGCCTCGTCAGATTGGTAGTTGATACAAACCCGATATCCCTGCCTGGCGGCCAACAGAGCAGTAGCGGCACCGATACCGCGACCGCCACCGGTGATGACGATGACTTTGTCCATGTAGGCGTTCCCCCATTCCAGCGTAAGCAATCGGAATCAAGGATAACCGTCATTGCCGGCTTTTGCATGGTCACACATCAACAGACATTACCAACACCCCGCCACACTACCGTCCGTAGCCGCTGCCGAGCCTGCGAGGCTGCGTCCGGCTGCGAAGCAGTCGTAAGACCTTCACAGCGGCCTGTTTGAAACACCACGCCGCTAGATTTCACGACAGCTGCGCTGCCGGACGCAGCCTCGCAGGCTCGGCAGCTGCTACAGACGGTGGGATCTTCAGGCCGTCGACAGTTTCTCTGCGCGCCGGATGTCCACCATGAAGCGGTCGGCCGGCTGCGGGTGCCCCAGCAGATAGCCTTGCAACGAATCACACCCCAGTTTGGTCAGGAAGTCTTGCTGCACGCCGGTTTCGACACCTTCGGCGACGATCCGCAAGCCCAGGGCCTGACCGAGTGCAACAATCGCCGAGACAATCGCCGCGTCGTCGCTGTCGTGTTCCAAGTCGCGGACAAACCCACGGTCAATCTTCAACTCATTAGCGGGCAGGCGCTTGAGGTACATCAAGCTCGAATAACCCGTCCCGAAATCATCGATGGACAGATCGACGCCCATGGTCGAGAGCTCCTGCAACACCGTCATGCTGGCGTCCGCATCGCTCATGGCGGTGGTTTCGGTAATTTCCAGGGTCAGGCTATTGGCCGGCAGCCGGTGTGTGCTCAGGGCCTTGGCCACACTTTGAACCAGGCCTGCATGGCAGAACTGCAACGCCGAGAGGTTCACCGCGATCCGCCAGTCGGTGTAACCCTGCACATACCATTTGCGCATCTGACGGCAGGCTTCGTTGAGCACCCACTCGCCAAGCGGAATGATCAGCCCGGTCTTTTCCGCCAGATCAATAAAAGTGTCCGGCAGCATCATGCCCCGTGTCGGGTGTTCCCACCGCAGCAGCGCTTCGGCGCCCACCGGCCGGCCGTTGCTGGCGTCGAACTTGGGCTGGTAATAGAGGCTGAACTGTTCCTGATCGAGCGCATTGCGCAGGTCTTGCAACAATTGAAGCTGTTTGCGCGCGTTGCTGTTCATCGACGCGTCGAAGAAGCTGTAGCCGTTTTTACCGGCGCCCTTGGCGTGGTACATCGCCGCGTCGGCGTTCATCAGCAAATCCTGGGCGTTCTGGCCGTTACCCGGGTATAGCGCGATGCCTACGCTGGCGGAAATCTGCAAGTCATGTTCAGCCACCCGGAACGAGCGCGCGATCAACCCCACCTGACGCGCCGCCAGGCCGAGCGCGTCATCCGGCTCGGCGAGCCGCACCAGCAGCACAAATTCATCGCCGCCGATGCGCGCCAACGTATCCTGGCTACGCAAATCTTCACGCAGGCGCAACCCGACTTCGCGCAACAACTGATCGCCCATGTGGTGGCCAAAGGCATCGTTGACCGGTTTGAAACCGTCCAGGTCGATGAACATCAGCGCAAAACAGCCACCCTGCTCCTTGACCTTGGACATGGCCTGTTCGATGCGATCAGCCAGCAAGACGCGATTGGGCAAACCGGTCAGGGGGTCGTGCAAGGCCAGTTGGGTCAGTTCGCGGTTAGCCTCGGTCAGTGAGCGCGCCAGGTCAGCGGTGCGTGCTTCCAGTCGCGCATCGAGCACTGACGTCAGCAAAGCGATGCTCAACACCGCCAGCGTGGTGATCAGCACCAGATTGTCCAGGCCCTTGCCATTCAAGCCGCTGGCAGCAGCGCCACAGAAACTGCCCTCAGGAAAGCGCGCTGCCGCCATGCCGGTGTAGTGCATGCCGACGATGGCGATGCCCATGACCACCGCCGCGCCGCCACGGAACAGACCCACATACGGCGTGTGCTGTCGCAGCCGGAAGGCGATCCAGAGAGCCACGCCCGAGGCACCAACGGCGATCAGCAGCGAGGTGCCAAACAGCGTCGGGTCGTAATCGATGCCCGGTTGCATGCGCATGGCGGCCATGCCGGTGTAGTGCATCGCACTGATCCCGGCACCCATCACCAACGCGCCGAACGCCAGTTGCCAGGCCGGCAACCGTGGCTGGCTGACCAGCCACAGGGCAAATCCGCAAGAAAGGATCGCGGTCAGCAGCGACAGCAATGTGATGGTGAAGTCGTAGCCCAAGTCGATCGGCAAATTGAACGCGAGCATGCCGATGAAGTGCATCGACCACACCCCGATGCCCATGGCGAAGGCTCCGCCCGCCGTCCACAAATGCACCGCCCGGCCTCTGGCCGTGGCGATACGCCCGGTCAGGTCGAGCGCGGTATAGGACGCGAGAATCGCTACACAGAGCGAAATGATAACCAGCGTGGGGGAATAGCTACCGATCAGCATGAGACTTCTCGCGAGCGCCCGGCGTAGAGGGTTTTTACTCTGGGGGCAAATGCCGGCGATTGTACTGATTGCGTAAAAGAACGCACTTACAAAATAACCAAATAGCCATCAACCCGATGAAACGCTTGTTTGATGCCCGCAAGGCTGCGTTAGCTTGTAGCAGCTGCCGAGCAGCGCGAGGCTGCGTTCGGCTGCGAAGCAGTCGTAAATCCACCGCACGCGGTTTTCCTGAAACACCGCGTCGCCTGGTTTCACGACTGCTTCGCAGCCGAACGCAGCCTCGCGCTGCTCGACAGCTGCTACAAGCTAACGCAGCCTCGCGCTGCTCGACAGCTGCTACGAGCAAACGCGGGCTCGGCAGCGACTACAGGGGGTCTACTGGTTTTCGCTGACCTGCAACGCCCCGTCCCAACCGCCACCCAGCGCGGCAATCAATTGCACGCTGGCAATCAACCGGCTCTGCAATAAATCCAGCACGTTGCGCTCGTTACTCAGTGCCGTGGCTTGAACCACCACCACATCCAGATAAGCAATCAAACCGGCCTTGTACTGATTCTGGGTCAGGCGCAACGAGATACGCGCTGCCTCCAGCGCTTCCTGGCGCACGCCGGCTTCCTGCTCCAGCACCTTGAGCTGCACCAGGTAGTTTTCCACTTCACGGAAGCCATCGAGCACGGTCTGGCGGTACTTGGCCACCGTCTCGTCGTAGGCGGCTTCGCTGCGATCGACTTCGGCCGAACGCTGGCCGCCATCAAACAAGGTCATTGCCAACTGCGGTCCGACCGACCAGAAGCGATTGGGTACGCTGATCCAGTTGGAATAGGTGCTGCTGCTATACCCGCCGTTCATGCTCAAGGTGAAATCCGGGTAATAGGCTGCCTTGGCCACGCCGATGTTGGCGTTGGCCGCCATCACCGAACGCTCGGCGGAAGCGATGTCCGGGCGACGTTCCAGCAATTGCGAAGGCAGGCCCACCGGCACTTCGGGCAAGGTCGGAAAGGTGGTGGTTTCCGCCAGACTAAACTCGGCCGGGGGCAGCCCGATCAATACAGCGATGGCGTTCTCGAACTGGGCGCGCTGCCAGATCAGGTCAACCATGTCTGCCTGCGTGCTTTTGAGTTGAGTCTGCGCCTGCGCCACCGCGTCTCGCCCGGACACACCGGCGCGGTATTGGTTTTCGGTCATTGTCAGCGAACGCTGATAAGCCTCGACCGTCGCTTCAAGCAAGCGCTTCTGTTCATCGATCACGCGCAATTGCAGGTAGTTCTGCACCAGCTCCGACTGCTGACTCAGACGCATGGCAGCCAGGTCGGCATAGCTTGCCTGGGCGTTGGCGGTGTCGGCTTCAAGGCCTCGGCGTAATTTGCCCCACACGTCCGCTTCCCAACTGACACCGGCCTGGGCGGTGTAGGTGTCACGAATACCGCTGGAGGAGCTGGTCAGGCTCGAATTGCTGCTGCCGGTGCCCTGGCTGGAGCGGTTTTTACCGACGGTCAAATCAACCGTCGGAAAAAACGCCCCGCGGGCACTGCGCACCAAGGCTTGTGCCTGGCGGTATTGTGCCTCGGACTGGGCCACGGTCTGGTTGGAGCTGTTGAGTTTTTCGATCAGGCCATTGAGCTGCTGATCGCCATACAACTCCCACCAGGCACCGCGTGCCAGGGAATCGCTGGGGCTGGCCTGACGCCACCCCGCCGCTTCCTTGTACTGCACCGGCGCGGCCGCTTGCGGGCGCTGATAATCCGGGCCCACGGCACATGCGCTGAGCATTGCCGCGCACAGCGCCAGGCTCAGCAAACGCGAGCCTCGGGCAGCGGCCAGCGGGGCGGCCAGATGGATAAGCGAACGGTCAGTCATAGCGGAGTTTCCAAAGCAGCATCGGTACGTACCCCACGCCATTTATTGAAGCGATGGCGCAGTTTGTCGAGATAGAGGTAAACCACAGGCGTGGTGTAAAGGGTCAGCACCTGGCTGAAAATCAGCCCGCCGATGATGGTCAGGCCCAGTGGCTGGCGCATTTCCGCACCTTCGGCACGGCTCAGCAGCAACGGCACGGCACCGAGGATCGCCGCCAGCGTGGTCATCAGGATCGGTCGCAGGCGTTGCAGGCAAGCACTGCGAATCGACTCCAGCGGTGCCAGGCCTTGATGGCGTTCAAGTTGCAGCGCGAGGTCGATCATCAGGATGGCGTTTTTCTTCACCACGCCAATCAGCAGGAACAGGCCCAGCAGCGAAATCAAACTGAACTCGCCGCCCAGCGCGTAGATCGAGAGCAATGCACCGACCCCGGCCGACGGCAAGGTCGACAGAATCGTCAGCGGATGAATGTAGCTTTCATACAGCACACCCAACACCAGATAGACCGCCAACAGCGCGCCGAGAATCATCCACGGCTGGCTCTTCTGGGTCGCGGCGAACGCATCGGCGGTGCCCGCCATTTTCGCGATCACGTCTTCGGGAAGTCCGAGCGTGGCAATCGCCCTTTCGATGGCTGCGGCGCCCTGCTCTACCGTCACGCCTTCGGCCATGTCGAACGACAGGCTTTCGGAGGCAAACTGGCCTTCGTGGCTGACCCGGTCGTTTTCCAGGCTTCTTTCGTAATGGGCGATGGTCGACAACGGAATCCGTGCGCCATCGGCTGTAATCACCTGCACCTGTTTGAGGGTGATCGGGTCCTGTGCGTATTTCGGATTGACCTCCATCACCACCTGATATTGGTTGAGGCTGTCGTAAATCGTCGAGATTTGCCGCTGGCTATAGGCGTTGTTAAGCACCGAGGTGACCATGTCCATGTCGACGCCCAGGCGCTTGGCCTGATCGCGATCGACAATCAGCGTGACTTGTTGCGCACCACGACCTTCCCGAGCGTCAATCGCCGTCAACTCCGGCAGCGCCTTGAGCGCGGTGACGACTTTTGGATACCACTCGCGTAACGCGCCCAGATCACCGCTTTGCAGGATGTAGGAATACTGCGACGACGTCTGTTCGCGACCGCCGCCAAATTGCAGGTCCTGGTCCGCCATCAGCATTAACTGTGCGCCAGGGACCTTGGGCATTTCCTTGCGCAGGCGCTCGATGACTTTTTGCGCGGAAATGTTGCGTTCCTTGATCGGTTTCAGGCGCACCAGCATGAACGCGTTATTGGTGCCGTTGCTGCCGCCAATGAACCCGGCGACGCTTTCCACCGCGTCGTCCTTGAGCACGGCGCGGCGGAAGGTTTCCATTTTCGGCTGCATCACGCTGAACGACAGACCGTCGTCACCGCGCACGAAACCGATGAGCTGACCGGTATCCTGCTGCGGCAAAAACGTCTTGGGCACCACCACGTACAACGCGATATTCACTCCGATCGTCACAAACAGGCTGAGCAAGGTCAATCGGCGGTGGCGCAATACCCAGTCCAGGCTCGTCGCGTATTTGCCGACCATCCATTCGTTGGCGCGCTGGCTCCAGCGCTGCAAACGGTTTTCCTGGCCCGGCGTATGCGGCTTCAGCCAGCGGGCGCAGAGCATCGGCGTCAGCGTCAGCGAAACCACCAGCGACACGACGATGGACGCTGCCAGGGTGATGGAAAACTCACGGAACAGGCTTTCAATGATGCCGCCCATGAACAGGATCGACAGGAACACCGCGACCAATGAAACGTTCATCGACAGCAAGGTAAAGCCGACTTCCTGGGCGCCCAGGTACGCGGCCTTCATCGGTGGCACGCCTTCGTCGATGTGCCGGGAGATGTTCTCCAGTACAACGATGGCGTCGTCGACCACCAGACCGGTGGCCAGGATCAGCGCCATCAGCGACAGGTTATTCAGCGAGAAGCCATAGAGGTACATCACCGCAAAGGTGCCCACCAGCGACACCGGGACCGCCAGTGTCGGAATCAGCGAGGCACGGAAGTTACCGAGGAACAGGAAGACCACCAGAATCACCAGCGTCACCGCGATCAGCAGGGTCATTTCCGCTTCGTGCAGGGTCGCCTTGATCACCGGCGAACGGTCCATCGCCAGGTTCAGCTTGACACTGGCCGGCAGCACCGCCTGCAACGCCGGCAGCTGCGCCTTGATCTCGTTGACCGTCTCGATGATGTTGGCGCCCGCCTGACGGTTGATCACCAGCAACACCGCCGCGTCGTCGTTGAAGAAGCCGCTGTTGTAGCGGTCCTCGACGCCATCGCTGACCTTGGCCACATCCTTCAGACGCAAGGCTGCACCGCCGTTGTAGTGGATGATGAGCGACTCGTAATCCTTGGCTTTTTCCAGCTGATCGTTGGCCTGCACTTGCCACAACCGCTCGCCGTCTTCGACCGAGCCCTTGGGCCGACGCACGTTGGCATTGGCGATGGTGTTGCGCACATCATCCAGCGCCACGCCGTACTGATTGAGCGCCTGCGGCTCGAGTTCGATACGCACCGCCGGCAACGAACTGCCGCCGATCTGCACTTCGCCCACGCCCTGCACTTGTGACAGGCTCTGGGACAGGATCGTCGAGGCCAGATCGTAGAGTTGGCCCTTTTCCAGCACGTCCGACGTCAGCGACAACACCATGATCGGTGCCTGGGACGGGTTGACCTTTTTGTAGGTCGGCATGCTGCGCATCCCGCTCGGCAGCAGGTTGCGCGAGGCGTTGATCGCGGCTTGCACTTCCCGGGCCGCACCGTTGATGTCGCGGTCGAGGTCAAATTGCAGGATCACCCGGGTCGAGCCCTGACTGGAGCGGCTGCTCATGGTGTTGACCCCGGCGATGGTGCCAAAGGACCGCTCCAGCGGCGTAGCCACGGTCGAGGCCATGACCTCGGGACTCGCGCCGGGCAGACTGGCCTGCACCACGATCACCGGGAAATCCATCTGAGGCAGCGGTGACACCGGCAACAGGCCGAAACTCACGCCGCCCAGCAACATGATCGCCAGGCTCAGCAACATCGTCGCGACCGGGCGCTTGATGAAAGGTCCGGACAGGTTCATGGCTGCTCTACCGCTTCCACGGCTTCAGACTTACGGCCCCAGCGCCGACCGAGGCGATCGAAGTACAAGTAGATGACGGGCGTGGTGAACAAGGTCAGCACCTGACTCAGCAGCAAACCACCGACCATCACCAACCCCAGCGGTTGACGTAATTCCGCGCCGGAACCAGTGGCCAGCATCAGCGGCACGGCGCCGAACAACGCCGCCAAGGTGGTCATCAGAATGGGCCGAAAACGAAGCAACGCGGCTTGATAGATCGCGGTTTCCGGGTCGATGCCCTGATTGCGCTCTGCATCGAGGGCGAAGTCGATCATCATGATCGCGTTTTTCTTCACGATGCCGATCAGCAAAATGATGCCGATGATCGCGATCATGCCCAGGTCATTGCCGCTCAGGATCAAGGCCAGCAACGCGCCGACCGCCGCCGAAGGCAAGGTCGAGAGAATGGTGATCGGGTGGATGTAGCTCTCGTACAACACGCCGAGCACGATGTACATGGTCACCACCGCCGCCAGAATCAGCAGCAAGGTGCTCGACAGCGAGGCCTGGAACGCCTCGGCCGCGCCCTGGAACTGCGTCTGCACGCCAATCGGCATGCCGATGTCTTTCTGCACCTGGTCGATGATCTCGACGGCATGCCCCAGCGCCACGCCCGGTGCCAGGTTGAACGACATCATCACCGCCGGGAACTGGCCGATGTGGGTGATTGCCAGTTGCGCCTGACGCTCTTCGATGTGCGCGAGGCTGGACAGGCGGACTTGCCCGCCGTCGGTGGTTTTCACGTGAATCTGATTCAGCGCATCCGGGCCGATCTTCTCCCCGGACTGCGATTGCAGCACCACGCGGTACTGGCTGGCCTGGGTGTAGATGGTCGAAATCTGCCGCTGGCCAAAAGCGTCGTACAGCGCATCGGTGATGTTCGACACCGACACCCCGACCCGCGAAGCGGCATCACGGTCGATCACCAGATAGACCTGCAAACCCTTGTCCTGCAAGTCGCTGGCAACGTCGGTCAGCTCGGGTCGTTGGGCCAGCGCTTCGACGAGGCGCCCGCTCCACCGGCTCAGCAGCTCTGCATCTGGCGATGACATGCTGAACTGGTATTGGGTGCGGCTGACGCGGTCTTCGATGGTCAAGTCCTGCACCGGCTGCATGAACAGGCGAATGCCTACCAGCTTGTTCACTTCAGGTTGCAGGCGTGCAATCACCTCGGTTGCGCCCACGTCACGATTGCTGTGGGACTTGAGGTTGATCAGCAGGCGACCGCTGTTCAGCGTCGAGTTGTCACCGTCCACACCAATGTAGGACGACAGGCTTTCAACCGCCGGGTCGGCAAGGATCACCTTGGCCAGCGCTTGCTGACGGTCACTCATGGCCGCGAAGGAAATCGACTGCGGCGCCTCGGAAATCCCCTGGATCACCCCGGTGTCCTGCACCGGGAAGAAGCCTTTGGGCACCACCATGTAAAGGAATACGGTCAACGCCAGGGTGCCGACGGCCACCATCAACGTCAGTGGCTGGTGCTTGAGCACCCACTGCAATTTGCGCCCGTAAGCGGCGATCATCCAGTCAATCGCCGCGCCGCTGGCCCGGTAGAAACGGCCCTGCTCTTCTTCCTTGGGTTCACGCTTGAGCAAACGCGCGCACATCATTGGCGTCAGGGTCAGGGACACCACCAGCGAAATCAGGATCGCCACCGCCAGGGTGATCGCAAACTCCCGGAACAGGCGCCCCACCACGTCAGCCATGAACAGCAGCGGAATCAGTACCGCGATCAGCGACAGCGTCAGGGAAATCAGGGTGAAACCGATTTGCTTCGCGCCCTTGAGCGCTGCATTCAGCGGGCTGTCGCCCTCTTCTATAAACCGGGAAATGTTCTCCAGCATCACGATCGCATCGTCCACCACAAAACCGGTGGCGATGGTCAGTGCCATCAGGGTCAGGTTATTCACCGAGAAACCGGCGAGGTACATCACGCCGAACGTACCGATCAACGACAGCGGCACGGCAATCGAAGGAATGATCGTGGCACTGGCGCGGCGCAGAAACAGGAAAGTAACCATCACCACCAATGCGATGGCGATCAGCAATTCATGCTGCACGTCCTTGACCGAGGCGCGAATGGTTTGGGTGCGGTCGGTCAGTACCGTGACGTCGAGGCCGGCCGGCAGGTTGTCGGTGATGCTTGGCAGCAAAGCCTTGATCCGGTCGACCACTTCAATGACGTTGGCACCGGGCTGGCGCTGAATGTTGAGCAGCACGGCCTGGTTTTCATTGGCCCACGCCGCCAGGCGTTCGTTTTCGGCGCCGTCGACGATTTCCGCGACATCCTTGAGTCGCAACGGCGCACCGTTGGCGTAGGCCAGAATGAGGTTGGCGTAATCCTTGGGCGAAGTCAGTTGATCGTTGGCATCGAGCATCGACACCCGGGTCGGGCCGTCGAAGTTGCCTTTGGGTTGGTTGACGTTGGAGGCGCCGATCAGCGTGCGCACATCCGACAAGTTCAGACCGTTGGCCGCCAGGGCCTCGGGGTTGACCTTGATCCGCACCGCCTGGCGCTGGCCCCCGGCAATGCTGACCATGCCGACGCCGCTGATCTGGGCGATTTTCTGCGCCATGCGCGTGTCAACCAGGTCATTGAGCTTGGGTAACAACATGGTTTTGGAGGTAATGGCCAGGGTCAGCACCGGGGTGTCCGCCGGGTTGACCTTGTTGTAAACCGGCGGTGCCGGCAGGTCCTTGGGCAGCAAATTGGTGGCGGCGTTGATCGCGGCTTGCACCTGCTGTTCGGCGACGTCCATGTTGATGTCGAGACTGAAGCGCAGCGTCAGCACCGAAGCGCCGCCCGAACTGGTCGACGCCATCTGGGTCAGGCCGGGCATTTGCCCGAACTGACGCTCCAGTGGCGCCGTGACCGCGCTGGTCATGACGTCGGGACTGGCACCGGGATAGAGCGTCATGACGCGAATCGTCGGGTAGTCGACTTGTGGCAACGCCGACACTGGCAGCAACCGATAGGCAATCAAACCGGCCAGCACAATGGCCAGCATGCTCAGGGTCGTGGCGACCGGGCGAAGGATGAACAACCGCGAGATGTTCATGCGCCGCCCTTTTTCGCCTTGTCGGCGGCTACCGGCTCAGTCGTCTCCGCCGCCGATTTGCCTTGCAGGTGTTCGGTCGGGGTGGCCGGCACTTCCTGGGGGTTATTGACCACTTCGACTTCGCTGCCTTCCTTCAAGCGGTCGGTGCCTTCAAGCACTACGCGATCCCCGGGGGCCAGGCCTTCGGTGACCACGGTATTGAGCCCGTCGCTGGCGCCGACTTTCAACGCGCGAATGGTGACTTTTTTGTCGCCGTCCAGGGCATAGACGAAGGTGCCGTTGGTGCCGAACTGAATCGCCGCCGACGGCGCGAGCACCACCCCTTTGAGGGTGTCGGCCAGCAAGTGGACGTTGACGAACTGATTGGGGAACAGCGCTTGATCGCGGTTCTCGTAGCGTGCCTTGAACTTCAGCGTACCGGTGGTGACGTCGATCTGGTTGTCCAGGCTTTGCAGCACACCGGTGGCCTGCAATTGGGTGTCGCCACGATCCCAGGCTTCGGCGGGCAGTTTGGCCCCGGTGCGATAGCGTGCCAGTACAACGTCGAGGCTGTTTTCCGGCAAGGTGAAAGCGACGCTGATCGGCTGGGTCTGGGTGATGATCGCCAGCGCCGTGGTGTCGTTGGCGGCGACGAGGTTGCCGACGTCCAGCTGACGCAGGCCTACACGCCCGGTAATCGGTGCGCGGATCTTGGTGAATTCGAGATTGAGTTTGGCGTCGTTGACCGCCGCCTGGTTGGTCTTGACGGTGCCTTGGTACTGACCGACGAGGGCCTCGGCGGTGTCCAGGGTTTGCTTGGCGATACTGTCTTCACGGTACAGGCCGCGATAACGCTCGACATCGACCTGGGCGTTCTTCAATTGCGCCTGGTTTTGCAGCAACGTGCCTTCAGCCTGGAGCAAGGCGTTCTGGTACGGGCGTGGGTCGATTTCTGCCAGCAGGTCACCGGCCTTGACCATCTGCCCTTCTTCGAAGGAAATCTTGATCAGCTCCCCGCCCACACGGCTGCGCACATTGATGGTGTTGAGTGCAGTGACAGTGCCGAGCGCTTTGTAGTACAGCGGGAAATCACCCTTGACCGCAGGGGCCACACGCACGGGCACCGGGCCGGTCGCCCCGCCGAAGCCCGGGCGCATGCCACCGGACTTGCCGGTATGGCCGGCCACGGCTTTCTGCCCTGTGCCCTCCTTGTGAGTCGCACTGGTGGGCCAGAATTTCCAGCACACGCCTGCGATGACCAACAGGACAAGCAGGCCGAACAGCCAGCGACGAGGACTACGGGGAGCGGAGGATTGCATTGAATGATCAACCATTGGGCGCGTGGGCTTCTTCTACATGAGGCTGAACGATAAGCACTGGCGGCTATTAAGCAAAGCGGCTTTACCGGCAATTTACCTTCGGCTTACGTAACAGGTTGTTTGGCCAAGACACTGAATCACAAATGAAAACGGCCTGGACAGGGCCAGGCCGTTAACAAATGTAAAGCTGTCGCTTATTTCAGAACGGCGAGTGCAGCTTCGTAGTTCGGTTCTTCAGCGATTTCCTTGACCAGTTCGCTGTGCAGGACGTTGTCGTTTTCATCCAGAACCACGACCGCACGGGCGGTCAGGCCTTTGAGCGGGCCGTCTGCGATGGCAACGCCGTAGTTCTCGATGAACTCGGCACCACGCAGGGTCGACAGGTTTTGCACGTTTTCCAGGCCTTCGGCGCCGCAGAAGCGTGCCTGGGCGAACGGCAGGTCAGCGGAGATGCACAGCACAACGGTGTTGGCGACATCGTTGGCCTGGGCGTTGAACTTGCGTACCGAAGTGGCGCAGGTCGGAGTGTCGACGCTTGGGAAGATGTTCAGCACTTTGCGCTTGCCGGCAAAGTCTTTCAGGGTGACGTCGGACAGATTGCCGGCAACCAGGGAAAAGGCTGGCGCCTTGGAACCGGCTTGTGGCAGTTGGCCGTTGACTTGAACCGGGTTGCCTTTAAGAGTGACTTGAGCCATGAACTGAGTCCTTCTGAACGTTGTGGTGGAGAATTTTGAAGAGGCCGAAGTTAACCACGAAATCGCCCGACGACCTATGCCCAGATACAAATCGTGAAGTCTTGCTGGCGAAACTGGATACAACCCTTCCAAACCCCGCATGGCCACAGGCACGCAGCCCGGGTTGCTCTATAGCGTACAGCCCTCCCCGGCCACCACTTGGTGTTCTTGACGAAAGGCAACCGAAAACCCACGGGCTCAATCGCTGGTCTTTAATTTGGCAGCACTGTCGATTTAGACGACGTTCATTCGACTAGTCAGCGAGTCCAGTCAAATCCAGCGGAGATACAGCCATGCGATTCATGATCATCATCAAAGCCAGCCAGGATTCCGAAGCCGGCATCATGCCCAGCGAAGAACTGCTGACCGCCATGGGCAACTACAACGAAGAACTGGTCAAGGCAGGCATCTTCGTCGAAGGCGAAGGCCTGCAACCCAGCAGCAAAGGCACACGTGTTCACTTTTCAGGGGACAAACGCACCGTCATCGACGGCCCGTTCGCCGAAACCAAGGAGCTGATTGCCGGCTACTGGATATGGCAGGTGCAGTCGAAACAGGAGGCGATCGATTGGGTCAAGCGCTGCCCGAACCCAATGCCGGGCACCGAGGCCGAGATCGAGATTCGCCAGGTGTTCGAAGCTGAGGATTTCGGTGCCGAGTTCACCCCGGAACTGCGCGAGCAGGAAGAACGACTGCGCGCCGAGGCCAAAAAACGCTGAACATTTTCAGGCCGGGTTTGCCGGGTGCACGCGTGATTGTTTTACGCGGTGTATCAGGTGAATCCGGCGTCGCCTGAACACCAGGATCGGCGGTAACCCCATGATTTGGTATTAACTTTTTAGTACACACAAATAACGAAGTTCTGTGCACAAAATCAAAGATTTAATCCTTTTGACTGGAAAAGTCGTGACTAGCTGCTAGCGTCAGATTTGTCCTACGGGCTTGGTGGGAAATTGATTACGTATTAACGGCCAGGAAGTGCCGAGTAACCCAATGAGCCAGAAGGGAATCGGGAATGATGTTTCAGCATAAAAAAAATAACGCTTTGTTGTTGGCGGCAGCACGCTTTTCGCCCGCCGTTTACGTGCAGGCCAATAACGCCGATGCACTCAACAAAATTAACCCTGCACGGAACCTTTCGCTCAGCGCCGCCCAGTCATCCGGCACTCGCCTCGCTCCCCATAACGCCAGCGTCACCTGCCTCGGCGCCCCGAACCTGTTCGACATTTCAAGTCCGAAAGCACACCCGCGGCCAATGGATAATGCCGCCACTGACACTCGTGGGCGCAAAGCCATGAACCACGCACCCAAAACCTGCAGGAGCACCGTGATGGGACTGAAGACGACAAGGAAAGCCGCATTCACCGCACTCACCGCACTCACGCTATCCATGACGCCACTGGCGGGCCAAGCGGACAACGCGCGTGACTGGCAGAACCTGCCGACCGACCTGAACATGGTGTTCGGCTATTACAACCTCGTTAATAGCAACACGCCGATCGATACGTCATTGCCGCTTGATGGCTTGTCCCTGAACGCGGACCTGTACATCGCCCGTTTTGCCCGCTCGTTTGCCATCGACGGGCGTAACAGTGCGGTTCAGGTCCTGCAACCTTACGCCGACGTTTCCGCCTCGTTCGATAATGGCCAGTTCTTCAATGGCACCAAGCACAACGGCGGTCTGGGCGATACGCAGGTGGTGCTGGTGCACAACGTTTTTGGTGGCCCGGCGCTGACCCCGCAAGAATTCGCCACCTGGACACCCGAGACCTTTCTGACGGGGGCGTTGTGGATCACCGCGCCCACCGGTGATTACGACAAGGACCGGGTCATCAACATCGGCGCCAACCGCTGGGCGTTCAAGCCGGAAATTGCCTTCGGCACGCCGATTGGCCCGACCTGGCTTGAACTCAACACCTACGTCTCGCTGTACGGCGACAACGACGATTACCACGGCGACGGCACACTTGAGCAAAAAGCGCTGTATTCCATCGAAGGTCACTACAGCTACAGCTTCAACCGCGCGCTGTGGGCCTCGATCGATGGCACCTACAACCGAGGCGGCGAAACCAAAATCAATGGTGACTGGCAGGACAACAAACAGGAAAGCAGCCTGTTGGGTGCCACGGTCGGCTTCATGCTGTCGCCCCAGTTTGGCGGGTTGATCGCCTATTCGGACACGGTGTCCGAGCGCAGCGGCTCCCCCGACGTCAACACCTGGACCTTACGCTTGCAATACGCCTGGTAAAGGAAACGCCCATGACCGCACTCAATGACCTCAACGCCCTGCAAGCCAGCATCGCCGAAAGCGTACTTGGGCAGGATCAGGTAATCCGCCAGATTCTGCTGGGGCTGTTGGCCAACGGCCATTTGCTCCTGGAAAGCTTGCCCGGCCTGGCCAAGACCCGCACGGTCAAGGCACTGGCCCGGCACCTGGACGCGAAGATGAGCCGCATCCAGTTCACCCCTGACCTGCTGCCGTCAGACATCACCGGCGCCGAAGTGCTGCATCAGGTCGATGGCCAGAACCAGATCCAGTTCCAGCCCGGCCCGCTGTTCGGCAACCTGATCCTCGCCGACGAAATCAACCGTGCCCCGGCCAAGGTTCAGGCGGCGCTGCTGGAAGCCATGGAAGAACGGCAAATCACCGTGGCCGGCAACAGCCATGTGCTGCCGGAACTGTTCATCGTGGTCGCCACGCAAAACCCGATTGAACAGGAAGGCACCTACCCCCTGCCGGAAGCGCAGATGGACCGGTTTCTGATGAAGGTGTTGCTGGATTACCCGACCGCGGAAAACGAGAGCCAGGTGTTGCGATTGCTGCGCGAAGAAGAATTTGCGGCAGGCGCTAAAACGGCCCCGACCCAAGGTTTTGCACTGTCTCAGGAGGTGGTTTTCGCGGCCCGTCGCGAAGTCAGCGCCGTTCACGTCTCGCCGGCCATCGACCGCTACCTGATCGACCTGATCAACGCCACCCGCCACCCGGCGGACTATGACGCCGATCTCGGCCGCTGGATCGCTATCGGCGCCAGTCCTCGGGGCGGTATCGGCCTTGACCGCTGTGCCCGCGCCGATGCCTGGCTACAAGGGCAGGATTTCGTTTCGCCGGACAATGTGCGCGCCGTGGTCCACCCGGTGCTGCGTCATCGCTTGCAACTGAGTTACGACGCGGTGGCGGATGGCGTAACGGCCGACCAGGTGCTCGACCGCTTGCTCGACAAAGTTGCAATACCGGCCTGAGGTTGAAAATGAAAAGCACGGACGGCCTGGTCTATGTCTCTCTGGCGCAATTGATGGAGCTGGAGTTCAAGGCCCGTGACTTGAGTTTTCTGGCGCGCCAGCCCCAGGGCAGCCTCCTCGCCGGCAACCATGCTTCGCGGCTGCGCGGTCGCGGGTTGAATTTCGACGAACTGCGCCGCTATCAACCGGGCGACGATTTGCGTCATCTGGACTGGCGAGCGTCACTGCGCACCGGCAAACCGGTGGTGCGAACCTTCACCGAAGAGCGTGACCGCCCCGCGTTGATTCTGGTCGACCAGCGCATGTCGATGTTCTTCGGCTCGCAACGCAGTTTTAAATCGGCGATTGCCGCTGAACTCGGCGCGCTGGCGGCGTGGATGACCTTCAACGCCGGTGACCGGGTCGGCGGTCTGGTCTTCAATGACAAACGCATCGACAGCATCGCCCCGCTACGCAGTCGCAAACGCCTCGAGGCCTTTTGCAGCCGTATCGCCGAGCAGAATCAGCTGCTCAATGCCGCCAACCCGGACGCCGAAGGTGAGGACCAACTCGACAAGGTCTTGCAACATTGCCTGGCGGTGGCCGGCCATGATCATTTGATCTGCATCGTCAGCGACTTTGCCGGCGCCGGTGAACGCACCTTGCAATTAATGCGGCAATTGGCGGCGCACAACGATGTGATCGCGATGCAGGTGTATGACCCCTTGGCGCTGAACCTGCCGAAAAACGGCCGTTTACTGGTGACCCAAGGCCAATTGCAGGTGGAACTGGCGGTCGAGCAACGCAGCGTGCATCAGCCGCTGGGGGATTTTCTCAGCGGTCGGCTCAAGGATGTCGCGACGTTGCTGCGTCGTAGCCAGGTGCCGCTGATGATGTTCAGTACCGCGACCGATGCGCAGGAACAGCTGCGAGCCGAACTCGGCAGAGGCCGGCGATGAATCCGAACATCCCGAGCATCGACCAACTGAAGGAAATCGCACTGCCGGCGCCGGTCAGTTATGCGCCGCAGACGTGGGGTTGGTGGGCGCTGCTCAGTGTGTTGGTGCTTGCCGTGTTGCTGGTCAGCGCACGGCGGTATTGGCAATGGCGCCGTGATCGTTATCGGCGTGAAGCGCTGGTGCGACTGGCTGAACTGCAAAGCAGTGACGATCAACTGAGGGCCCTGCGCGAACTCCCGGAACTGCTCAAACGCGTCGCCCTGTCCATGCCCACTACATACCCTGTGGCAGCACTTGGGGGTGAGGACTGGCAAACGTTTTTGGTGCGCCACAGTCCGCAGCCCCTGCCGGCAGATTTCAGCCAGCAACTCGCGCAGTTGGCCTATGCGCCGGACAGCACACTGCTGACGCTCAAGGAAGAACAGCGCGAGCGGCTGTTCAACACCAGCAAACGTTGGGTGGAGCAGCATCATGTGGCAGTTTGATTACCCTTGGCTGCTGATCCTTTTGCCACTGCCATGGTTGGCCTACCGCTTCCTGCCTGATTACCGCGAAGCCCGCAGCGCCGTGCGCGTGCCTTTTTTCAGCGCCATGAGCCGCGCGGTCGGTCAGGCACCGAGCCAGGCCGGGACACGCAGCAATCGCTGGCAACTGGTCTTGAACCTGATGGTCTGGGCATTGTTGTTGCTGGCGGCGGCTCGACCGGAACTGGTCGAAAAACCCATCGAACGCCAACAACCGGTGCGCGACCTGATGCTGGCCATCGACATTTCCCAATCGATGGAAACCAACGATTTCACCGACGCCAACGGGCAAAAAATCAATCGCCTGGCGGCGGTCAAGGAAGTGGTCCACAGCTTTATCGACAAACGTAAAGACGATCGCCTTGGCCTGATCGTGTTTGGCAGCGGCGCCTATCCGCAGGCACCGCTGACGCTGGATCACGCCAGTCTGTCGCTGTTGCTCGATGACACCGGCATTGGCATGGCTGGCCCGAACACCGCGATTGGCGATGCGATCGGCTTGAGCTTGAAATTGCTTGAGCAGACGCATGAACCCGAGAAAGTGCTGATCCTGCTGACCGACGGCAACGACACCAGCAGCGCGATTACCCCGGACCACGCCGCGGCCATGGCAGCCGCCAAAGGCGTGGTGATTCACACCATCGGTATCGGTGACCCGAACGCCTCCGGAGAAGCCAAGGTCAACCTGCAAGGTTTGCAGCAAATCGCCGAAGCCACGGGCGGCAAGTTCTTTCGCGCCGAGGACCGCAATGCGTTGAATCAGGTGTACAGCACCCTCGACAAACTGACCCCACACCAGGTTAAAACCCTCAGTCATCAGCCGAAAAAGGATTTGTTCTGGTGGCCACTGGGGGCCGCTATCGGTTTGCTCGCGCTCTACCATTTGGGCGCCCTGCTCCGGCCTCATTTGATGCTCGCGCGCCAGCGGCAGGAGGGGTGAGTGGATATAAACCTCAGCGAGTTCCATTTCCTGCGCCCACTGTGGCTGTTGCTGGTGCCGTTCGGCGCCTTGTTGCCCTGGCTCTGGCGGCGCAGCCGTGACGTACAGCGGCGCTTGCGCAGCAATATTGCCGAACACTTGCTGCCGCACCTGCTGATAACGCCACAGGACCAACAACGTTTGCGCCCCGTGCATCTGGTGTGCGCAGTGTTGGTGCTGGGTGCCCTCGCGGCGGCCGGCCCCACCTGGGAGCAGGACCGTCCGGACTTTCTGGAAAACCGCGCGCCGCTGATCATCGCCATCGACCTGTCGCCCTCCATGGACGCCACGGATGTGCAGCCCAGTCGACTGGAAGCGGCCAAACACAAACTGCACGACCTGATCCAGCGCCGAGCGGGGTCACGCAGTGGTTTGATCGCGTATGCCGGCAGCGCCCATCTGGTGCTGCCGCCGACCGACGACCCCGAACTGCTCAACACCTTCATCCAGGCCCTGAGTACAGACCTGATCGCCAAACAGGGCAAAGACGTCGGCGCGGTCATCGAGCAAGCCAAACGGCTGCTGGCTGCCGACAAAAGCCCGGGCACGCTGTTGCTGATCACAGACGGCGCCGATACATCACAACTTGGCGGTCTCGATAAGCAATTGAACGATAGCCCGCTGCAAGTGCTGATTCTGGCGGTCGGCAGTGCAGACGGCGGGATCATCCATGACGCCAATGGCCAACCGCGCACCGACAGTAATGGTCGCCCGGTGTTGGGCAGTTTTGATCAGGCGGCGCTCGAAAAGCTGGCTTCCGCAGTCGACGCGCCGTTGGGCAGCCTGACGCTCAATGACGATGACCTGCAATGGATTGAGCTGCACGCCCAGCAGCATTTCCAGGCTGCCAGCGATGAACAGCGCGAACTGCACTGGAAAGACGCCGGTTATTGGTTGTGCTGGCCGTTGCTGCTGATCGGGTTGTTCAGCGTGCGCCGGGGCTGGAGCCTGAACTGGATGGCAGGCCTGTTATTGGCACTGGGCATTGGCTGGCAACCGGCTCCCGCCGAAGCCAACGCGTTGACCGATGCGTTTTTCACCCCCGACCAGCAAGGTCGCTGGGCGTTCGAGCACGAACATTTCCCGCAAGCCGCCGCGCATTTTGTCGACCCCTACTGGAAAGGTATCGCTGCCTACAACGCGGCGGATTTCGACCTGGCACTGGCCAGTTTTGCGCGACTGGAAACGCCGCAAGCGTACTTCTACCTGGGCAATATTTACGTGCGTCGTTTCAAGTTTGATCAGGCGATTGCGGCGTACACCCAGGCGCTGAAGTTGCAGCCGCAATTCCCCGAGGCCACGGCCAATCTGGCGTTGGCGATTGCCTTGCAGAAAGACACCGACAGCGCCGCGCAGAATGCACCCGAGGTCAAGCCGGACGAAATCAAAATGGACAAGGCGCCGGGCAAGGGCCAGAGCAAAGCCGTGCAGACCGAGCAAGCAACGTCCGATGCACAGTGGCTGGAAAACCTGAGCACTTCACCGGCGAAGTTCCTGAAGCAGAAGTTCAGTTTGCAGGATCAGGCGGGGGGCAAACCATGAGTCTTTCGATAGACCGTGTCGTGGCCCTGCTCCTTTGCCTGTTCACCACCGCGGCATTGGCCGCTGAACCCGAGCTGAAAGTCCAGGTGTCGCTGCAGCCCACAAAAGACGTCATGGTCGGCAGCCTCGTCGAACTGCAACTCGACGTCTACACCGACAGCTGGTTCACCGAAGCCCCCACCCTGCCCGACCTGAAGCTGTCCGGCGCACTGGTCATGCCGCCGGACGGTCATGCCGAACACCTCAATCAGACGCTCGACGGCAAGTCATTGAGCGGCATGCGCTACCGCTACCGGATCACCCCCAATCTCGCTCAGGGCTTCGACATACCCGCGCTGACCGTGCGGGCCACACCCGGTCAGGCCACCACCGAACTCAGCGCCCAAAGCCAGCCCTTGCACTTCGACGCCGCGCAACCGCCAGGGTTTGAACCCGGCGAACCGGTATTGGTCGCGCAAGGGCTGCGCTTTACGCAAAAAATCGTCAACTCGGCGACGCCCCTCAAAGTCGGCGACAGCGTTACCCGGGAATTGACGTTGCAAGCCGATGGCGCCCTGGCGATGTCCTTGCCGACGCCATCACTGAGTGATGTCAACGGTCTGAGCCGTTACCCGAAAGCCCCCCAGATCAGCAACCTCGGTGACGGTCGGGGCAATTTCAGCGGTGGCCAGCGCATCGACACCGTGACCTACCGGATCGACACCGATGGCTCGCACAGCTTGCCGCCAATCTCATTGAAATGGTGGGATGCCGGCACCCGCCAGGCCCGTACCGCCCAAGTCCCGGCGGTCACCTTCCAGGCCACCGCCAACAGCGCTTATCGCCCGGTGTTTTCAATTACCGCAGACCTGAAAAAACTCGGTCAGCCCAGTCGCCTGTACCTCTCCGGGCATTGGCTGGCATTGATTGCACTGCTGCTGGCCATTGCCGTGCTCGGCTGGTTTATCCGCCCGCCCATCCACCGTGCCTACCTTGATGTCCAGGCCCGGCGCCGTGCCCGGCACGCCGTTTGGCTGGCGTCCGCCGACTACGCCTGGCGGCAGATTCCGGCGCAGATCGACGGCCAACCTGCCCAATTGAGCGCGCTGTATCTGTGGGCCAGGCGGCGGCGCATGGGACTGAAGCTGAGCGCTCTAGGACCGCGCCTGCAGGACTTTTTGCGCGCCTGTTATGGCAGTGAATCGGCCAAAGATCAGGCGTTGCACCAACTCAAGCAATCCTTGACTACGCTGAACAGTCAGGCTGCGCCCAACAAGACACCTGCCGCGCCGGCATTACGGCCACTCAACCCCGTTCACGAGAAGGAATTCCCATGACGAGTCCGATATCACTGCGCCAACTTCACGGGTTCAAGTTTTTGCTGGCGCTGGCCCTGAGCCTGCCGTTGCTGGTTCAGGCTGCAGAGCCGTTGCCCTCCTGGAATGATGGCCCGTCCAAGAAGAGCATCATCGAGTTCGTCCAGGCTGTCACCGATCAGAGCAGCAAGGACTTCGTCAAACCCGAGGAGCGCATTGCCGTGTTCGACAACGACGGCACCCTGTGGAGCGAGCAGCCAATGTATTTCGAGCTGCTGTTTGCCCTTGAGGAAGTCAAGCGCACCGCAGCGCAGCACCCGGAATGGAAAACCACACAGCCGTTCAAAGCGGTGCTGGAAAACGACCACAAGGCGCTGGAAGCCGCCGGCCTGGAAGGCATCATGAAGATCTTCGTTGCCACCCACACCGGCATGACCACCGAAGCGTTCGACGACTACGCCAAGACCTGGCTGGCCCAGGCCAAACATCCAAAGACCGGCAAGCTGTATACCCAGATGGTCTTCCAGCCGATGCTGGAATTGCTCGACTACCTGCGCAGCCAGGACTTCAAAACCTACATCGTGTCCGGCGGCGACACCGGGTTCATGCGCGCCTTCGCCGAGAAGTCCTATGGCGTCCCGCCGGAGCAAGTGATCGGTACGACGTTTGTCACAGCGTTTGAGTACAAGGACGGCAAGGCCTCGATCCTGCGCACGCCAAAACTGGCACACAACGATGACGGGCCGGGCAAGCCCGAAAGCATCAACGCGGTGATCGGACGCCGGCCAATTCTGGCCTTCGGCAACTCTGACGGCGACCAGCAAATGTTGCAGTGGACCGCCGCCGGGTCGGGCAAACGATTCATGGGGTTAGTGCATCACACCGACGCCAAGCGTGAATGGGCGTACGACCGTGACTCCAAAATCGGGCGTCTGGACAAGGCCCTGGACGAAGCAAAATCCCGTGGCTGGACTGTCGTGGACATGGCCGCCGAGTGGCGCCGGATCTACCCGTACGAGTCCGCCACCCCAGAGCAAGTGCAATAAAAAGCGTGACGCAGGACTGCAATAAACGTTTGTCGCATTAGGCGGCGCAAGTCAGAAAAAGGAGCAAGTCAGATGACTCGCATACACAAGTGGCTACCGAAACTCGCCCTCGTGGCAGCCTCGGTGATGGCGATTTCGGCAACAGCCGGGGCCGCTGAAAAACCCAACATCCTGGTGATCTTTGGCGATGACATCGGCCAGACCAACATCAGCGCCTATTCCATGGGTGTGGTCGGGTACAAGACTCCCAATATCGACCGCATTGCCAAAGAAGGCATGATGTTCACCGACTACTATGCGGAGAACAGCTGCACGGCAGGACGGTCATCCTTTATCACGGGTCAGACGCCGCTGCGTACCGGTCTGTCGAAAGTTGGCGCGCCGGGTGCACCCGTGGGCCTGCAAAAACGCGACATCACCATCGCCCAGGCACTCAAATCCCAAGGTTATGCGACCGGCCAGTTCGGCAAGAACCACTTGGGCGACAAGGACGAATACCTGCCGACCAACCACGGTTTCGATGAATTCTTCGGCAACCTGTACCACCTCAATGCCGAAGAAGAACCTGAACGCCCGTATTGGCCCAAGGACGACCCTGCGTTCCTCAAGTCATACGCTCCGCGTGGTGTGATCCACAGCTTTGCCGACGGCAAGATCGAAGACACCGGCGCATTGACCACCAAGCGCATGGAAACCATCGACGACGAGACCACCGCCGCCGCCCAAGCGTTCATCGAGAAGCAGGTCAAGGCAGACAAACCGTTCTTCGTCTGGATGAATACCACCCGCATGCACTTGTTCACCCACGTGCGCGAGTCGATGAAGGGCCAGAGCGGCATGCCCGGCAACGACTATGCGGACGGCATGCTTGAGCACGACGGCGACGTCGGCAAACTGCTGAAAACCCTCGATGACCTGAAAGTCACCGACAACACCATCGTCGTCTATACCACCGACAACGGCCCGAACCAGTTCTCCTGGCCGGATGCGGCGACCACACCGTTCCGTAACGAGAAGAACTCCAACTGGGAAGGCGCCTACCGGGTGCCGGCGATTGTTCGCTGGCCAGGCAAGATCAAGGCCGGTGAAGTCTCCAACGAGATGTTCTCGGGCCTGGACTGGTTCCCGACCCTGCTGGCAGTCGCCGGTGAAGACAGCGTAAAAGACAAGCTGCTCAAAGGCTGGGCGCCGGTAGCGGGTGGCACCAACTTCAAGGTGCACCTGGACGGCTACAACCAACTGCCTTACCTGACCGGCCAACAGCCTAAGGGCGAGCGCAAGGAGTTCTACTACTTCAACGACGACGGTTTGCTGGTGTCGATGCGTTTCGACAACTGGAAAGCGGTGTTCTGCGAACAACGTGCACCAGGCGGTTTCAAGGTGTGGAGTGAGCCGTTTGTGTGCCTGCGGGTGCCAAAAATCTTCAACCTGAGAATGGACCCGTATGAACGCGCCGATGTGGTTTCCGATCAGTATTACGATTGGCTGACCAAAAACGTCTATCTGGCGGCCGTGGCCACGGGTAAAGCGGCGGTGTTCCTCCAGACCTTTATCGACTATCCGCCAAGCCAGAAACCGGCCAGCTTCAGCGTTGACCAGATTCGTGCTGCGGTAGACGCCAAAATCGCTGAAAAAATGAAAGCTGCACCGGCTGCACAGTAGAACCGCGTGACTGCCGCTCGCCTTTACCGGCGAGCGGCCCTATTTTGTGTGAACACAACCCTGTAGCAGCTGCCGAAGGCTGCGTTCGAGGACGAAGTCCTCGTCAAACATGCGCCTCGGCCTATCTGACACACCGAGTGGTCCGGATTACCACTGCTGCGCAGCGGGACGCCGCCTTCGGCAGCTGCTACGGGGTGTTGTGTTCATCGTCAGAAGATGTTTTGCACAAGGCAATCCGCAATGTCCTCACGTGTCGCCAGCAAGTCGTCGGCCATACCTGCCCCGCAAACCGCCACCTCCCCGGCCCTGCTGATTCCAGCATTGCTGCTGTTCGTCTCGGGCGCGGCGGCGCTGGTGTACCAGGTGCTGTGGATCAAGCAACTGTCGTTGGTCGTCGGCGTTGAGGTGTACGCCATCACCACCGGCATCAGCGCCTTTTTTGCCGGGCTGGCGCTGGGGGGATTGCTGTTCGGGCGCTGGGCTGATCGCTTGCAGCAACCGGTGTTGTTGTATGCCGGGCTTGAAGTGCTGGTGGCGGTACTGGGCGTTGGCGCGACCTTTGCCATGAGCATGGCGGCCAGTCCTTTTGCCTGGCTGGAACAGCACATCGGATTGCTGGCCTGGGTGTTGCCCTTTGCGCTGGTGGGCATTCCCGCGCTGTTGATGGGCGGCACGCTGCCGGTGCTGGTGCGCTCGTTGGCCAGCGACCCGCACCATTTGAGCAAGGCTGGCGGACAACTCTATGCCGCCAATACCGCGGGCGCGATTGCCGGCACCTTGCTTGCTGCCTTCGTGTTGATCGCCACCCTCGGCGTGCGCGGCAGTGCCCTCGCCGCCGCCATGCTGAACCTGCTGGCCGCCGCCGGTGCCCTGTGGTTTCAACGCCAGCGCCCGGCAGTGGTCCAGGAGCCGACCTGGCATCACGAACACAAAGCGCCGGATCGCCTGGCCCTGTGGCTGTATTCCATCGCAGGCGGGGTGGCACTGGGTTACGAAGTGGTCTGGTCGCAATCCATCGTGCAATTCATGAGCACCCGCACCTACGCCTTTGCCGTGGTGTTGGCGACGTACCTCACGGGGTTGTTCATCGGCAGCGCGCTGCTGGCCCGTCGGGTTGATCGTATTCGCGATCCATGGGGCATATTTGGCTTGCTGATCGCCGGGGCCGGCTTGATCGCATTGCTGGAAGTGGCGTTTCTCGGGCGCTGGCTGGTGTTCTTGCAATCCCAGGCCGAAACCGCCGCGCTGGCGATGGGCGGCAGCGAATTGCTGGGCATGAGCGCACGGTTTGCCATGGCCGCGCTGAGCATCGTGTTTGTCCCGACCTTGCTGTTGGGGGCGGCGTTTCCTTTGGCGCTGCGATTGAGTGTCGGCCCTGAGCGCATCGGTCGGGATGTGGGCGCCGTGGTGGCGTTCAACACCCTGGGTGGGATCGTCGGCGTGATGCTCTGCGGGTTCTTGCTGATTCCGCTGCTGGGGCTGGTGCGAACCTTGGGACTGTTGGCGATTGTGGCAGCAGGGATCGGCTATTTCGCCGTGCGCAAGGGCCATCACGTCAAGAAAGGCCGGCGTCAGGCGGTAGTCGCCATCAGTTTGCTGTCCGTGGTGGTGGCGATTTTTATCCCGGTCGACAAACTCGCCAGCCTGCTGCCCGGCGCCCGCAACGGCACGTTGGCGTTCTATGAAGAAGGACGCGGCGGCACCGTCGCCGTGGTCACGCAGGGCAAGGGTCAGAAGAG
Source organism: Pseudomonas sp. B21-040 (assembly GCF_024748695.1). Taxonomy (NCBI): domain Bacteria; kingdom Pseudomonadati; phylum Pseudomonadota; class Gammaproteobacteria; order Pseudomonadales; family Pseudomonadaceae; genus Pseudomonas; species Pseudomonas sp. B21-040. The sequence continues at coordinate 3,692,404 of NZ_CP087176.1, forward strand.
CTTTCAGCGCTTGTATATCCAGGGCGTGTCGAACACCGGTGACGCCATGCCATCGCTGCGCTACATGCGGATTCAGGCGCTGCTGCCACTGCTGATCCATAACGGCGAACCGCACTCGGCGCTGGTGATCGGTTTCGGCACTGGCATTACCGCAGGCGCCCTGACCCGCTATCCGGGCCTTGAACACCGTGTGGTCGCGGAGTTGCTACCGTCGGTGGTCAAAGCCGCGCCGTTGTTCAAAGGCAACTTCAATGCCGCTGCCGATCCGACGGTCGATGTTCGCCTGCGCGACGGTCGCCAGGAGCTGCTGCGCAGTGCGCAGCGCTACGACCTGATCACTCTCGAACCGCCACCGCCCTCCGCCGCTGGCGTCGTGAACCTGTATTCGCGCGACTTCTACCAATTGGCCGCCAGTCGCCTGGAGACACAGGGCCTGGTCGCGCAATGGCTGCCACTGCCGACGCAGAACATCGACGATTCGCGTTCGCTGGTGCGCAGCTTTCTCGATGTATTCCCCTACGCCACGCTGTGGACCAGCGAATTCCACGAAATGCTGCTGGTGGGCTCGATGGAGCCGATCGAACTGGACGCCGCAAAAATCAGCCAGCGCTTCCAGCAGGACACCGTGCGCAGTACGTTGCAAGACGTGGGCATCGGTTCGGCGCCGGCCTTGATGGCGACCTGGGTGACCGATCGCGCCGGGCTCGAACGCTTCGCAGGCGATGCCCTGGCGGTGACCGATGATCAACCACGGATCGAATACGCCCCCTGGGTGCGCGCCAAGGAAATCAGCCGCGTGCTGCCGGCGTTGCTGAATTTGCGCCTGCCACCGCCGCTGCTCAATGCCGATGCCGGTTTCATCGAGCGCATGAATGCCCATCAGCAGCGCCTGATGCAGTTCTATCGGGCGAGCCTGCACGCCTATGACGGTGACCGCGACGCCTGGGCCAGGGACATCCGTGAAGTGATGATGGGTGATGGCGGCAATCCGTATTACCGCTGGTTTGTCGGTGACGGGACATAAGACTCGAGGACATTTCGACGCGAAACAGGTAGGGTGCGCAAAATCAAATGGCCATCACTGAATCGCGTCGCAGGTTTTCATGGAGTTGCACCCACAATGAGTTGCTGGACTGTCCTGGGCCTTTCGGCAGACGCCGATACGCGCACGATCAAACGTCACTACGCCGCCCTGCTCAAACAGACGCGTCCGGACGAAGATCCCGAAGGGTTCCAGCGCCTGCGCGAGGCCTATGAACAGGCACTGACCGCCAAGGAATGGGAACAGTTCAGTGAGCAGGACCCACAGGAAGAAGCGTCGTGGGACCTGACCGATCTGTCGGGGACACAAATCGACGTGCTGCAACAGGTTACGCGCTCGCTCAACGGCGTCAGCCTTGGTGAGCTGCAGCAACGCCATGCGCTGGCCCTCGAACACGGCGCGCTGGATGTCTTGGAAGACGAGGTGCTGCGCCATTGCGTCGAGCATCCCGACACGTCCGAAGACCTGTTGGAGTGGGCGATCAAGACTTTCCAGTGGTTCAGCGCCTGGCAACGTCTGGAACTCGACGAGGAGCAGATCTATCAGGTGTTGGCGCAGCGGCGCCAAGGCATCACGCACACTTTGCGCGAGGCACTTGAACGCGAAGACGCCGAAGGTTTTTTGCAGGCCTATGCCCAGTGTTTTCGCCATCAATGGCTCAAGGGCGAGCACCATCGCCAGTGGTTCAACGGGCTGCTGAGCCAGTTATTGCTGGAAAGTCGTTTCTGGTCATCGACGATTTTTGAAGCGGTCTCAACCGGGCAAGGCTGGCATGCCGGGCCCGCCAGCCCCTGCCCGAAAACCGAATGGCAGCGCCTGGTGGACCGTCACGAAGCGCCGATCTTCCTCGCCAGGCAACAACACCTGGCCACTCAACCGGCCGCCACCCCCGAGCATCGCGCCGCTCGCCTGCTGCTGGCACCGGGCAGCTTCAGTCAACGCCGGGCGTTGGCCCGACGCTTGCGCGACGATGATTGGACGCAGTGCCGTCAGCTGAGCTCAGCGCTGTACGCCAACCACCCGAAGCTCTGCGAGGCCATGCCCGGCGGCACGCCGTTCTTCTGGCGCGAGTGGGAACACACTTTCGACAGCTGGCCGATCTACCTCGGCATCGCCCTCGCCTGCCTGATTGGCAGCTTTGTTCTATACGCCCCCAATGGCGAGCGCCTCGGGAGCTTGATCGGCGTCGCAGTGTTCTGGTCAGTGATATTTTCAGCCGGCGGTTGGGTACTGCACTGGCTGATGCATCAGTTCGCCCATCGCGTGTGGTTGCTCGATGATCGACTCAGTGCGTACCTGTTACCCGGGTTCAACCCGCCACCGTTTGGCGTACTGCGCGACCTGTTGCCTTGCGCCGTGATGGCGGCAGGCATTGGTAAGGTGTATGGCCTGATCGGCAGTGGCGTTTACGTCGCCACGCTTGTGGCTGTGGGTCTGATTCGCCGGTACGAGGGCAAGCCACGCGTCTCTTGGAAGCCCTCCAATCCGTGGATCAAACGCAGCCTTGCAGGTGCAGGGATTTTGCTGTTGGTGGCGTTGCTGGGCGTGTTCAAAGTGATCTCCAGCCAAGGCACGGTCAATCGCAATCAGGGCCTGCAACAATGGACAGAACGCTTGTGCAGCCGCATGCCGGCCAGTACCAGCGAATGTGGCGCACCGGCCACGATGGAACAGTGGTACGGCAAGGAGGCCGGACAATGACTCGGGAATGGTTGTTCCCCGTGGGGATATTCTGGGGGGTGATTACCCTCGGGATGATCGGGGCTGGAAAACCCCTGACCACGTTCGACCTGTGGCTGGACAAACACGATGCGCCCATCACTGCGCAAGCCAATGCATTGAGCCCGGTCATCAACTGCATCAATCGGGTCGACGTGCAATGGCACCTCGCTTACGAGCGTTACACGTCACCGGCGCAACTCGGGGAACCCGTTCGGAACTGGATGGCCAACCAACATGATTTCGACGACGGCGTTGCCACTACAGTGAACGAGGCCCAAAGGGATGTCTGTTCGCCGAAAATCAGTGAGAAACTCTCGATCCTTGGCTACGAAAAGTCGCTAGTGACGCTGGCAGACGACTACGTGCAGGCACTGGAGCGCGTGACGCCGCTCACGCTGAAAATCCGTTTTTACCAGCAACCGGTTTTCTCACAGCCCACCTATGAATTGCCACCCGAATTCGCCGTGCAATTTCAGCCCAGGGCTGACGCGTACCTTTTGGCCTCTGCGGCGTTAAGACAGCGTGTCGAAACGCTGGACCTTGAACAACGACGCGAGCAGCTGAAACTGATCGAAGCCCGACATGGCAAAGACATTCATTGGTACCTGCTGGACTACATGATTCAAGCCAAAGACACACTGAACGTGGTCAGCGACGGGGTCAAAAACCGCAGCCTGACCCCGCAGGCGCTGGCCTTGACCACCCGAGAGCTGCAACTGGCCTGGGATTACCGGCAGCAATTCAACCATGCAGAGTTACCCGAAACGAGAAAACGCAACGAAGTGCCGCGCTACCTCTGGGACCACATTACCGGGCCTGCGCAGAAGTACCTCGATGCCTTGAATACCTTGCACAACGACTGGCAGAACAAGGCTGAACCGCAGCGATTGAGCGAAGACTTTTATGCCGTGACGCGGGGGTATGACTCGCTCGTCAGCCACTACAACCGAATGGCTCGCTTTGATTATTGAAGAGGCGAGTTCCGCGACAGGTCGCTAAAAAACTCACTATTGACCCAACGCTGCCGGCCATTTCACAACCGTCATTTGACAGATGCCCGGCATCCGGCAAAGCTGCAGCAAGCTTGATCGCGCGCCCAAGGGCAAACGCACCTGGACTATGGAAGTCGCAATGCCGAAACATAAAAATAAAGCAACAAGCCCAAACCCTGATTCGCAACCGAACCTGATCAATCGCTACCTTTTTCCTGTAACCATCGGCACATTGCTGCTGGCGGTCATCGCCATCGGCTGGTTTCTGTTCAGCAGTTCACCGGCACCGCTCAAGCCTGTTCCCGTCAGCGCCCCTGTCGCGCAACAGGCCAAACCGCAACCGGTCGCGATGGCCCCGGCGAAGATGGTCGATGAACAACAGTGCCAGGGTTGCCACAGCGAGCAGGTCAAGGACTGGCAAGGCTCCCATCACCAATTGGCGATGCAACCGGCCAATGCCGAAACGATGCTGGGCGACTTCAATAACGTCACGTTCAAGGCCGAGAACGAAACCACCGTGTTCTCACGCAAGGACGATGGATTCTGGGTCAATACACCAGGCATTGATGGCAAGAATGCCGATTTCAAGGTGGCTTATACCTTTGGTATCGCGCCATTGCAGCAATACCTGATCGAGGTCGGCGAAGGACGTTTGCAACCCTTGGGCGTGGCCTGGGATACCAAAAAACACCGCTGGTTCCACCTCTATCCCGGCCAGGGTGTGAACTTCAAGAATCCGTTGCACTGGAGCAAGCCAAGCCAGAACGCCAACTTCATGTGCGTCGAGTGCCATACCACAGGCTATAAACGCAATTTCGATGCCGCCAAAAACACCTTTGACAGTCAATGGAACAGCCTCGGTGTCGGCTGCCAGGCATGCCACGGCCCGGCCTCCAATCACCTGGAATGGACGGCGAAAAAAGGTGATTTGATTCACGCCGGTTTTGCCGTCGACCTCAAGGACAAGAACGCAACTGTCGAAATCGAAACCTGTGCCCGCTGCCATTCGCGCCGCGCCCCGCTGAGTGATGGCTACACCGTTGGCAAACGCCTGATGGATGACTACCTGCCAAGCGCCCTGACCCGCGAGTTGTATGCACTGGACGGCAAGATCAAGGACGAGGTGTTCGAACATGGCTCCTTCGCCCAAAGCAAGATGTTCGACAAAGGCGTGCGTTGCAGCAACTGCCACAACCCGCACAGCAGCGAGCTGAAGGCGCCGGGCAACGGTGTTTGCCTGCAATGCCACAACACGGCGGGCAAGACGTCGGTGGAAGGCGTCGACGGTAAAGGCCTGCAAGCGAAAAACTACGATTCCATCGAACACACCCGCCACACCATGGGCCAACCGGGCTCGCAGTGCGTGGATTGCCACATGCCTGGCAAATTCTATATGGGCAATGACTTCCGGCATGACCACAGCTTCAGTATCCCCAACCCGGAGCGGGCGAAAAAACTGGGAACACCGGATGCCTGCCTCACTTGCCACCAGGGTAAGGACGGCGACAAGGTCACTGAGCAATTCAAACTCTGGAACAGCGCGCCAACCGTACAGGCCCCGCGTTATGACGAAAGCCTGTGGCTGATTCGCAACGGCCAGCCCGGTGCGGCGCAAGCTTTGTACGAGCAGTTGCAACGGAGCAATTTGCCAGCGATTCAACGGGCAACCTTGCTCGCCGAATTGCCGATGTACCCGAGTGAACAGGCGCTGAAACTGGCCACCAAGGACTTGAGCAACCCGGCCCCCCTGGTGCGTGAAAGCGCCGTGCGGGCCATCAGCGCATTCTTGCCGCCGCCCGAACGTGCGCCGCTGTTGTCGCCGTTGCTGGCAGACCCGGTGAAGGCGGTGCGCATCGCCGCGGCCCGCGATTTGCTGGGTCTGGCCAGTAACGGATTGGGCAATGCCCAAGCGAACTGGAATGCGGCCATTGCGGAGTACGAAGCGGTACAGATGAGCCTGCTGGAACGGGCCGAAGCCAATCTCAACCTGGCGATGCTCTATCAGGCCAGCGGCCGCAATGACAAGGTCGAAAAATACCTGCGCACGGCCCTCGAACGCGATCCGGATTTCTACCCGGCGCTGGTGACGCTGGTGCAATGGCTGGAAGCCAACGGCCGCAGCCAGGAGGCTCAGACGCTGCTGGCACAAGCCTTGAAAGACCACCCGGACGCAGCGCTGTTGCAATACACCCAAGGCCTGTCGCTGGTGCGGGCAGGTAAATCGGACCAGGCCATGCCAGCGTTACGCAAAGCCGCACAACTGGAACCGCAGAACGCCCAATACGGCTACGTGCTGGCCGTGGCGTTACACGACAAAGGCAAGGTCGAAGAGGCCTGCGAAGTGCTGGAGCAATTGTTGAAAGTGCAGCCGGCCAACCGCAATGCGCGGCTGTCGTTGATCCAGTACTACCTGGCCAATGGACAAGAGCCCAAGGCACAGGTGTTGTTGCAGGGCTGGAAGAAAATGAACATGGGCGATCCGGCGTTGAAATAACCCTTGATCCACACCGCCTGTAGCAGCTGCCGAGCCTGCGAGGCTGCGTTCGGCGACGAAGTCGTCGTGAAATCAAACGATGCGGTTTTTCAGGAAACCGCGTTCACCGGGTTTACGACGACTGCGTCGCCGAACGCAGCCTCGCGGGCTCGGCAGCTGCTACACGGGTCGTGGGATTACCACGAAGAACCACTCTTCAACGCCAGCTCCCGCCGACTGTTGGCTCGCATCGCCTTGATCAGCGACACCGTCCCCACCAGCAAAATCGCCGCCGCAAACAAAAAGTCGATTTTGGACAGCTGGAAGTCATTCAGCGGCCCCACCAAAAACACCCGTATTGCCCCGACGCTGACCAGCGTCGCCAGAAAGTCGATGCCCGGCTCGTCGCGATAAAACACGTGCAGCAGCGGCAGGCAGATCACCAGCAGCAACAGCAGGACAATCACCTTGAATGAGCCCTTGCGCTCGACACTGAACGCACACTCATTGGCGGCATACGGTTTGTAGTCTTCCTCGCGCGCCAGCGAGTTTTTCTCGTTGATGTACTCCGCGCGGTTGTACTTTTGAATCGGCGTAAAGGTGTTCGACATCTCCATGCTGGTGGTGATGTGCTTGAAATTCAGGTCGATGCGCTCGTTGCCCTTGAGGTAATACAACACCGGCTTGTAACCGTAGCGGTAAGTGTCGAACGGGAAGTCCGTCGCCCTCCCCTGAACGCCGATCGTTCGGAGTTCGAGTTCGGCATAGGCACTCTTGTTGAGCGACGACAGGTTGCGGCTCAGGGGCTTGATTTTGACCTGCTCCAGAAACACCGGGGTGACGCCGTAAGACCACTGCAACGGTTCCAGGCGCAGCCGCAGTTCGTTGCGGCCCAGGTCATATCGATCAAACGTTCGCTCAGAGACGATGACAGTGCCCGCGAGTGCGAACTCACCACGCACATTGTTGGTGATGCGCAGTGTCAGGCGATCCTTGCCCAAAGTGGCGGCATCACTGGCCGGCGGTGTGCCGCACCAGGCGTAACTGTCTCGCGCCCCCGCGAGTTGGCCCTCGCGGTCCTCTTGAAACAGATAAAAGTAACTGCCCCACAAGGCCAACATCAGCAACAGCGCGATCAGCCCCAACACCTTCTTGCCCACACTCACGGCCAGACTCCTTTCTCTGTTTCTTCCAAGCAGCCGAAAACCCGCTGACGCGGGTTCCGAAAATGCCAGTGATTAGTTAACGGCGTATTTGTTTTGCAGCGCTTGCAAGCGCTCGGTTTGTTGCGGGGTCAGGCCACTGGCATCGAACAGCACGGCGCCATCAGCCCCAACGAGTTTGATGATTTCCAGGCTGAACAATGCTTCTGCGGGCGCATCAAGCTTGCCCCATTCGCTGAACTGGTTCGGCGTAATTTCCCAGGTAGGTGACTCGCCCGGCTCGATACCGCCAGGAATCGGCAATTCAACGGTGCCCACGAACCATGGCGTGGCGCGGCCCGCGCTGGCCACGGTGCCTTTGAAACCGACACGGGCGATGGAGAACGCCGTGCCGTTCTTGACCTTGGCCACCACCACCGGTTGACCGTGCGGCGCCGCCGAATTCTTGTTCTTCTCGGTGAAATAAAATTCCGACTTGAGAATCTGGAACTTCGCCATCTCTACCTTGGCAATCTGGGCCGCCTGCTGGATGTCCTGCAGTTGCTTGATCTCGGCCAGGGCTTGCTGCTTTTCCTTCAATGCGCGTTCGGTGCGCAGATTGGCGGCGATCACGGCGACGTCTTCAGCGGTTTTTCCGTTGAGCGTGGTGCGCACGTTATTTTTGGCCTGCTCCGCCGATATCTGGCCACTCAAGGCCTCGCCGATATTGCTGAAGGTGATGAGTTTCAAATCTTCCAGGAGCTGGGCTTTCTTGTCTTGCGGCAGGTCTGCCGTGACTTTATCCAGCGATGACTTGAGGCTCTCATCGCTAGTGCCGTCCAGTTTCGGACCACCACAACCGGCCAACATCAATGTCACCAACCCTGCCGCGAACATCCTGCGCATACCCGACTCCTTTTTGAGAATGCGCGGACTCTACCAAAATGCCACCACTGGCCCAAGCAAAAACACGCCCTGTAGCAGCTGCAGAGCCTGCGAGGCTGCGTTCGGCGACGCAGTCGCCGTGAAATCAGGCTCTGCGGTGTGACAGGAAAACCGCATTCGAAGGGTTTACGACGACTGCGTCGCCGAACGCAGCCTCGCAGGCTCGTCAGCTGCTACAAAATGGTGTGTTGTCAGCGTCGTCTGAACAACGGCCGAGGCTCAATCACCGAACGGCCGTACAACACGCTCATCCCGGCCAACCCCTTCAGCGCATCCTCGGCCGATTTGTCTTCGCGCACCGCGAAGCTGTCGAACCCGCATTGGCGCATATGGCTGAGTTGATCGCGCAGCACATCACCGATCGCGCGCAGCTCACCGGTCCATCCCATTCGAGTGCGCAGCAAGTACGCCTGGCTGTAACCGCGACCGTCACGAAAGCTCGGAAAATCCAGGGCAATCAACGGCAGCTTCTCAAACCATGGGTTAAGGCGTTCCACCTCATCATCCGGCCCCAGCCACACCGCATGCTGTGCAGGATTGAGCAGCCAGCGGTTCAACGGCAAAATCAGTGACCCGGCAGGCATTTCACCCTCCTGGTCCCTGACCAGCACCCACGGATCGTCAGCCACAATCCGCGCCACACCCTCCTCCAGCCGCAGCAGATTGTTCATGCCGTCACCTCCAGTACCTTCGGATACACCTGCTCCTTGAACGGCTCAAGACCGATGCGTAGCAGGGTGTCAACGAACAGTTCTTCGCTCTCGCGGTAATCGACAAACGTGTCGATGATCCGCTCGATTACCTCGGGTACTTCGGTGGCGCTGAAGGACGGGCCGATGACCTTGCCCAGCGCACTGTTCTTGCCCTGGCTGCCGCCGAGGGTGATCTGGTACCACTCGCTGCCGTTCTTGTCGACGCCCAGAATGCCGATGTTGCCGATGTGGTGGTGGCCGCAGGCATTCATGCAACCCGAAATGTTGAGGCTGATGTCGCCCAGGTCGTGAAGGTAATCCAGGTCCTCGAAACGTGCCTGAATGGCCTGGGCAATCGGGATCGATTTGGCATTGGCCAGTGCGCAGAAGTCGCCGCCGGGGCAAGCGATGATGTCGGTCAGCAAACCGACGTTGGCGCAACCCAGCCCCTGCTCGCAGGCCAGGCACCACAGCGTATGGAGATCCGCCTTGGGCACATCCGGCAGCACGATATTCTGTTCATGGGCGATGCGGATTTCACCGAAACCGAATTGCTCGGACCACTCGGCCACGGCCTGCATTTGCTCGGTCGTCACATCCCCGGGTGGCGAGGCGATCCCGGGTTTCGTCGACAGCACCACGCTGGTGTAACCCGCGACCTTGTGCGGTTGAACATTGCGGGTGACCCAGCGTGCGAACGCCGGGTTCTCGGCCAGGCGTGTGCCAAATTCCAGGTCAATGTCGGGCAGTGAACGGTAGTCGGGGGCCACGAAAGCACTGGCGACACGCTCATACTCGGTGCTGGTCAACTGCGCCGGCCCGTCCTTGAGGTACTGCCACTCCTCCTCCACTTCCTTGGCGAACGCTTCGATCCCCAGGGCTTTGACCAATATCTTGATCCGCGCCTTGTACTTGTTGTCCCGCCGACCGTGGCGGTTGTAAACCCGCAGCACCGCTTCGACATAGGACAGCAAATGCTGCCACGGCAAGCCCTCGCGGATCTGCAAGCCAAGGATCGGCGTGCGCCCCAACCCGCCACCCACAATGACCCGCAACAGCTTTTGTCCATGGTCATCGCGATAAAGATAAAGACCTATGTCATGCATCATGATGGCGGCGCGGTCCTGCTCCGCCGAACAGATGGCGATCTTGAACTTGCGCGGCAGGAACAGGAATTCCGGGTTGATGGTCGACCATTGACGCAAGATTTCCGCCAGCGGACGTGGGTCCATCAGCTCGTCCGCCGCCACACCGGCGAACGCTTCGGTGGTGATGTTGCGCACGCAGTTGCCAGACGTCTGGATCGCATGCATTTGCACCTGCGCCAGGCGTTCGAGAATGTCCGGCACCTGAGCCAGCTCGATCCAGTTGAACTGCATGTTCTGCCGGGTGGTGAAGTGGCCATAACCGCGATCGTAATCCCGGGCGATGCTCGCCAGCGTACGCATCTGGCCGGCACTGAGCGTGCCGTAGGGAATCGCCACGCGCAGCATGTATGCGTGCTTTTGCATGTACAGACCGTTCTGTAAACGCAACGGCAGGAACTCTTCTTCGCTCAGCTCGCCGGCCATGAAGCGTTCGACCTGATCGCGAAACTGCGCAACCCGTTCGAAGACCAGGGCCCGGTCATAGTCATCGTACTGATACATCTGGCTACCTCATCAGGGTTGTTCGCACGCTCTGCACCTGTAGCAGCTGTCGAGCACCGCGAGGCAGCGTCCGGCTGCGAAGCAGTCGTAAATCCTGTGCACGCGGTTCAACTGACAGACCGAGTCGCATGGTTTGACGACTGCTGCGCAGCCGGACGCTGCCTCGCGGTGCTCGACAGCTGCTACAGGGGGGTGGCGGTGTTTGTGGGTCGACTATGGACCTGCGGCGCAGTGCGTTACAGATTCAGGTAAACACTAAAAAACCGTATCAGAGCGCAGCAGATGACCGCAGGCAAACCTCGCATCTGATCCGCATAACTTTGGTTTTTCTGAGTCTGTTTTGTTTCAGGCAGGGTTTCTACAGTCGACAACCTGCCAGGCCGGGTGGCCTGGCAAGACTTTGCAACCGTGGAAGCATTGACCATGAGCACAGCAACAATCGGACAGGCCTATAACTACAAGGTCGTGCGCCAATTCGTCGTGGCAACCATCGTATGGGGTGTCATAGGGATGGCGATGGGGGTGTGGATCGCCTCGCAACTGGTATGGCCCGAGATGAACCTCGACCTGCCGTGGACCACCTTCGGCCGCTTGCGCCCGTTGCACACCAGCCTGGTGATTTTCGGTTTTGCCGGTAGCGCGCAATTTGCCGCCAGTTACTACGCCGTACAGCGCACCTGCCAGGTGCGGCTGTACTCCGACACCCTGGCCGCATTCACTTTTTGGGGGTGGCAATCGGTGATCGTGATCATGCTGGTCACCCTGCCGCTGGGCTATACCACCACCAAGGAATACGCCGAGATCGAGTTTAGCGGCGCGGTGTGGATGACCGTGGTCTGGGTCGCTTACGCCATCGTGTTTTTCACCACCGTGGTGCAGCGCAAGACCAAACATATCTACGTCGGCAACTGGTTCTTCGGCGCGTTCATCGTGGTCATTGCGATGTTGCACGTGGTCAATCACCTGTCGATTCCGGTGGACTGGTTCAAGTCCTATCCGGTGTATTCCGGGGCGACCGACGCCATGGTGCAGTGGTGGTACGGGCACAACGCGGTGGGGTTTTTCCTGACCACCGGTTTCCTCGGGATGATGTATTACTTTGTGCCCAAACAGGTCGGGCGCCCGGTGTATTCCTATCGCCTGTCCATCGTGCATTTCTGGGCGCTGATCACCCTGTACATCTGGGCCGGTCCGCACCACTTGCACTACACCGCATTGCCGGACTGGGCGCAGTCGCTGGGCATGGCGATGTCGCTGATCCTGCTGGCGCCGAGCTGGGGCGGGATGATCAACGGCATGATGACGCTCTCGGGCGCCTGGCATAAATTGCGCACCGACCCGATCCTGCGGTTTCTGGTGCTGTCGCTGGCGTTCTACGGCATGTCGACGTTCGAAGGCCCGATGATGGCGATTAAAACGGTCAACGCCCTCTCCCACTACACCGACTGGACCATCGGCCATGTGCACGCTGGGGCACTGGGCTGGGTGGCGATGATCACGTTCGGCGCGGTGTACCACATGGTGCCGAAAGTCTTCGGCCGCGAGCAGATGCACAGCATCGGCCTGATCAACGCGCACTTCTGGCTCGCCACCATCGGCACCGTGCTGTACATCGCGTCGATGTGGGTCAACGGCATTACCCAGGGCTTGATGTGGCGTGCAATCAACGACGACGGCACGCTGACCTACTCCTTCGTCGAAGCCTTGCAGGCCAGCCATCCGGGGTATGTGGTGCGCTTTATCGGTGGCGTGTTCTTCCTCAGCGGCATGCTGTTGATGGCCTACAACACCTGGCGCACGGTGCGGGTGGCGGACGTGATGATGGCTGAACGTGAAGCGCAGTTTGCCTGAGGCAAGGAGCCATACATGTATGAAGTTCTGTTGAATGCGATGGTCGTATCAGTGCTTTGGCTGGGGGTTGAGTACAGCCTCAAGCGGCAGACGCCGCAGAGTCTGGAGGATGCCAGCCTGATTCCATTTGCCGACGACCCCGAGGTGGCGCGGCGGGTGGAACTGGCCACCGGGAAGGTTGTGAATGCAGTGGCGCCGGAAGAGGTGAAGCCCGGTTGGATCAACCTCGACATCTGACCCACCACCTGTCCGTTGTAGGAGCCGAGCTTGCTCGCGATGCGGCCATTCCAGCCAACATCAATGTTGTCTGTCAGCCCGTCATCGCGAGCAAGCTCGGCTCCTACACGGGGGATTGGGTCAGTCAGGGAGGACCTGGCCGCGATCGCGCGGAATCAGGAGCTGCAACTGCTGCGCCAGAAAGTTTGCATCGAACGCAAACGTGTCCGGGTCTTTCAAGCCGTTGGTCTTGCGCCACTGCCAACTGGTCGACGGCGGCAGGCACACCAGCGACACGCTGCCATAGCGCGCAGCCGTCAGCCCCATCACCGCCAATGAAATCTGACCGCCAGCACCCATTACATCCGGCACGAACTCCACCGGCTTGCCGGCGATGACAATTGACAGTTTCTCAGTCTTGAACATCGACGTCTCGACCGGCACGCTCGGCCCTGAAGCGACATACGCCTCACGACTCACTTCCAACAGATTGGGCGCCTGGACCGGTTCCAGCCACTGCTGGATCTGATCGAACAACTCACCGATACGCGTCGCCCAAACCGCCGATTGCGATTCAAACAGTTGCTTCTTGTGCGCTTCACTTTCTGCGTAGTGGCGAAGCATCTCGCCCAGTTGCTGTACGTCGTCCATTGCGGTGTTCCTTTCGTTGGAGCGGTGCTGCGGACATTGAGCATGGCAGATCCACGCCGATGACGTACGTAAAAGTCCACCGGCCTCTTGCGCCGCCCGAACCCGCGTCAGAAAAGACACCATGACACTTCACTGAAAGATCGGCGGTACAGTTGTTTTCCGCTGGAATCCGCCCACGAACCTAGGGACACTCGATCCTCGGGTGACTTTCCGACACAGATCATCGCTTGAGGAAATCCAATGCGCACCATCGGCCTTATCGGCGGCATGAGCTGGGAGTCCAGCGCCGAATATTATCGCCTCATCAACCAACAGGTCCGCGACCAGCTCGGGCCGCTACGCTCGGCGCAACTGCTGATGTACAGCGTCGACTTCGGCCCGGTCGAACAGGCCCAGCACGCCGGGCGCTGGGACGATGCGGCGGCGATGCTGGTGGATGCCGCGCAACGGCTGCAAGCGGGCGGTGCCGAGTGTGTGGTGCTGTGTACCAACACCATGCACAAGGTCGCCGCGCAGATTCAGGCCGCGATCAACATTCCGTTCCTGCACATCGCCGACCCGACCGGTCAAGCGGCGGTCGATGCCGGTACGTTGAAGGTCGGATTGCTGGGGACTGCGTTCACCATGGAACAGGACTTTCTCAAGGATCGCCTGAGCGCAATGGGGCTGACAGTGCTGGTGCCAGAAGCCGAGGAACGCCAGGCGGTGCACCGGATCATCTACGACGAATTGTGCGTCGGCGTGATCAGCGACACATCGCGCGAGGTCTATCAGCAGGTGATTGAGTCGCTGACCCAGCGCGGTGCACAGGCGATCATCCTCGGTTGCACCGAAATCGGCCTGCTGATCAAACCCGAACACAGCGCCCTGCCCCTGCTCGACACCACCGAACTGCATGCGCAGGCGGCGGTGGCGTTCGCACTGGGCGACTGAGTCAATCGGCGTTAAGCGTGCGACGCAGACGCGCCATGCTCAAGGTGTCGACCAGTCGGCCGCCACGCACGGCGTAGTCACGGAACAGGCCTTCGGTCTCGAAACCGAACTTTCGGTACAGACCGATGGCGGCTTCGTTGTCGGCGTACACCGAAAGCTCGACCCGTTGCAGATTCATCCAGTTGTCGGCGATGTCCAGCACCGCCGCCAACAGCTTCGAACCCACGCCTTTACCCTGCCATGCCACCGCGACGCCCATGCCGATACTGCCGGCATGGCTGCGGCGGATCCGCGAAAACTGCTCCAGGCCAATGTTGCCGATGACCGAGCCCTGATGCAGCGCGACCAGTTTCACCAGGCGCTCGTTATCCGAGGCCAGGCGTTGGCGCCAGATCTCGGTGGATTGAAATGGCATTTGCAGGACCTGACGGGTAATGGCCGGGTCGTTGTAGAGCGCGGTGACACCCTCAATATGGGATTCGCTGAAACGTTCGAGGGTGATAAACGGTTCGGTGACGGGCATGGGTGATTCATCCTTGATGCAGACATGGCCGCTTACTGTACAACGCTACTTCCTGTAGGCGTGAGCCTGCTCACGCCTACAATTGACCGCGTTCAGCTCTCGAACCACTCCCGGCGCTCATTGAAGGTGTTGTGGATCAACTCGACAATCATCTGCACGTCGCCCTCTCCCTGTGTTTCGGCGTTGGCCGCCATCCACACCTGACGTTGCATCGGCTGTTCGAACAACCCCGGCAATGCAATCAGTCCGCGGTCAAACTGGCTCATGTAGCGCGGCAGCAAGCCGATGCAAGCGCTGCATCGGATCATCTCCAGCATCAGCTCATAAGAATGCAAGTGCACCACGCCGGCCAGACGCTGATCGACCACACTGTTCCATGGCCGAAAACTCTCGACCTGACGGTCATACTGCCATTGCACCAGCAGGAAGTCGGCCAGGTCATCGAGGCTGTCAGGCCGCGCCGCGACGCGCGAATAGCGTTTGGCGATGTGCGGCAGGTATTCAAGACGCGCCAGCCGCCGGGGCTCGCTGACGGCGAAACTCGGACCGGGCAGCGGCGAATCCGGGCCGGCCAGCCACAGCACTACGTCCGCGCTGACCGCTTGCAGGGCCAATTCGCTGTCGAGGGTGATGATGTCCAGACGCACACTGGCATTGCGTCGCAACAAAGCGACCAGATCGCGGCCGAGTATGTCGTGCAGAATCGACTCCGCCACCGCCAGGCGAATCAACGGTTGCTCTATCACCGGCGCATCGCGCTCGTGGGCCAGGGCGATCAACTGTGCCTGCAGCGCCAACCCGTCACGACTCAGGGCCAGGCCACTGTCCTGATGATTGAACAGCGTGCACTGCAACTGCGCTTCAAGCTGCACCAGATGTTTGCGTAACTGGGTGGATTTGATATTGAGGCTGCGGGCGGCCTGCATGAAGCACCCGCAACGGGCGCTGACCCTGAAAGACTGCGCCAGCACCGGGTCGATGCCGGCAGCGCGAGTGGACTCCATGAATGACATCAATGACTCCTTGTCGATCGATCCTTGAAAACCTCATCCTGCGCAGCGTTTATGAACCTGATGTGACACCGGGGAGGGAAAATCGATTCAGCCGCCGGGAGTTTGCCGAAAACTCACGGCGAGGCGGTTCCAGCTGTTGATGGTGGTGACGGCAATCGTCAGGTCGACCATCTCGCCTTCATTGAACTGCTCGCGCGCCAAGGCGTAGACGTCGTCGGGCACATGGCTTTCAGACAGCAAGGTAACGGCCTCGGTCCAGGCCAGTGCTGCGCGTTCCCTGGGGTTGAAAAAGCCGCTGTCGCGCCAGACCACGATCGAATACAGGCGACGATCGGTCTCGCCCAGGCGCCGTGCATCCACTGAATGCATGTCGGTGCAAAAGGCGCAGCCGTTGAGTTGCGAGGCGCGGATTTTGATCAGGTGCAGCAGCGCGGGTTCGATACTGAGGTTGCTGGTCAAGGCTTCCATGGCAATCATCGCTTTCATCGCTTTGGGCGATGCGCTGTAGTAATCCAGGCGGGAACTCATGGGGCGACCTCGTGAAGCGATGATGTTTTTTCACGGTAGTCGTCGAGGCCGCGGTGTGACAGATCCAATTCTGCGAAATACCCCCGCACCACTCGGCACCAGACCAATCCCCGGTTTTTCCACTGCGCAACTTCTGCGCAGCCGCCCATGCGGGTAATCTGGCGCGACGCACACGCGCCTCAATTTGCCCCTGGAGCCCCAACGGTATGGAACTTCACGTTGTCATCAACGGCCGCAAGGACCTGGCAGGCCAGTTGTACAACCAGCTGCGCAGTGCCATCGAATCCGGACGCCTGGCCGCCGGGACGCAGCTGCCGCCCAGTCGTTTGCTGGCCGAACAGTTGGGGATATCGCGCAAGACCATTTCCGACACGTACGCGCAGCTGACCTATGAAAATTTCCTCACCGGGGTGATCGGCAAAGGCACCTACGTGAATGCCCGACCGGCAAAAATCGCCCGCAAACAAAGCCATACCGAGCTGGCGAGTTACGACGTCATCGAATCCTGGCGCAATCTGCCGGTGTTCCTGCGTCACCCCACGCTGGAAGGGTCGTTGCGTTATGACTTCATTGGCGGCGCCACCAGCAAGGGCCAGTTCCCGCAGGATGACTGGCGACGCTGCACCTCCCACGCCTTGCGCCAGATTGCCGGCTCCAAAGGTTTCTACAGCCTGCCCGAAGGCCTGCCGGCGCTGCGCAATGCCATTGCGCGGCACATCGCGTTCTCGCGCGGGGTCAATTGTCAGGACGAAGACGTGGTGGTGTGCAATGGCGCGCAACAAGCGCTGGACCTGATTTCCCGGGTGATGACGCGCCCCGGCAGCATTGTCGCCATGGAAGATCCGGGCTACCCGCCGGCCCGCCTGTTGTTCGGCTCGCACGGTGCCACGGTGATCGGTGTGCCGGTGGATGCCGAAGGCATTCAGGTGGATAAAATCCCCCTCGGCACACGGCTGATTTACGTCACGCCGTCGCATCAATTCCCGCTCGGTTTGCCGATGAGCCAGGAGCGTCGGGTGGCGCTGCTGGAACGGGCTTATGAACTGGGCGCGATCATTATCGAAGACGATTACGACAGCGAGTTTCGCTACGAGGGCCGCCCCACGGATTCGCTGCAAAGCATGGATGAGCGCGGGATCGTCGCTTACGTCGGCACCTTCTCGAAAACCTTGCTGCCGGAATTGCGCCTCGGTTATGCAATATTGCCGCCGGCGATTCTCGAAGCGGTGATCCGCGCCAAGCAACTCACCGACCTGCACACGTCCACGTTGCCACAGTGGGCGCTGGCCAAATTCATCGCCGAGGGCTGCCTGCTCAAGCATATCCGGCGCTGCCATACGATTTATGCCGGGCGTCGCGAACGGATTCTGGCGCGCATGGCGGGCGACCTGTCGCCGTGGCTGGAGCCGGTGCCCACCACGGCCGGGTTCCACATGGTGGTGATGTGCAAAGTGCCTATCGATCTTCCATTGGTGATAGAACTGGCAAAAAAAGTCGAAGTCGGGCTCTACTCCATCGAGGCCTTTTACTTTCAGCAGACGCCGCAGGCCGGGCTGTTGCTGGGTTTTGGCGCCATTGAAACCCTGGACATCGATACGGCCCTGGACCGTTTGCGCGACATTTTTCAGCAGGTTGCCTGACAGATTGGTCTGCGCCTTTACCGGGCGATTGGCTATTGGTGGTCCGCAGCAGCAGGCCTATCCTGCATAAGCGTTATCCCTCAATGAGCAGGATTCGTCCGGCCTGATTCAGGAGTGTGAGCAATGTCCCAAGAAGTGATCAATACCGTACAGGTGCAGGCCGTCGCTGGCCGCTCGGATGAACTGGGCAAGCAACTGCAAAAGATTGTCGAAACCCTGCGTGAACTACCGGGCTGCGACTCCTATATGGTCGACCGCTGCCCCGAGGACACCAACCGCTGGACCGTCAGCGCTCGCTGGCAATCGGAAGCGGCCATGCACTCGCATTTCAATTGCCCCGAAGTTCAGGGTTTTATCGGTCTGATTGACAACCAATTGGCAAATGCCGTGGATTTCAACAGCTTTCCGATCCGCTAAAACCCCAAGCACCCACCGCACCCGCCTCGTAGCAGCCGTCGAGCAGCGCGAGGCGGCGTTCGGCTGTGCAGCAGTCGTGAGATTTGGCGATGCGGTGTTTCAGGAATATCACATGTTCAGGTTTTACGACTGCTGCGCAGCCGAACGCCGCCTCGCGCTGCTCGGCAGCTGCTACAGATTTTCGTTGGATTGGTCCCCTCGCCTTCGCGAATATTGGCTGTTTGATTGCCCTGCCCTGCGGACTATCGTTGCTCCAGACGATAACCACCGCAGGTGATAAACCATGAAAGCTTTGCGTTTCCTTGCTGCCCCCCTTGCTGCCCTCGCCCTGACTGTTTCGGCCGCCGCCCTTGCTCACGAAGGCCCGTCTGAAAAGGTCACGGTATTGCAGGACCAAATGCTCAAGAACGTGCCCAATAAAAAGGCGCTGATGATTGAAGTGGACTACGAGCCAGGCCAGTCTTCCATCGCCCACAAGCACGAAGGCACCGCCATGGCTTACGTGATATCGGGGGAGATAGTTTCTCAAGTGAAAGGTGAGCAGCCGAAAACCTACAAGGCCGGTGAGTATTGGTATGAAGCGGCCGGGTCGGAACATTTGGTGTCGAAGAATGCCAGTGCCACCCAGCCTGCCAAACTCTTGGTGTTCATGGTATTGGCACCCGATGAGAAAGTTTTGATCCCGTTGGAAAACTGATAGCTGTAACGCCAGCCATAAATAAACAGGCCCAAATGAGACATTCGGGCCTTTTTATTTCCAGGCGTCATTAACTGAACGCTTTTAAACCAAACAAAACTATTGCCGTACCCATAAGCTCATCTACTGGCTAGTTTCTTTTGCAACGACAGGTTTAGTCTGGAATCACCGCCGACACTACTCGGCAACTTAAGCTTTCCGACTCAAGTTGTTTCACTGGAGATACACCATGAAACGTGTGCTTGTCAGTGCATTCACAATGACTGCTCTTTTATCTGGCTGCTCGATCCCCACGGCGCCAACTTCCGTCTCTTACCTGGACGGTCTCTTGCCTGAGCCCGTGGGTCGCAGCAACGCCACGCAAGTAAACAATGGCCATAACGTTGCGCTCGGCGTTGTCTACAGCCGAAACACCCAGGCCAACCGCTCCTACCTTCAAGACTATCAGGCCAACGCCGGCACCGGTTTCGGCCAGAGCCTGCTGGTTCAACCGATTCACGACGCCTACGTCAGCACCTCCCAACCCGACCTGGCTGTGGATTGGGTCAAGGCATCCTTGGGGCGGCAGTTTGGCTCGGTCACGGTGTACCCGGACATGCAAAGCCTGAGGGCGGCGAAACCGGATGTGATCGCCATTGTCGACAGCCGCAGTCAATTGATTACCTCGCGCAGTTCGGATATAGCGGCTGATGTCAGTGCCGATTTCTATGATGCGAACTTCAACTACATTGGCACGGCACAAGGGCATGATGCTAAAGCACTGACTCCGGTCTGGGCCGACTTTAAACGCACTGAAGAGATAGTCGCGGACATTAACGAGCAACAGAATGTTCAAGTTAGGGCATTGCAGAAATTTGACCAGTCGCTCAGTAATTTATTGACCAGGCCGACAGATAAAGTATCCATGCTAGATAACACTTCTAGCCAAAAATTATATTAAGGCTAGTGGCCTTGTCGCGGGCAAGCCCGCTCCCACATTGGAATGCATTGTAATTGTGGGAGCGGGCTTGCCCGCGATTAGGCCTGAACTGACACCTTGTAACCATCAGGCAAAAAAAACCCGCATGTCTCCATGCGGGCTTTTTCATTCAGCGCCTGATCAGGCCGCCGGTTCCAGCTCTTCGCTAGCAACCGCAGTGGTAGTCACCACCGCTTGCCCGCTCAACGCCAGGTCCAGCAACTCACGGTTGGCCACCGCATACATGGCGTAGTCCGTGCCGCTGGCGGCACGAATTTCAACCAGCATGGCGCGCCAGCGTTCGATCATGCCTTCGTGCGCTTCCATCCACAGCGCCAGGCGTGTTTCCACGTCCTGAGTGCCGTCGCCCTGTTGCAGGACGGAGATGGTGATCGCACGTTGCTGCCAGTCGACGTCGTCGCGGAACGCTTCACGGGCCAGGGCTTGCCAGTTGTTTTCAACCGGCAGAGCGCTGATCTGTTGCAGGTACCAGGTGATGTCCAGCGCGCTGCCGACGGCGAAGTAAGCCTTCGCCACGTCTGCTGCGTTCTGACCGGTCACATCCGACGCTTCGATGATCGGCAACAGGGTGTACAGGTGAGTGGTGCCTGCAACCATGCGCGCCAACAACTCCGGAACGCCAGCGGCGACGTACGCCTGATAGCGGGTCTGCCAGCCTTCGCGGGTCGGGCCTTCCAGCAGTTCGTCGAGCTTGAGGCCCAGCGCTGCGAGATGTGGACCGAAGTGCGCGACGTCACGAGCGGCATTCTGCTCGTTGCGACGGCTGCGCAGGAACCAGCGCGTGGCGCGACGGCCCAGACGCATCAGCTCGTCCATCAGCTCCAGTTGAACGTCGGCCGACACCTGGTAGTCCAGGGCTTCGATCTGACGGAACCAGTGCGGGAGGTGGAAAATGTCACGCACGATCACGTAGGCGCCGGCCACGTTCGCCGGGCTCATGCCGGTCGACTCTTTGAGTCGTTGAACGAAGGTGATGCCCATGTGGTTGACCAGGTCGTTGGCGATCTGGGTGCTGACGATTTCGCGCTTCAGACGGTGACGGCGCATGGCTTCGGAGAACTTGCTCACCAGCGTCGGCGGGAAAGCGGTTTCCATGTCGCGGGTCAGGTAGTCGTCATCCGGCACCAGGGAGCCCAGCAGCTGCTCCTTGAGGTCGATCTTGCTGTACGAAATCAGCACCGACAGCTCGGCACGGGTCAGGCCATGGCCTGCCGCAACGCGCTCGTTGATGGCCTCTTCAGTCGGCAGGAACTCGATGGCGCGATCCAGCTTGCCGCGACCTTCCAGATCGTTCATCAGACGTTTGTATTCAGCGATCCGCGGCAAGGCACGACGCGCCGCCAGGGACAGGGCCTGAGTCTGCTTGTAGTTGTTGCCCAACACCAGGCCACCGACTTCGTCGGTCATGCTCGCCAGCAACAGGTTACGTTGCTTGTCGGTCATGTCGCCGGCTTGAACCACTTCGTTCAGCAGGATCTTGATGTTCACTTCGTGGTCGGAGCAATCCACGCCACCGGCGTTGTCGATGAAGTCGGTGTTGGAACCGCCGCCATTGAGGCCGAACTCGACACGACCCAGTTGGGTCATGCCCAGGTTACCGCCCTCGCCCACAACTTTGCAGCGCAGTTCGTTGCCGTTCACGCGCAGTGCATCGTTGGCCTTGTCGCCGACATCGGCGTGGCTTTCGCTGCTGGCCTTGACGTACGTACCGATGCCGCCGTTCCACAACAGGTCTACCGGGGCCTTGAGCAAGGCATTGAGCAGTTCGGTCGGGGTCAACTTGTCGGCCTGAATGTCGAAACGCTCTTGCATCTGCGGGGAGATCGCGATGCTCTTCGCGCTACGGGAGAAGATCCCGCCGCCTTCGGACATGATGCTGGTGTCGTAATCCGACCAGGCCGAACGCGGCAGGTCGAACAGGCGCTGACGCTCGGCGAAGCTGCTGGCAGGCTCCGGGTTCGGGTCGATGAAGATGTGCAAGTGGTTGAATGCGGCCACCAGTTGCAGGGTCTCGGACATCAACAGGCCGTTACCGAATACGTCACCGGCCATGTCGCCGACACCGACCACGGTGATGCTGTCTTTCTGAACATTGATGCCGCGTTCGCGGAAGTGACGTTGCACGCCAACCCACGCGCCCTTGGCGGTGATGCCCATTTTCTTGTGGTCGTAACCGGCCGAGCCGCCCGAGGCGAATGCATCGCCGAGCCAGAAGCCGTAGTCGATGGCAATACCGTTGGCGATGTCGGAGAAGGTCGCAGTGCCCTTGTCCGCAGCGACTACCAGGTACGGGTCATCGTCGTCATGACGCACGACGTTGGCCGGCGGAACCAGCGCGCCGTCCTTCAAGTTGTCGGTGATGTCCAACAGACCCGAAATGAAGATGCGGTAGCAGGCGATACCCTCGGCCGCGATCTCGTCACGGCTGCCGCCCAGTGGCAGGCGACGCGGCAGGAAGCCGCCCTTCGCGCCGACCGGCACGATGACCGAGTTCTTCACTTGCTGGGCTTTTACCAGGCCCAGGACTTCGGTGCGGAAGTCTTCTTCACGGTCAGACCAGCGCAGACCACCACGAGCGACGTTGCCGAAGCGCAGGTGCACGCCTTCGACGCGAGGCGAGTAAACGAAGATTTCGAACTTCGGTACTGGCTTTGGCAGCTCTGGAATCTGGTGCGGATTGAACTTGAAGCTGAAGTACGACTTGTTATGGCCGTTGGCGTCAGTCTGGTAGAAGTTGGTGCGCAGAGTGGCTTTGACCAGGTCCAGGTAACGACGCAGGATGCGGTCTTCGTTCAGCACCTGGACGTCGTCCAGTGCGCTCAGAATCGCGTGTTCCAGACGTTGTTGCTTGTCTTCCAGATCATCACCGGACAGCTTGCGTGCCAGGTAGAAACGGGTTTTGAACAACCGGGTCAACTCGCGAGCGATGTCGGTGTGGTTGTTCAGGGTGCTGGCGATGTAGCCCAGGTCGAAGCCCAGACGGATCTGCTTCATGTAGCGAGCGTAAGCACGCAGCAGCGCCACATCGCGCCACGGCAGGCCGGCGGTCAGTACCAGACGGTTGAACGCATCGTTCTCGGCATCGCCACGCACGATGTGGACGAACGCGTCCTGCAAGGTGTCGTTGAGTTGCTGGATGTCGAGTTCCAGGCCTTCGGCAGCGGTGAACGCGAAGTCGTGAATCCAGAACTCGCGACCGTTGGTGTGACGCAGGCGATACGGGAATTCACCCAGCACGCGCAGGCCGAGGTTTTCCAGGATCGGCAGCACGTCGGACAGCGCCAGTGGCGTATCGGCGTGATACAGCTTGCAATGCAGCATGCGCTGGCCGGAGACCTGACCCAGCGGCTGATAGAAGCTCATGACCAGTGGATTTTTTTCGCTCAGGCTCAGCAGGTGTTGCATGTCGACCACAGCCGAGTGAGCGGCAAACCGCTCGCGATAACCGGCCGGGAAGCCTTTCGGGAAGTCGGCCAGCACGTTGGTGCCGTGGGCTTCGCCGAAGCTTTCGACGGTCAGTGCGGCGTAGTCGTCCTGCCAGCTGCGGCAGGCTTGCACCACTTCTTTTTCCAGCAGCAACGGGTCGATGTCGATGCGGTTTTTCGGGTCGACACGCAGGATCAGCTGTACGCGAGCCAGCACGGATTCGGAGAAGAACGTCCAGAATTCGCAGTCCGAGGCTTTCAGGCGATCCATCAGCACTTGCTGGATCTTCTGGCGCACTTCGGTGGAATAGATGTCGCGTGGCACGTAAGCCAGGCAGTAGCAGAAACGGCCGTACGGGTCTTTGCGCAGGAACACGCGAATCTTGTTGCGTTCCTGGATCTGCACGATCGACATCACGGTGCTGAACAGTTCGTCGACCGGGGTCTGGAACAGGTCATCGCGCGGCAGTACTTCGACCACCTGCGCCAGTTCCTTGCCCAGGTGGGCCTTGGCCTGGAAGCCGGAACGGCGTTCGATTTCCTCGACCTTGCGACGGATGTACGGAATGACCCGCACGCTCTCGCCATACACCGAGGAGGTGTACAGGCCCATGAAACGGCATTCCTTGATGACATTGCCGTCAGCGTCGATTTCGCGGATCGACACGTAATCCGGGTAAGCCGGACGGTGTACACGGCTTGGGTGCGCGGCCTTGGCGAAGGACAGCAGGGTCGGTTCGCGCAGGTAGTTCACGGCGTAGTCTTCGATGCGCAGGTCATCGTAGGTCAGGCCGGTACGCAGCAGTTTGGTCAAGCCCAGGAAGGAGTCCTGGTCGTAGACGATGTGGCCGCCGTCGGCTTCATCGCGCACCACGAACTCTTCGTAGCCCAGGAACGTGAAGTGGTTGCCCACCAGCCATTCCAGGAAGCTTTTGATTTCGCCTTTTTCTTCCGGGTCGACAGCGAACTGGCTGTTGTCCAGGCCGGTCAGGATTTCCTGGACCTTGGCTTTCATCGGCTCGAAATCGGCGACCGCGACGCGGACTTCACCCAGCACCTGCTCCAGCTCTTTGCTCAGGACATTGAGCTCGGCGGTGTTGGCGCAACGGTCGATTTCCAGGTACATCAGCGATTCTTGAAGAATGCCTTCGCCCTGGGTGCCTTTGGGCAGGATTTCCAGCAATTCGCCCTTGCTGCCGCGACGCACGCTCAGCACAGTGGTTTGCAGGGTATGAATGCTGTAGCCGCGACGGTTCAGCTCGGTACGCACCGAGTCCACCAGGAATGGCAGGTCGTGGTGCAGCACTTCGACCGCAGTGTGGGTCGACTGCCAGCCGTGGCGTTCGTAGTCAGGGTTGTAGACGCGCACTTGCGGTTGAGCGTGATCGAAGCGCTCAAGCAGGCGCCACGCAGAAAGGGTGCAGCCGGCGAGGTCGGACAACCGACGCTGGGTCAGCTCGTCCAGGGAAATGATGCCAAAGAATTGTTCGGCGAACAGCGCCACTTGTGGCAGTGCCTGTTCACTGATGTGCTGTGCCAGTGCCGCTTGCAGTTGGTGCTGGAAGTCGGCTTTGCTGGCTGCGGTGAAGAACGCCATCTGTGGTACTCCGCTTGGGCTTGTTATTGATGGAAGCGTCGCGTGCAAAACCCCTTTCGGGGTGGTCCGTCACCCGGTTCCTGATTCTCGGGCAGAGGAAACAGGGCGACAGGTGGGTGAAGCTGGACGAGACACTCAGGTCACATTCACCTTCCATGAATGGGCATCTGCAAAAACGACTGGACTGCATGCAGCGCAATGTCTTTACAGGTGCTCATCCGTTGCGCAGCTTAACGAGTGCGGCAAGGCCCGTGCTTGCGGTGCTGCGACATATTCGGTCATCGGTACGCAGCTAATGGCCCACGCCTCGAACAACACTAGCAGCCGTGGCCGAAAACGGGCGTTTTATCCCCGGTTTTACGGCACTCGCGTACCAGAAATGACCAGCAACACTTCAAGTGTCCACGCCCCTCCTCTGACACTCGACCGAGCAGAAATTCCCTTCCACTGGCACAATTGCGCTTTGTTCGTCTTCACCATGCTCGCCGAGCCAGGAATTGCCCATGCAAATGACCACCGACCTCTTGATTGTGAACCCTTGCGATGACGAGGAAGACAACATGGCCATGCTCGCCTGCCACAGCACTCAGGGCGATATGTTCCTGATGACCCGCTACCCGGATGAAGACGAACTGGAAATTACTCTCGATGGCGAGCCTTCGACGCTGGACGGGGTCAAAGTCACTCTGAGCCCTACCCGCCTGCTGATCGAAATCGCGGTGGCGGATGCGGATGCGCTGAATGGGGATGACTCGCTGGAAATCATTCACAACACCGATGCCAGTGATCTGGCTGAAGTAGAAGAAACACTACGTAACATTCTTGACGGGACTGGTACTTATATAAGCGAGCTTTGATAGCGCCTGAGCGGGCCTCATCGCGGGCAAGCCCGGCTCCCACAGGTTCGGAGGTGTTGCAAGCATCGCAAGCGCACCGCCGATACTTGTGGGCGCCGGGCTTGCCCGCGATAGCGTCCGAAAGAACGCCACCAGCCTGCGAGCCTGAAAACTTCCAACCCTTCGCCAATCATTTCCCGCACTTTGCACAAAATGCCGTTAGTCGCCGCCCCCCGCGATGGATTAAAGTAACGCCCCCAGCCCTGGCGTTATTCGAACGTCTTCGGTCACCCTTTCCAGGAACAGTCATCGATGGAACATCGTGAAGCGCTGCTCGCGCTGCGAACCTTTCTTTCAACGCAGATTCTCGGCCAGGAAAAACTCATCGAGCGCTTGCTCATCGCTTTGCTTGCCGACGGCCACATGCTGGTCGAGGGCGCCCCGGGCCTGGCCAAGACCAAGGCCATCAAAGAGCTTGCCGAAGGTATCGAAGCCCAGTTCCACCGCATCCAGTTCACCCCTGACTTGTTGCCTGCCGACATTACCGGCACGGAAATCTATCGCCCGGAAACCGGCAGCTTTGTGTTCCAGCAAGGCCCGATCTTCCACAACCTGGTACTGGCGGACGAAATCAACCGCGCCCCGGCCAAGGTTCAATCGGCGCTGCTCGAAGCCATGGCCGAACGTCAGGTCAGTGTCGGGCGCAGCACGTATGAGCTCTCGCCGCTGTTTCTGGTGATGGCGACGCAAAACCCGATTGAGCAGGAAGGCACCTACCCGCTGCCCGAAGCCCAGCTCGACCGCTTCCTGATGCACGTAAAAATCGGTTTCCCGGACGCAACGGTGGAACGCAAGATCCTGCAGCAGGCCCGTGGTGAAGCCCTGAACGGCGAAACCAAACCGGAACGCCGGGTCAGCCAGCAGGCGATCTTCGCCGCGCGCAAGGAAATCCTCGGTTTGTACATGGCCGACGCCGTGGAGGAATACCTGGTGCAACTGGTCATGGCCACGCGCAACCCTGGCAAGTTCGACCCGGAGATGGCCGACTGGATCGCCTACGGCGCCAGCCCTCGTGGATCTATCGCGCTGGACCGTTGCGCACGGGCTCACGCGTGGCTGGCCGGGCGCGACTTCGTCAGCCCTGAAGACATCCAGGCCGTGCTGTTTGACGTGTTGCGCCATCGCATCATCCTGTCCTTTGAAGCCGAAGCTGCTGGCATCGACCAGGACCGGGTGGTCCAGCGGATTCTCGACGTCGTAGCTGTCGCTTGACCCCGATGAACGCCCTTGCGCCGCCCGAGCCGGGCATCCGCGTCAGCCTCGCCGAGCTGATCGAGATGCGCCATCGCGTGCGTGAAGTGCAGTTGTTTTCCACGCCGAGCCAACGCAGCCCGCTGATCGGCCTGCACCACTCCAAGTTTCGTGGACGCGGTGTGGATTTCGACCAGGTGCGGGTTTATCAGGCCGGCGACGATGTGCGCACCATTGACTGGCGCGTGACGGCACGCACCCAGGAGCCCCACACCAAGCTGTTCCATGAAGAACGCGAACGGCCGATTTTTATCATGGTCGAGCAAAGCTGCCGGCTGTTCTTCAGCTCGGGCCTGATGTTCAAATCGGTCCTTGCCGCCCAGGCCGCCAGCCTGATCGGGTGGGCCGCACTGGGCCATAACGACCGGGTGGGCGGACTGGTGTTCGGCGACAACGAGCACTACGAAATCAAACCCCGGCGCAGCAAACAAAGCCTGCTGCAATTGCTCAACCGGCTGGTGCGGGTCAATCAATCGCTGCACGCCGAAACCGAGCAGAACCGTGATTCTTTGAACATGGCACTGCGTCGGGCGCGGGAAGTGTTGCGCCCCGGCAGTCTGGTTATCGTCATCTGCGACGAGCGCGCCCTGACCGAAGGCTCGGAACAACAACTGAGCCTGCTGTCGCGCCATTGCGACCTGTTGCTCCTGCCTTTGTCCGATCCACTGGACCATGCCCTGCCTGCCGCAGGCTTGCTGCGTTTTGCCGAACGTGGCGCGCAACTGGAGCTCGACACGCTCAATTACGACCTGCGCCAGACCTATCGCGCACAAGCCGAAGCGCGCATCGCTCGCTGGGAACTGCTTGCACAAAAACTGCGCGTCTTGTTGATGCCCTTAAGCACCCAGACCGAGATGGTCGAGCAACTGCGCGAATACCTGAACCCACAAAAACCGGGGAAAGGTCGATGAGCAGTCTCGATCAACTGCAACCGCTGATTACCCCGCCACCCATCGAGTTCTGGCCACCCGCGCCGGGCTGGTGGTTATTACTTTTATTGCTGCCACTGATCGGCGTTGGCCTGTGGCGGTTGCGACACGTGTTTGCGCGCACACAGCCCGTCGTTCGCGCCGAACAGCCACTGGACCCGGTGCGTGTCGCTGCGCTGGCCGAACTGGCACTGATGCCCAAACCCTACGACGGTGCGCCGGCCGGTGCCTGGCTACAGCAACTCAATGGCTTGCTCAAGCGCCTGTGCCGCAACCATTACCCCTACAGCCAGAGCCACACCCTCAACGGGCGCAAATGGCTGGCGTTTCTCGACAACCGCTGCCCGGCTGCCGGCCTGACGCGCTGGATGGTCCTGGTCGAAGGTGCCTACAAACCCGAATGCAAACTCGACGACAAGGCCATCGCCGGCCTGACCCAAGCCGTCGACACCTGGATTCGCAAGCATGTTTGAGTTCGCCTGGCCGTGGATTTTTGCCTTGCTGCCCCTGCCTTGGCTGATGCGCGTGTTGCTGCCGGTCGCCGACAGCGGCGAGCCGGCACTTAAAGTCAGTTTCCTCAGCGACCTCGAAGGCCTCACTCGACGCCGCGCCCGGGCGAATCTGCCGGCCTGGCGTCAACAGGCACCGTTCATGCTGCTGTGGCTGTTGCTGCTGATCGCCGCCGCGCGCCCGCAATGGCTCGGCGAGCCGCTGCCGATTGCCGCCAGTGGCCGCGACTTGCTGGTGGCGGTGGACGTGTCCGGCTCGATGGATTTCCCCGACATGCAGTGGCAGGAGGAAGACGTCAGCCGTTTGAGCCTCGTGCAGCATTTACTCGGTGATTTCCTGGAAAGCCGCGATGGCGATCGGGTCGGTCTGATTCTGTTTGGCAGCCAGGCCTACCTGCAAGCCCCGCTGACCTTCGACCGGCACACCGTGCGGGTCTGGCTCGACGAAGCGCGCATCGGCATCGCTGGCAAGAACACCGCCATCGGCGACGCCATTGGCCTGGCCCTTAAACGCCTGCGCACACGTCCGGCACAGAGCCGTGTGCTGATTCTGGTCACCGACGGCGCCAACAACGGAGGCGAAATCGACCCATTGACTGCTGCGCGGCTGGCGGCAAACGAAGGGGTAAAAATCTACCCGATCGGCATTGGTGCCAACCCGGAAGAAAGCGGCACGCTGGGCTTTCTGGGCATCAACCCGAGCCTGGACCTCGACGAACCGGCCCTGCAAGCCATCGCCCAAGCCACCGGCGGTCAATACTTCCGTGCCCATGACGGCAACGAACTGCAAGCCATCAAGGACACCCTGGACAAACTCGAACCGGTGACGCAACAACCCACCCAGGCCCGTCCGGCGCAGGCGTTGTATCACTGGCCGCTGGCGATGGCGTTGCTGTTGAGCATGTTGTTGGTGGTGCGCGAACGCTGGCCGGATAACCCGTTTCTACGCTTGTTTACCAAGGATCTGTTCTTGCACTCGCCACTGCCTGACTGGCGTCAGCGTCTCAAACGCCTGCGCTCGCGGAGACGCCGATGAGCGCGCTCTGGCCTTTCTGGTTCCGCCCATGGTGGCTGTTGCTGTTGCCGATATTGGGCTGGTTGCTGTGGCAACTCTGGCACCGGCAAAAACGTGCCGGGCGCTGGCAGATGATTCTGCCGCCGGCCTTCCATGCCGCCCTGCTCAGTGGCGGCAACGGACGCGACAGCAAACTGCCATGGGTGGTCCTCGGACTGGCCTGGATGTTGACCGTACTGGCACTGCTGGGGCCGAGCTGGCAACGGGTCGAACAAGCCAGTCAGAAACCTGCCGACCCGCTGGTGGTGGTGCTTGAACTGACCCCGGAAATGCTCGCCACCGACGTGGCGCCGAACCGGCTTGAACAGGCACGACGCAAGCTGCTCGACCTGCTGCAAGTGCGCAGCGACGCCCAGACCGCCATCGTCGTCTACGCCGGCAGCGCCCACACGTTGGTGCCGTTGTCGGATGACCTGTCGACCAGCCGCAACCTGCTGGACGCGCTGAAACCTTCACTGATGCCCGAAGCCGGCCATCGCGCCGATCTCGCGGTAAACAAAGCCCTTGCATTGCTGAGCCAGGGCGCCTTGGGCGACGGGCGGATTTTGCTGATCGGCTCGACCCTGACCGAACGGGAACGCCAAGGTATTCGTCAGGCACTGGCGGGGCACTCGACGCAGTTTTTGATGCTGGGCATTGGCACCGCCGAAGGTGCACCAGTCGCTCAGGAGGACGGCAGCTTCCTCAAGGACAGTGACGGCGCGATTCTGGTGCCACGCCTGGACACCCCCAACCTGAAAGCCTTTGCCAGCGATCTCGGCGGAGAGTATCGCCAGGCGCGTCTGGATGATTCAGACCTGCGCGCACTGGGCCTGCTCGATGGCCCGCGTGCGCTGCGCAACGACGGGCAAACGCTGCGACTGGACACTTGGGCCGACCAGGGTTACTGGCTGTTGCTACCACTGTTGCTGTTGGCGGCCTGTGCCGGACGGCGCGGCTGGCTGTTCTGCCTGCCATTGCTGTTGATGCTGCCGCAACCGAGTTATGCCTTCGACTTCCAGGACTTGTGGTTGCGCCCGGATCAACGGGGTCTGCACCTGCTCAACCAAGACCACCCGGCCAGGGCGGCACAGTATTTTCAGGACCCGCAGTGGCAAGGTGTGGCGCTGTATGAAGCCGGCGACTACAGTGGCGCCGCCCAGCGGTTCGCCCAAGGCAATGATGCCCATGCCCACTACAATCGTGGCAACGCCCTGGCCAAAAGCGGTGAGCTGGAAGCCGCGCTGGATGCCTACGAACAGGCGCTGGAACTTCAACCGGATTTGCGTCCGGCCTTGACCAACAAGGCGTTGGTGGAAAGTCTGCTGAAGCAGAAAAACACCCCAGCGCCCGTGGAGCCGGAAACCAGCGACGACAGCGAGGCGCAAAACGCCGAGCAGGAGCAGCCAGGCGCCGCCACGCAACCGACGAGCAATGGTGAACCGCAAACTGACGCACAACCGGCCACCGCGGAGACCGAACAACAGACCACCACGCCGCCGAAACCCGGCGGCAATGAAGTCCCGGGCAACGAGTTGGCCGACGAGCAAAGCACCAAACCGCCACCGCGCCCGACCAGCGACACGCTCCAGGGCGAGCAGCTTCAGGCGCTGGAGCAATGGTTACGCAAGATCCCGGATGATCCGGGTGAATTGCTCAGGCGCAAATTCTGGTACGAACAGCAACAACATCAGGATCAGGGAAAAACTCGATGACCCGCTTCACCCTCTTCATGCTTGCCTTGTTGTGCTGCACCTTTCAGGCCCAGGCGTCGGGGCTTGTCGCCAGTGTCGATCGCAGTCGCCTGAACTCCGGCGAGACGGTCGAACTGACCCTGGAATCCAGCGACGTGACACAGTTCGGCAAGCCGGACCTGACCCCGCTCGAACCCCTGTTCGAAGTACGCGGCACCCGCCAGGTCAACCAGTTGAACACCCTCAGTGGCGACAACCGCGCGACCACGCGCTGGATTATCACGTTGCTGCCCAAGGAAAACGGCAGCGTGACGATTCCACCCTTGCAACTGGGCGAGGTGCAGAGCCAGCCCATTACGGTGCAAGTGGTCGAGAGCGAAAACCAGGACACCGCGAGCAAACTGGCGCCGGTGTTTATCGATGTCAGCCTCGACCAGACCAGTGTGTACGTACAGGCGCAGGCGATCCTGACCTTGCGCATCTACCATTCGGTGTCGCTGTACGACGACAGCAGCCTGACCCCGTTGCAGGTGCCCGACGCGCGTATCGAACAACTGGGCGAGTCACGCACCTATGAAAAAGTCATCAACGGGCTGCGCCATGGCGTGATCGAAATGCGCTACGCGATCTACCCGCAACACAGCGGCGAACTGACCATTCCAGCGCAGATATTCAGCGCCACGCTGGTCGACACTCAACCCGCTCAGGACGCCGCTGCACAGGGGCCGAAAACCGGGAAACTGATGCGTGTCAGCTCCACGCAAACGTTACTGACGGTCAAGGCCAAACCCATCACTTACCCCGCGGACCTGCCCTGGTTGCCGGCCCGCAGCGTGAGCCTGGGCGAAAGCTGGAACCCGCAACCGGACCATGCACAGGTGGGCGATTCGTTCACCCGCAGCCTGACCTTGAAGGTAGAAGGCCAGGCCAGCTCGCAATTGCCGCCCTTGCCTGCCACTGACGTCAACGGCTTGCGGCGTTATCCCGATCAACCGATGCTGAGCAACGAGAACAGTGAGCGCGGCCTGATCGGCATTCGCGAAGACCGTGAAGCCCTGGTTCCGGCCCGCAGCGGCGCCATCGAGCTGCCGACGGTGGACGTGGTCTGGTGGAACACCTTCGAAGATCATCTGGAACACAGCAGCCTGCCGGCGCGCACCCTGCAAGTCGCCAACAACCCAAGCATGCTGGTCGACGCGCCGGCCGGGACGCCTCAAGTCACCTCCGCTGCCGACAACGAAACCCTGTGGCGCTGGAAACTCAGCACGCTGATCCTGGCCTGCACCACCCTGCTCGGCTTCGGCCTCTGGTGGCGTGCCCGCTGGCAACCGGCGATCCTGCGCGCCACACAAACCGGCCCGAGCCCGCGCACCGTCCTCGACGAACTCAAGCGCGCCTGCCAGGCCAACGACTCACACGCCACCCGCCAGGCGCTCGACGCCTGGGCCCGGCAACAGCCGGAAACCCTGGCCGACATGGCCGCCCGTTTCGTGCCGCTGTCCGATGCCCTCGACGGCCTGAACGGCGCGCTCTACAGCGAAACCGGCCAATACTGGCAAGGCGAAGAACTGTGGCGCGCGATCAAGGCCATCCCGATTGCCGAACGGGTTCACGACCCGGTGGGTGATAGTGGGTTGCCGCCGCTTTACCCCAAATAATCACCCTCTGTAGCAGCGGCCGAGCCCGCGAGGCTGCGTCCGGCTGCGCAGCAGTCGCAATGTCTGCATACGCGGTTTGCCAGACAATCCGCGTTGCAGGATTTACGACTGCTGCGCACTCGGACGCCGGCTTCGCCAGCTGCTACAGGGTTTTCGTGTTGCTGGCCACATCGGCTGTGTTTGCCAGTAAACTCCCTCCCCTTTAGCCGCCATCATTTCCCACGCGGCCATCACCTTATTTCCTACGGAGTACGCCTTGCGTCTGTTCCACACCTCCGACTGGCACCTTGGGCAGAACCTGCACGGCCAGGAGCGCGACTTTGAGCACGCCTGTTTCCTCGAATGGCTGTTGCGCCAGCTGAAGCTGGACCAGCCTGATGTGCTGCTGATCGCCGGCGATATCTTTGACACCGTCAACCCGCCGGTCAAAGCCCAGGAGCGCCTCTACGACTTCATCGTCAGCGCCCATGAGCAGCAACCTTTGCTGACCATCGTGATGATCGCCGGCAACCACGATTCCGGCTCACGGATCGAACTGCCCGCGCCGTTGATGCGGCGCTTGCGCACTCACGCCCTCGGTCGTGTGCTGTGGCTCGATGACGGCCAACTGGACGCTGAACGCCTGCTGCTGCCGCTGCCCGACGCATCTGGCGAAATTGCCGGTTGGTGCCTGGCGCTGCCGTTTCTGCGCCCCGCCGAAGTTACCGGCGCACAGCTGGGCGACAACTACTTGCGCGGGATTGGCCAGGTGCATGAATGGCTGATCGAAGCGGCCAACGCCAAGCGCAAGCCGGGCCAGGCGCTGATCGCCATCAGCCATGCGCACATGGCAGGCGGTTCGGTCTCGGAAGACTCCGAGCGCAGCCTGATCATCGGCAACGCCGAAGCCCTGCCCGCCAGTCTGTTCGGGCCGAGCATCAGTTACGTTGCCCTTGGCCATCTGCACAAGCCGCAGAAGGTCAATGGCGAAGAGCGCATCCGCTACAGCGGCTCGCCCATTCCGCTGTCGTTCTCCGAGATCGGCTATCAGCATCAGATCCTCGACATCACGCTCGACGGCGAAACCCTGATCAGCGTCGAACCGAAGCTGATTCCCCGCGCCGTCAACCTGCAACGCATCGGCCCGGCGCCGTTGGCGGACATCCTCCTGCAACTGGCCGACCTGCCGAATATCGATCTGCTGGCCGACATCCAGCGCCAGCCGTGGCTGGAAGTGCGGGTGCGTCTCGATGAACCGCAACCCGACTTGCGCCACCAGGTTGAAACTGCCCTGCAAGGCAAAGCCGTGCGCCTGGTGCGCATCGCCGCCGAATACGCTGGAAACGGCAGCCGCGATGGCGTCGATGACAGCACCACCCTGGTCGAACTCGATCAGCTCACGCCGCAGGAGCTGTTCAGCCGCGCGTGGCAGGACAGCTATGGCAGCGAGGTCGATGAGCAAACGCTGAAGGACTTTGCCGAGTTGTTGCAAGACGTGCAGATGGAGAGCGAACAGCCATGAAAATCCTCGCGATCCGCCTGAAAAACCTCGCCTCCCTGGCCGGGCCGTTTGAAATTGATTTCACCGCTGAGCCATTGGCCAGTGCCGGTCTGTTCGCGATTACGGGGCCGACCGGTGCCGGCAAAAGCACACTGCTTGATGCCTTGTGCCTGGCGCTGTTTGGCGCCGTGCCGCGCCTGAGCAATGCTCAAGTGTCCGCTAAAGCGCCGGATGCCGACGGTGAAATCAGCACCGGCGACCCGCGCACGCTGCTGCGTCGCGGCACGGGTGAAGGCTATGCCGAAGTTGATTTCGTCGGCATCGATGGCCGCCGCTACCGTGCGCGCTGGGAAGCCAATCGCGCACGGGAAAAGGCCGGTGGCAAGCTGCAAGCCAGTCGTCAGAGTTTGCGCGACATCGATCAGGATCAACTGCTGGCGAGCCAGAAAGTCGAGTTCAAAACCCAACTCGAAGCCGTACTGGGCCTGAACTTCGAGCAGTTCACCCGCGCCGTGTTGCTCGCCCAGAGTGAATTCAGTGCGTTCCTCAAGGCCAATGACAACGAACGCAGCGAACTGCTGGAAAAGCTCACCGACACCGCGCTCTACACCCAACTCGGGCGCCGCGCGTTCGACAAGACCAAAGAAGCACGCGAAGCCCACAAGCTGTTGCAGGACCAGGCCACGGGCGTGACGCCACTGTCGCCCGAAGCCCGGGCCGAGCTGGATGAGCGCTTTAATGAGGCGCAGCAACAGCTGAAGACTCAACAGGCGCAGCTCAAACAACTTGAGTTGCAGCACACCTGGCTCAAGGAGTTGCGTCAACTACAGGACGTACAGCAGAGCGCCGCCGAGCAACTGACCGGTGCTCAGCAACATTGGGACGGTCTTGCCGACCAACGCTTGAAGCTGACGCGCCTGGAGCAACTGGCCCCGCAACGCCATCAATTTGCGCGAACAACCGAACTCACCACGCAGCTCACGCCGCTGGCAGCGCAGATCCAGCAGCACATCGAGCAGCAAACCGCGCTGAACGAACGGCAAGCACAACTCGAGGCCAGTCTGAGCGCTGCGCAGGCTGCACTGGTCGAGGCGCAAAGCCAACACACCGCCAATGCACCGTTGCTGCGACAGGCCTTTGAAGAACAGAGCACCCTCGCCCGCCTGGTCAAGGAAACCGCCACCAGCGCCGACCTCAAGCAACACGCCGAACAGGCCTGCGCTCAAGGGCAGAGCACCATTCAAGGCCTGCTTGAGCAACAGCAGCAAGTGGCCGCGCGCCTGCAACGGATGGCCGGAGAGCTGGAACAGAGCGTTCACCTTGCGCCGTTGAGCGATGCGTGGAATGCCTACCGCGATCGCCTGCAGCAACTGATGTTGATCGGCAATCGTTTGAACAAAGGCCAGGCGGAACTGACCGCCCTGGAGCAAAACGCTACCCGCGCCAGCGAAGAACTGACCGCGCAAAAGCAACAGCTGGAAGTGCTCTATAAAGAGGCCGGCGCCGAGCCTGAAGCGGTGGCCGAACAGATCCAGTTGCTCGGCACCCTGTTGCAGGACAACCGCAAACAACTCCGTGCGTTCGAGGAGCTGACAAGGCTGTGGGCCAGTCAGCAAGACCTGGACAAGCGCAGCGCCGAACTGCACCAGCGCCAACTCACGGCCCAGCAGGCGCGTGATCGCCTGACGCAGGACGGTGTGAAGGCCAAGAATGAATTGGCGGTCGCCGAACAGACCCTGAGCGTCACCCGCGAACTGCTGGAGCGTCAGCGTCTGGCCCGCAGCGCCAGTGTCGAAGAGTTGCGCGGGCAGTTGCAGGACGATCAACCGTGCCCGGTGTGTGGCAGCGCTGACCATCCTTATCATCAGCCCGAAGCGCTGTTGCAAAGCCTCGGTCGGCATGATGAAAGCGAACAGGCCAACGCGCAGAAAGCCGTCGATCTGTTGAAGGAAAAACTCACCGACTTGCGCGGCGAAGTGGGTGGTTTGATTGCTCAGCAAAAAGAGCTGCTGCAACAGCAAGAACAGCTCGTGACACAACAGCAGGGCCTGACACCAAGCCTCGAAGCGCACCCGCTGTCAGCCCAACTGCTGGCCCAGGACGCCGTCAAGCGTGACGCATGGCTGGCCCAGCAAAACAGCCAGTTGAACCAAAGCATCACGCAAGACGAACAACGCCAAACCGCCCTGCTCACCCTGCAACAGGACGCCGCGCGCCTACAGCAGCAACTGCGCAACGCGGAGTCGGCCAGCCAGCAGGCCACTCAACACCTGGTCAACCAGCAACGCGAGTTGAGCAGTGATCGCCAGCGTCTGGATGAGGAACTGACTGCGTTCAGCACCTTGCTGCCGGCAGACACCCTGCAAGCCTTGCGCAACGAACCTGCCGCGACGTTCATGCAACTCGACCGGCAGATCGCCCAACGCCTGGAGCAACTCGACCAGCAGCGCGACGAACTGAGCGAGCAGCAGCAACGCCAGCAGACGCTGGAGAAAGAACAGGACCGCCAACTGACACGCGTCCAGCAACTGGACGCGACTCAGCAGCAGTTCAACGCGCTCGCCGAGCAGCAACAGGCTTGCCAGCACAAACTATCGCAATTGTTGGGCGAGCACCGCAGCGCCGAGCACTGGCTGGAGCAATTGGACAAGGCCGTCGAACAGGCCCGTCATGCCCAAACCTCGGCCTCTCAGGAACTGCAAAGTGTGCTCACGCGCCTGGTGCAATTGGCCGCCGAGCTCAAGGCACAGCAAGATCGCTCACTGGCGTTGGAAGCCGAAAACCGTGAGTTGGCGGGCAAGATTGCCGACTGGCGCGCCCAGCACCCGGAACTGGACGACGCGGGCCTGGAAACCCTGCTGAGCGTCGACGATCAGCAGGTCAGTGAACTGCGCGAACACTTGCAGCACAGTGAAAAAGCCATTGAGCAGGCCAAGGTTCGCGTGCAGGAGCGCGATCAGCGCCTGCTCAATCATCAGGCGCAACACAATGGCAACCTCGACGCCGAGCAATTGGCCACGGCCCTCACCGACGTGCAAAACCTGTTTGCCGCCAGCGAACACCGCTGCGCCGAACTGCGCGCCGAACAGGCCGAGGATCAGCGCCGGCAGAACGCCAATCAGGCCCTGGCCCAGCAGATCGCCGATGCTTACACCGAGTTCCAGCGCTGGGCACGCCTGAATGCGTTGATCGGTTCGGCCACCGGCGATACCTTCCGCAAAATCGCCCAGGCCTACAACCTTGATCTGCTGGTGCATCACGCCAACGTGCAGTTGCGCCAACTGGTGCGCCGTTATCGGTTGAAACGCGGCGGTAGCATGCTGGGGTTGCTGGTGATGGACACCGAGATGGGCGATGAACTGCGCTCGGTGCATTCGCTGTCCGGCGGCGAGACATTCCTGGTGTCGCTGGCGCTGGCCCTGGGTCTGGCGTCGATGGCGTCGAGCACGCTGAAAATCGAGTCGCTGTTCATCGACGAAGGCTTCGGCAGCCTCGATCCGGAGTCCCTGCAATTGGCCATGGACGCGCTCGACGGCTTGCAAGCCCAGGGCCGCAAGGTGGCGGTGATTTCCCACGTTCAGGAAATGCACGAACGGATTCCGGTGCAGATTCAGGTCCATCGCCAGGGCAATGGCTTGAGCACCCTGGAGGTGAAATGAATACGCTGTATTCCTTCCGCCGCTGCCCCTACGCCATGCGCGCACGCATGGCGCTGCGCTACGCGGGGGTCGCGGTGAACATTGTCGAAGTCAGCCTCAAGGCCAAACCCGCCGAGATGCTCGCCCTGTCGAGCAAAGGCACGGTGCCGGTGCTGGACGCGGATGGCCGGGTCATCGATGAAAGCCTGGCGATCATGCATTGGGCGTTGGCGCAGAACGATCCGCAAGACTGGTTGCTCAACGAGGATGCCGCCGGACAAGCGCGCATCGCCGCCCTGATCGAGACGAACGATCAGGCGTTCAAGGTGCATCTGAATCGCTACAAATACGCCGAACGCTACCCCGAGCAACCGATGGCGGTTTATCGGGCCGAAGGTGAGGCGTTTTTGCGCACGCTTGACGCATTGCTGGAGGGTCGCGATTACTTGCTGGCGGACCATCCAAGCCTGGCAGATGTCGCCTTGATGCCGTTCGTGCGCCAATTCGCCCACGTCGATCGCGAGTGGTTCGCGCAGACGCCATACGTGCGGCTGCAGGCCTGGTTGCAGCGGTTTCTGGAGTCAGACCTGTTTACCGGCGTGATGCACAAGTAACCCCTGTAGCAGCTGGCGCAGCCTGCGTCCGGCTGCGCAGCAGTCGTAAAATCAGCGCATGCGGTGTATCAGACAAACCGAGCAAGCCGGATTTACGACTGCTGCGCAGTCGGACGCAGGCTGCGCCAGCTGCTACAGGATCGCGTTGTCTGGGGGATTCAGGCGAACACTTCACACATCTGCAACACCGAGCAGTCCACCTGGAACGGCCCGAAGAAATCGACCTGGCGTTTGATCGGCGGATTGCCGGCCAGCAGCCCCATGGCCTTTTGCGTTTCGATGTTGCGAGAGAGGTCGTGTTTGGCCTCGATCGAGCGTGCCACGGAACCTACTGAGCCCTGCCCTATTCCCAGTAACGAAAATCCATTGGTGATGAAGGCCAGGAAGGCAATCACCCAGAGATTGCGCCCTTTCATGCCCCGACCACTCCCGCCAGCTCTACGTGTTCAACCCCTGCGTTTTGCGCACGGTGTTCGAACTGGATGGCGGGATAAGCGACCTGAATCGGCGCGTCGGTGGTGTAGTGCGATTGAGCCGAGAGGCTGAAGACCAACACCATCGCCACGTAAAGACCGATGGCCAGGTAGGCGCCGTGTTTGGCAGAAGTGAGGATTGAACGGGCCATGGTGATCTCCGTGGGCATGTGTCGATGCGCACAGAATCAATCAAAAAAGCCGTAGCAACCACTCAGGGTTATCCATAGTGACCATCAGCTTCGTTGATCATTGAGCCCGTCTATTTCAGTCTTCGATAAAACTCATCAAGCGCTCACGGGCCGCATCCGGCTCGTCTGGAACGGGCTGGGCAGTCGAAGAAATGGGGGCGGAATAGAGGAAAAGAAGAACCACTGCCAGACGCATCGCCATGCTATCGATCCCTTGTTTTTAGAATTGGACTGAAAAAGGCAGCGTCCAATCTAAACATATGGCCATGTGATATCAAGGCGCACGTTAATGGCAATGTGATGCTGTCGTAAACGCGCTATGCAGGAGCGACATCACTCAGGTTTCTCGAAGCTGTTCAGCTTGATCGACGTCAGTGACTTCGCTCCTGCATAAAAGGTGCAGGGCTGAAATTTCAGTGTTGGGTTTTGTGATCCAGGGCGGCGTAGAAGTTGGCGCTCTGTTGCAGGTATTTCTGGGTGTAGCTCTGGGCGTGGGATTTTTTGTCGCTGATTTCAACGTTGGCACTGGCTGGCAGCGCAACGGAGGCAGAGATGGCAGAAGCGGCGATAACGGAGAAGAGATTGAAGTTCATGGCGGTATTCCTCGTGTTCAGTTGGCTTGCTTGCCCGGTGGGGCCGTGAAGCAAACTTAACCTTCGAGGCTCGGCATCTTGAAATGCTTTGTAGCATTAGCAGATATCAGCAGCATTAATAGAAGGATGCAGGCCCCTTGAACCGGGGCCTGCGGCCTATTGACGCAGCAGGAACTTGAGATCGCTGGGTGCGTCCATCGGCAATTTCTGCACGGTTTTACCCAGCAAACCGGTCTTGGCATCGCGTTCGACGACGACAATCTGGTTGCTCTTCTGATTGGCAATCAACACGAAATGGCCACTGGGATCGAGGCTGAACTCACGCGGATGATCACCTTCCACTGAGCGACGTTGCAGTTCCTTCAGGTGGCCGGTCGCAGGGTCGATGGCGAACACCAGCAACTGATTGGCGGTGCCGCGGTTGCTGACATAGAGGAATTTGCCATCCGCCGAAGCATGCAGCGCCGCGGCTGCTTTATCGGACACAGGCTGGCCGGCCGCCAGGTCGATCATTTGTGTTTGCTCAAGTGTGCCGTCCTTGTAATCGAACACGGCCACCTGCGCACTCATCTCCATGGTCAGCCAAGCGTGCTTGCCATCGGCACTGAACAGCAAATGACGCGGCCCACTGCCCGGCGGCAACGGCACGAACGCAGGCGTTGCAGGCGTTAATGGCAGGTCCGGATTGGCTTTGGGGTCGAAGCGGTAAACAAAGACCTTGTCTGCCCCCAGGTCATTGGAGAACACGTAATGGCCGTCCGGCGAGGAGACGGTCGAATGCACGTGCGCCGACAGCTGCCGCTCGGGATTGACCCGACTCGCGGGATGACTGCTCATCTGCACCACAGGTTTCAGCGTGCCATCAGCGCCCACCGGCAACACCGCGAGCGTGCCGCCTGGATCTTCAGCTACCGAGTAGTTGCTGACAAACAAATGACTGGCATCACCGCTGAGGCTTGAATGCGTCGGCTCATTGCCCAGGCTTTGCACCTGATTGATCAGGCTCAGCGCATGGGTCTTGGGATCGATCACAAAACTGCTGACGCGCCCGACCGGGTCTTTCTGCCCCGGGCCGTTTTCGTTGACCACGAACAGGTGACGCTGATCCTTGGCCAGGGTCAGCCACGAAGGGTTTTCGCTGTTGACCACTTGCAGTGGCCGGGCGTTGATCTGCCCGGTCGAGCTGTCGAAGTTCAGGCGATAAATCCCCTGGCTCTCACCGGCCGTGTAGGAGCCGACCAGCAACTGAAGGTTGTCGGCCGACGCAACCTGAACGCCCATCGCGCCGATACTGCCGGCCATCAACAGGGGCCAGAGATTACGCATCCTCCGGCTCATCATCGTCGTCATGACCACCAATAGCGGTCAAGCACACCAGGCGGTGCTCGCCGGAATCGCCAGTGATCACCCAGCTTTGCAGAGTCGGATCGAAGGTCGCAGCCTGAACCTGCGCTGGAGTGAACTCCCAATGCTTGGACACTCGGCCGTCCATGCATTCGATGTGCAGGTTGTCGAATTCATCAAGGGAAAATTCAAATGCGTGCAACCCGTCGATTTCCACCATGTCGCAGTGTTCGAGGGTTTCAAGCAAGGTGTCGGTTACGGCAGTCATGGCAATCAATCTTTAAATGGGAAAAACGCAATGATAGCTCAAAGCGCGGGCAGCCCAGTGCCGACCGCAAAACGCCGGCTCAACACAGAACAAATGTGGGAGCGGGCTTGCCCGCGATTACGATTTAACATTCAACATCAATGCTGGCTGTCAGTCCGCCATCGCGGGCAAGCCCGCTCCCACAGGGGGGAACGATCAGCTACAGCGCTTCCCGGGACGGTTGCCCATCCACCAACCGCTGGATACGCAGCGGATTGCCATTCTTCAGCGGCTCCGGCAACAGGCTGTCCGGGTAGTTCTGGAAGCACACCGGGCGCAGAAAACGGTCGATCGCCAAGGTGCCCACCGACGTGCCGCGCGCATCCGACGTTGCCGGGTACGGCCCGCCGTGGACCATCGCATCGCAGACTTCCACACCGGTCGGATAACCGTTGAGCAGAATCCGTCCGACCTTTTGCTCCAGCAGCGCCGTCAACTCGCCGAACTGTTCAAAGTCCGCCGGGTCGCCAATGATCGTCGCCGTCAGTTGCCCATGGAGCCCCTTCAGCGCTGCGTTGAGTTGCGCCTGATCAGCCACTTCCACCACCACCGTGGTCGGGCCGAACACTTCTTCCTGCAAGACTTCGTCGCCGCTGATCAACAGGCTGGCGTCAGCCTTGAACAGTTGTGGCTGAGCCTGCGTGCCCTGTTGTGTATTGCCTGCCAGATGGGTGATGCCGGGATGAGCGTTGAGCTTGTCCAGGCCATGGCCATAGCTGCTCAAGGTTCCTGCATTGAGCATGGTTTGCGCCGGCTGATCGTTGATCATCCACGCAACTTGCTGCACGAACGCACTGAACTGCGGTGAACGAATGCCGATCACCAGCCCCGGATTGGTGCAGAACTGGCCACAGCCTTGAACCACCGATGCCGTCAGGTCACGGGCGATGGTTTGCGCCCGGGCTTCCAGCGCCTGTGGCAACACGATCACCGGGTTGATGCTCGACATCTCGGCGAACACCGGGATGGGATGCGCACGCGCGGCGGCCATGTCGCACAAGGCGCGACCGCCCTTCAGCGAGCCGGTAAAGCCCACTGCTTGAATCACCGGATGCTTGACCAGCGCTGCGCCGACCCCGCCCCCGTAGATCATGTTGAACACACCGGCCGGCATGCCGGTTTTTTCCGCGGCGCGCAGTATCGCGTCAGCCACCCATTCGGCGGTGGCCATGTGACCGCCATGCGCCTTGAACACCACCGGGCAACCCGCCGCCAGGGCCGAGGCGGTGTCGCCGCCAGCCGTCGAAAACGCCAAGGGAAAGTTGCTGGCACCAAACACTGCGACCGGGCCGACGCCGATGCGGTATTGGCGCAGGTCCGGGCGAGGCAACGGTGTGCGCTCGGGCAACGCCTTGTCGATTCGCGCAGCGTAAAAATCGCCACGGCGCAGCACTTTGGCGAACAACCGCATCTGGCCACTGGTGCGACCGCGTTCGCCCTGGATTCGTCCGGCGGGCAACGCGGTTTCGCGACAGACCACGGCGACAAAGTCATCGCCGAGGGCATCGAGTTCATCGGCGATGGCGTCCAGAAACTGCGCCCGTCGCTCGGCACTCAAGCTGCGAAAGGCCGGATACGCCGCGCCGGCAGCCGTGGCGGCGGCGTCCACTTCTTGCTCGGTGGCCTGATAAAACTCATGAGGCAAGGCCTCGCCCGTGGTGGCGTCGACGCTCTGGAGTTTGACGGTGCCCGTCGCACTGCGCAGACCGCCGATGTAATTGTGACCAAGGATCTGGGTCATACGGATCTCCTTAAAGGCTGCCAACGGTGCCGGGTTCGAATGCCGCTTCAACCGGCGCAATGCCGTTGATCAGCGGTGCGCCGAATTCGGCCTGGCTGATTTCGAATACATCACCCGGTCGGGTGCGGATGCCATCGGCAAACGACAGCGTCGCGGTGCCGAAGAAATGAATGTGCACGTCCCCCGGGCGCAGGAACTGGCTGTATTTGAAATGGTGGTACTCAAGGTTTTCCAGGCTATGGCACATGTTGGCTTCGCCGCTGAGAAACTCGTTCTGCCACAGCACTTCACCGTCACGCAGGATGCGGCTGGTGCCGGCCAGGTGTGGCGGCAAATCACCGACGCGAAGTTCCGGACCATAACTGCAACTGCGCAATTTGGAGTGCGCCAGGTACAGGTAATTTTTTCGCTCCATAACGTGATCGGAGAACTCGT
Organism: Pseudomonas sp. B21-040; assembly: GCF_024748695.1. NCBI lineage: Bacteria > Pseudomonadati > Pseudomonadota > Gammaproteobacteria > Pseudomonadales > Pseudomonadaceae > Pseudomonas > Pseudomonas sp. B21-040. The sequence goes on from NZ_CP087176.1 coordinate 3,736,338, forward strand.
TACCGACCGCATAACCGAGGCGATAAGGCTTGCCATCGTGGCCGATGACGTAGAGGCCGGCGAGTTCCGGCTCTTCGCCCGCGTCTTCGGCGAAGGGCGGCAGCGGGAACGGCTTGCCCGGCCGAACGACGATGCTGCCGTCGCCCTTGTAGAACCATTCCGGTTGCACACCGGCCTGCCCTGCTTGCGGTTTTCCGCCTTCCACGCCCCATTTGAAGATGCGCATGGTGTCGGTCATGGCCGCTTCGTCACCGGCGTGTTGATGCATCTTGTCCCGGGCCGAAGCGCTGCCCAAGTGGGTCAGGCCCGTACCGCTGACCAGCATGTGTGCCGCGTCCGGGTGATCCAGTGGCGGCAGGATACGCAACGTGGCCAGCAACTCGGCGTAGTCGTGGCTGATGCCCAGGCCGAGGACTTTCACCTGTTGCGCCAGATCAGTGCCCGCCTCAATTGCTGCCAACGCCAGGTCGCGGACTGTGTGCGCATCCTGCACTTCACGCACCAGACCGCCCTCGACGACGCCGACGCGACGCTCGCCGTTACTCAATTCGAACTGAACCAAACGCATGGTTTTCTCCTGTAAACAATTCTTCAAAACACCGCTACCCCCCTGTAGGAGCAAAGCTTGCTCGCGATTGGGGCCTGACAGATGACATCGATGCTGAATGTTCTGCCGCCATCGCGAGCAAGC